>NZ_CP015243.1:2507101-2820489 GCF_001648175.1 Halotalea alkalilenta | reverse complement strand
CTACGCCGAAGGCATCGGCATGGAGTCCCATGGTCAGAACATCGTGCTGATCGTCGAGGATGGCTGGCCCCGGCGCATCGCGCTGAAGGATTTCCACGACGGCGTGCGCTTTTCACCGCGCCACCTGGCTCGCCCCGAGCTGTGTCCAACGCTGGTGCCGCTGCCCGCCAGCCACGCCAAGATCAACCGCAACTCCTTCATCCTGACCGACGATGTCGATGCGGTGCGCGATTTCTCCTGCGACGCCTTCTTCTTCATCTGCCTGGCGGAGCTTGCGGTCTTCCTGCGCCAGCATTATCGCCTCGATGAGGCGCAGTTCTGGCGCATGACCGCGGAGGTGATCACCGATTACCAGAGCGCTCATCCGCAGCATCGCGAGCGCTTCGCGACCTTCGATGTCTTCGCGCCTTGCTACGAGGTGGAGGAGCTGACCAAGCGTCGTCTGCTGGGAGACGGCGAGCGCCGCTTCAAGGCGGTGCCCAATCCACTGCGCGCACATGGAGGCAATGCATGCTGAGGCGCAATCGACTGAAGGCGAAGCTCGCGGCCGCAGAACCCGTCTATGGGCTGATCAGCTCGATTCCTTCCCCGGCCGCCATCGAGCTGATCGCCGAGGCCGGATTCGACTTCGTGATCATCGATACCGAGCACGTGCTGATCAATCCGGAAACGGTGGAGAACATGATCCGCACGGCGGAGAGCTACGCCCTTACGCCGCTGGTGAGGGTGGCGAATCTCGATGGCAAGGCGATGCTGCGCCTGCTCGACGGAGGCGCCCAGGGCATCGTGCTGCCGATGATCGAGCAACCCGCGCAGCTGGCCGACGCCATTCGTGCCTGCAAGTACCATCCGCTCGGCCAACGCAGCCTGAATGCCGGGCGTCCTGGTGCGTTCGGCAAGCACAGCCTGGCGGAGTACGTCGCCCGCGCGAACGAGCAGGTCATGGTCGTGGCGATGATCGAGAGCGCCGCCGGCGCGCAGCGGGCCGCTGAGATCGCGTCGGTGCCGGGGTTGGACATGATCCTCGAAGGTGCGGCCGATCTGTCGCAGTCGCTCGGCATGCCGTGGCGCATCGACCAGCCCGAGGTCCAGCGCGCACTGGCTGAGACCTGGCAGGCGGCGAAGCGTGCGGGCGTGCCTTATTGTGCGATCGCGCGCCAGCCGGACGATCACGCCCGTTGGGTCGAGCGCGGGGTGAAGAGCTTCGTACTGGGAGACGAACGCGGAATCGCTTTCCGCGCACTGCAGGCCAAGCTGGCTGCCACTTCGACAGGAGGAGAATGAACCGATGAATGCCACCGACATGGCCGCCCGGCAAGTGATGCAGGATCTGATCGACTGCCTGCTGGCGGAGGAGTTCTTCGCCAGCGCGCCGCTGCGGCTCGCCGACGCCGCGCAGTGGGAGGGAGGGCCCGGACGACCGCCTGCCTTCGCAGCCCTCGACCCGCAGCAGCGGATCTGGGAGTGGTGCTGCGACGAGCCGGAGCAGCGCTTCATCGTCGCCGCGCTGCGACCCGGTATCACCCAGTCGTGGGAGAAGGTTCCGGGCTCGCCGGTGTACCTTCGCCATGGCGAACTCTGGCATGAGCTGAGCCCCGAGCGCTTCATGTCCTTGGTGCTGAAGGCCCTTGCGCCGCGCTACCCGGACAACGAGAAGGGACTGGCACTGTTCATGGAGGTGCTGCGTACCAGCGTTCGGCAAACCGAGCTGTCGCTGGACCACCGGATCGATACCGGCGCGCTGCTGGAGCGGGACAACGCCGCATTCTTCCTGGCGATGGAGCAGTGGGCCTCACTGCGCGACCGGCCCTATCATCCGCTGGCCAAGGCCAAGCAGGGTCTGACCGACGAACAGTACCGCCACTACCAGGCGGAGTTCGCAAGACCAGTGGCGCTCCACTGGGTCGCGGTCGAGCGCGCTGTGCTGCAGTATGGCGATGGCGCTGCACCGCAGGGAGAGAGTCCCGCCGACTACCTGCTCAGCCCATCGCAGCAGACCGAGCTGCAGGCCGAAATGCGCAGGCGTGGCATAGCCGAGAGCCATATCGCGCTGCCGGTGCACCCTTGGCAATTCGAGCAGGTGCTCGAGGCCCAGCTGGGCGAGGCATTCGAGCGTGGAGACTGCCAGCGGCTGGAGTTCAACGCCGCGTCCTTCTATGCCACCTCGTCGCTACGCTCGATGGCGCGCCCCGGGCACAGCGCCGATCAGCTCAAGCTGCCGATGGCGATCCACTCGCTGGGGGCTTCGCGCTACCTGCCGGCGGTGAAGATGATCAACGGCTCGCTGAGCGAGGCCCTGCTGCGCCAGGCGCGCGAGCAGGACGAGGTGTTGAGCCAGACGCTGCACGTATGTGACGAAAGCAAATGGTGGGCCTTCATGCCGCCCGGGGCCACGCTGTTCGACGAGGCGCCACGGCACCTGTCGGCGATGGTGCGCAGCTACCCGTCCGGGCTGCTCGACGATCCAGCTTGCCGACTGCTGCCGATGGCGGCGCTGGGTACGCCGTTGCCCGGCAGCGACCGGCATTTTTTCGATGACTGGCTGCAATGTCGCGAACTGCCGGTCAACGCTTCATCGGTGCTGGTGCTGTTTCGCGAGCTGTGCCACCGCTTCCTCGACGTCAACCTGCGCATGTTCCGCCTCGGCATGCTCGGCGAGGTCCATGGCCAGAACGCCGTGCTGGTGTGGCGGGCCGGACAGGTGCAGGGACTGCTGCTGCGCGACCATGACTCGCTGCGTCTCTACGTGCCCTGGCTTAAGCGTAACGGGATGAGCGACCCGGGCTACCGGATCAAGCAGGGGCACGCTCAGACGCTTTACCATGAGCGCCCCGAGGACCTGCTCTTCTGGTTGCAGACGCTCGGCATGCAGGTCAACCTGCGCGCGATCATCGACACCCTCGAGCAGCTCTATGGATTGCCGGCAGCGAGCTCGTGGGCTGCGCTGCGCGAGGTGATGGAAGAGCGGATCGCGGCCATTGGCTTCGATGACGAGGCGCGCGAGATGCTGCATCATCGGCTCTTCGCCTCGCCGCACTGGCCGCTCAAGCTGCTGCTGCGACCGATGGTCGAACGCGCCGGAGGGCCGGGCAGCATGCCGTTCGGCAAAGGGCAGGTGATCAACCCGTTTCACAGGATAGGCCGTGTCAGCTGATCGAGCGCATTCGTACTCCAGGCGTGAAACCTTTCGCCTGGCCATGGGCCTGCTGGCTTGGCGGCTGCTGGCGCCGACGGCGCAGGCCGCGCCACCCATGCGCGTGGTCACGCTGTTCCAGGGCGCGACCGACACGGCCGTCGCGCTGGGGGTGACGCCTTGTGGGGTAGTCGATTCATGGAGTGAAAAGCCCATGTATCGCTACCTGCGCGCGGCACTGGCAGAGGTGCCCCATGTCGGACTCGAGACCCAGCCGAGCCTTGAGGACATCGCGCTGCTCGAGCCGGACCTGATCGTCGCCTCGCGCTTTAGGCACGAGCGCATCGCGGTTCTGCTCGAGCAGCTCTGCCCGGTGCTGATGCTCGATGAGGTGTTCGAGTTCGAACAGACCCTGCTGCGGATGGGCGCGGCACTGCATCGGCGCCAGCTTGCGATGGATATCCAGGCCCGTTGGCGGCAACGCCTGGTGCAGCTGCGTGAACGACTCGAGCGCCGCTTCGCCGATGACTGGCCGTTGACGGTGTCGGTGCTGGATATCCGCGAAGACCACGTGCGCAGCTACCTGCCGGGTAGCTTCTCCGGCTCCGTGCTCGACCAGCTTGGCTTCGCCTGGAGCGTGGCCAGCCGGTCCGTCGGCGGGGTGTCGATCAAGCTCACCAGTCGCGAGAGCCTGCCGGTGGTGGACGCCGATATCTTCTTCGTCTTCCTGCGCGCGGATACCCCATCGATGCAGCGCAGCTACCAGGCGCTGCTCGGTCATCCGCTATGGCAGCGCCTGCGCGCGCCGCAGCGGGGGCGTGTATGGCAGGTCGATGGCGTGGCCTGGAGCCTCTCCGGCGGCATTCTCGGCGCCAATCTGATGCTCGACGATATCGAACGGGTCGCCTCCACGGCTGTCGCATCATGAGCAACGCCCGGACCTTGAGCATTGCGGCGGTGCTACTGCTGTGCTGCGGCGTACTGAGCCTCTCCTTTGGCGCGAGCTGGATTCCACCCTCCCAGGTCATGATGGCGCTGCTCAAGCCCGATGAGATGAATCTCGATCAAATCCTGGTGAACAGCACGCGACTGCCCCGCACGCTGCTCGCCATCGTGGTAGGGGCCTGCCTTGCGGTCGCGGGTGCGCTGATGCAGGCGCTGACCCGCAACCCGCTGGCCTCGCCGGGGCTGTTCGGCATCAACGCCGGCGCTGCCTTCTGTCTGATCCTGTTCACCTCGGTGTTCTCGCTCTCCTCACCGGAGCAGTGGCTCTGGTGCGCATTCCTCGGTGCTGCCGTCGCGGGCGGTTTGGTCTGGCTGATCGGCAACGCGGGGCAGGGCAGTCTCTCGCCGCTGCGCATCGTGCTCGCCGGTGCGGCGATGACCGCGATGTTCTCCGCTTTCAGCCAGGCGCTGCTGGTGGTCAACCAGGACGGACTGGATACGGTGCTTTTCTGGCTGGCGGGGTCGCTGACCGAGCGCAGCTTGTCGACCGCGGCGCCCCTTTTGATCTGCTCGGCGATCGCCCTTGGTGGGGCCTGGCTGCTGGCGGGACAGGTCAACGTCTTGAACGCCGGCGTGCAGATCGCGGTCGGCCTGGGCCAGCGTACTGGCTGGATCCGGCTGCTGATGAGCGTGCTGATCGTCGCCCTGGCCGGTAGCGCCGTGGCGTTGGCCGGCAGCATCGGCTTCATCGGCCTGGTGGTGCCGCACATGGTGCGCAAGCTGCTTTCGGCCGACCATCGCTGGTTGCTGCCGGGCTGTGCTTTGGTCGGCGCGACGCTGCTGCTGTTGGCCGACATGCTGGCGAGGGTGGTGATCCTGCCGCAGGAGGTCCCCGTCGGGGTGATGACCGCTGTGTTCGGCGCACCGTTTTTCATCGCGCTGGTACGACGGGGTGGCCGCTATGGCTAGATCGAGGATCCTGGTCCTGCGCTATGGCGGGATCTCCCGCCGGATCGAGCTCTCGACGCTCGTTCGTCTGATCGTGGCGGCAGCGGTCACTGCGCTTGTGGCACTCGCCTCGCTGTGCCTGGGCAAGGTCGTGCTCTCGCCGCTGGCGGTGCTGCGCGCGCTGTTCGGCGAGGGTGATCAGAGCCTGGTCTTCATCGTCGAGCAGCTGCGCCTGCCGCGCCTGCTGCTGGCGGCGCTGGTCGGCGCGGCGCTGTCGGTCTCTGGGTTGATCCTCCAGGCGATCATTCGCAATCCGCTGGCCTCGCCGGACCTTTTGGGGATCACCAGCGGCGCCAGCGCGGCGGCGGTGTTCTACCTGTCTTCGTTCGCCGCGGTGCTGGGGCAGCGGTTCCTGCCGCTGGCGGCCATGCTGGGGGCCGGGCTTGCGGTGCTCACGGTCTACCTGCTGGCCTGGAAGCAGGGCGCCTCACCGCTGCGGCTGGTACTGATCGGCGTTGGTATATCGGCGCTGCTGGCCGCTGCGACCACCTTCATGCTGGTGTTCAGCCCATTGAGCACCACGCTTTCGGCCTATGTCTGGCTCACCGGCAGCGTCTACGGCGCCAACTGGTTCGAGGTTCGCGCCCTGGCCTGCTGGCTGCTGGTCCTGCTGCCGCTGTTGGTCTTGCTGTCTCGCCAGGTGATGGTGCAGCAATTGGACGACGGGCTGGCGCGAGGAATCGGGGTGCGGGTGGAGTGGCTGCGGGCCGCCTTGCTGCTGGTGAGCGTGGCGCTGGCCGGTGCGGCCATCGCCTGGGGCGGCGCGATGGCTTTCGTCGGGCTGATCGCTCCCCATATCGCCAAGCGGCTGGTCGCCGCGGGCTTCGCCGGGCAGGCGGCGATGTCGGCGTTGAGCGGCGCGACCCTTTTGATCCTGGCCGACCTGGCCGGGCGCACGCTGTTTTTGCCGTTGGACCTGCCCGCCGGTATCTTCGTCGCGGTGTTGGGCACACCGTTTTTCCTGTACCTGCTGATCAGGCAGCGTCATTGAGGAGCCAAGACATGAGCGCTATCGCGAGTCGTGGCCTGACACTGGGCTATCAGCGCCAGACCATCATCGAGGGGCTGGACATCGAGCTGCCAGATGGTGAGGTCTCGGTGCTGATCGGCAGTAACGGCTGCGGCAAGAGCACCTTGCTCAAGTCCTTCGCCCGCCTGCTCAAGCCGGTGCACGGTGCGGTGCTGCTGAACGGCGCGGACATCCAGCAAAAGCCCACCGCGGTAGTGGCGCGGGAGCTTGCGATCCTGCCGCAGATGCCGGTCGCGCCGGAGGGCATCAGCGTTCGGCAACTGGTGAGCCTGGGGCGTTACCCTTACCAGAACTGGATGCAGCAGTGGTCCGCCGAGGACGAAGCCATGGTCGCTCGGGCGCTGGCGCGCACCGGACTTGAGGCGCTGGCCGAGCGCCCGGTGGACTCGCTTTCCGGCGGCCAGCGCCAGCGTGCCTGGATCGCCATGACCCTGGCGCAGGACACCGGGATCGTGCTGCTCGACGAGCCGACCACCTTCCTTGACCTTGCCTACCAGATCGAAGTGCTGGACCTGCTGCGCGAGCTCAACCGGGGCGAGGGCAAGACCATCATCATGGTGCTGCACGATCTCAACCTGGCCTGTCGCTACGCGGACCACATGGTCGCCGTCCACCAGCGATCAGTCTTCGCCCAGGGGCGCCCCGGTGAAATCCTCACCGAGGCGCTGGTCAAGACCGTGTTCGATCTCGATTGCCGAGTGATCCCCGACCCGTTCTTCGGCACCCCCTTGTGTATCCCGTTCGGGCGGGAGTCACCGCCGTGAATATGGCGTTCACCGCCGAGGAGTGGGCGGTACTGAGCGGCACGCTGCGCCTGAAGGCCCCCAGCGAGCGGGATCATGCTCGCTCGCTGGGGGCGCGTTCGCTTTTGCGCGAAGAGACCTGCGCGCAAGTGCTGGACCGCTTGGCGCCGATCATCGGTTCGCCCTCGCGTCGGGTCACCGCTTCGCTGCTGGCCAAACGGATATCCTTCCTTGCCACCGGCGCCTGCCTCTATGCAATGTCGGTCTTCGACAAGGGACTCGCCCTGTCGCTGGACAATGCGGTCATCGAATACGGCCATGATGCGGGCCGCTGGACCTCGTCCATGCCGCTCGAGCGGCTGCGGGCCTCCCGTTACCCCGCGGGCCAGCGGGACGCTTGGCGCGAGGAGATCGTCGGCACGCTGTTCGCCGGGCTGCTGCAGCCGCTTTGGCAGACGTTCCATGGCGTCACCGGCCTGCCGCGGCGGATCCTCTGGGAAAACACCGCGGTGCGGGTCTACTCGCTTTACGAAAAGCGCATGGCAAATCTTGACGACGAGGCGATCCGAGCGCGCTGCGCCGCGGACTTCGACTGGCTGCTGAGACAAGCGCCTCCGGCTATGTTCGGCCTCGACTACAACCCGCTGGGCCATTTCCATAGGCCACCTACGCCGCTCGACGACGGCCGGCGAAGCATTCGATTCCGCCGGACCTGCTGCTTTTATTACCAGGCGACCGAGCCTGCGCAATACTGTTCGACCTGCCCGCTGCTGCGGCCTAGGAAAAAACGATGACTTATCGCATCGCGCCACATCGCCAAGGGGTGAGTGAAGCCTTGATCCGCTCCTATCAGGGGATCGGCTCGTCCACCATCGGCCACCTCACCAGCCAGGGATACCTGCGGGGTATCAAGGCGCTGTTCGACGACCTGCACATGGTCGGCAACGTGGTGACGGCCAAGGTCTTTCCCCCCGACGGCAGCGTACTGCGCGAGGCGCTGCTATCGAGCCGGCCGGGCGATGTGCTGGTGATCGAGTGCGTCGGCGACGACTACGCATGCTGGGGGGAGCTGCGTACCATGGCTGGCCTGATCAAAGGCCTTGCGGGGGTGGTGGTGGCGGGGTCGGTCACCGACGCGCGCGCCCTGCGCCGGCTGCGATTGCCGGTGTTCTGCCAGGGCGTAAGCGCGGTGACCACGCGCAGGATCGGGCTGAGCGGTGAGGTCAACGGCGCCGTAGAAATAGCCGGCGTGGATGTGGCGCCAGGAGATCTCGCCATCGGCGACGATGACGGCGTGTTCATCCTCAGCCCAAGCCTTGCCGAGGCGCTTTTGCCCGAACTGCTGGCGAAGGAAGCGCAGGACCAGGCATCCCGGGCGAAATTCGCCTCGAGGCTCGCCGAGCGCGATTTCCCCGGCGCGGACCGCTAGCTCACACCCACTGATGAATCCGATGCTGGGTTCCATCGAAGAAGCGTTCGAGCCGGAAGGGCGTCGGGTCGACCGACGGCACCTCGCCCGCGATCATTTCGGCGGCGAGAAATCCCGCTCCCGGACCGATGGCGAACCCGTGGCCGCTGAAGCCGCTGGCGAGGTAGCAGCCGGGCACTCCACCTGCGGGCGAGATGACCGGCACCATGTCCGGCGTCGCATCGATCAAGCCTCCCCAGCTCTCGGCCACGCGGGTGTGGGCCATGCTCGGGTAGGCGGCATGGAAGGCCGCGAGGCCAGCCTCGATAAGCCTCGGATCGGGACTCGGATCGTAGATGCGGTGCTGCTCGAACGGTGATGGGCGATCGAGCTGCCAGCTGCTCCAGGCGCCGGGGCCGCTCAGGAACGATTTGCCGATGCGGATGGTGAGCTCGCCCCTGCGACGAATGAACAGGGAAGCGAAGTGGCGCGCTTGGCGCAGGCCCATCGGGGTCAGCTCTATGCGTCCGCGCCCGCGCAGGCCAATGGTGTATCCGCCATCGATGCGGCGACGATAGGAGAACTTCGGGCTGCCGACGCCGCCCGGGTGGATTTGCGCCGCGGCTGTGGTGCGAAAGGCGGTGGCATACACCCCCGACTGCGGAAAGTCGATGCCATGGCGGCGCAGCAGCATCGTCGACCAGGCGCCTGCCGCGCACAGCACGGCCTGGGTGCGGATTTCTCCCCGCTCGGTGACCACGTGGGATAGCCGCCCCGCGGAGGTTTCCCACCCGCGCACCGCGCATTGCTGGTGGATCGTCGCCCCCTGTCGTTGAGCGCTGCGCGCGATCGCGGGGGCCGCGATCGCAGGCTCCGCCCAACCGTCGACCGGTGAGTGGATCGCGCTGATCCAGCGCTCGCTGGTGGCGGGCAGCGCGGCTCGGGTCTCGGCCGCTGAGAGCAGGCCGCCCTCCATGCCATATGCCTTGGTGCTCTGCAGCCAACCCTCCCAGCGCGCCACTTCGCTGGGATCCTTGGTCACTACCATCATGCCGGTTTGGCGAAAGCCGCTGTCCTCGCCGATCGCATCGCTCATGTTGCGCCATAGCGCCATGCTCTTCATCGCCAGCGGCACTTCCGGCAGTGAACGCAGCTGTTCACGGCACCAACCCCAGTTACGGCTGGATTGCTCTCCCGCGATCACGCCTTTCTCCAGCACCGCGACCGACAGGCCGCGCTTTCGCAGCGCAAGTGCCGCGCAGACGCCGACGATCCCACCGCCGACGATGACGACATCGGCTCGAGCGGGCAGGGCGTCGTTGGAATGGAGGGCTTCAACGCGAGGAGACATGGATGGCATTCCTTGGCGATGGTGACGAGCGAAGAGAGGTGGTGTTAGTGGACTCGGGCACAAGGCGTGGGGAGCCGGGGGTGAGCTCCGCATCCTCTGCGGCCATGGCGGTCTTCTTGCGCCTTGCGTTGCGGCGATCCTCCCGTCGCTTGAAGAGTTCGTAGACGAGCGCGGCGACGAGGGTGAGCACCACGATGATCGTGGCGAGTGCGCTGATCACCGGCGAAGAGCCCAGCCGTACCCGTCCGGCGAGGACCGTGGTCAGTGTCTTGTCCGCCAGGATCGAGAAAGTGGTGGTGTTGTAGTTCTCGAACGAGGTAAGGAAGGCCAGCACCGCCGCCGAAAGGATCGCCGGGCGCAGGAAGGGCAGCAGGATGTGCCGGAAAGCCTGCGGAAAGCTCGCGCCGAGATCGAGCGCGGCTTCTTCCTGGGCCGATTCGAAACGTTGCAGACGCGCCATGATGATCAGCATGCAGTAGGAGGAAATGAAGCTCGACTGGCCCAGTACGGTCAGTACGATGCCGTCGTACATCAGCCCCCGCAGGCCGGCCAGGCCGCTGAAGTCACGCCAGAACACAACGGTGCTGATCCCGATCACGATCCCTGGGGTGAGCACCGGCGCTACCACCACGAAGTAGTAAAACGAGCGAGCCGAGCGGAAGATCTGGGTCATGCAGATGGCGCCTGCGAGGCCCACCGGCACTGACACCAGCACCACGAAGATGCCGATGATCACGCTGGTTCTCAGGCCTTCCAGTATCTCGGCATCGCTGGCAAGCCTTTGGAACCACTCCAGGGTCAAGCCCTCGATCGGCCACACCTGCGGATAGGCGGGGGTGTTGAACGCGGACACCACCATCACCGCCAAAGGACCCAACAGGAAGGTGAAGAAGGAGACCATGTAGACGGCGACGATGAAGCGATTGAGCATGGCTGATTTCATCGCGTGATTTCCCCCAGTTTGAGGCCCGAGATCTTGAGCACGGTAAGCACGAACACGATGCAGGCCAGCAGCAGGATGAAGGCGTAGGCGGCGCCCTGGGGCCAGTCGAAGAGCTGGTAGAAACGGTCGTAGACGATCGGGGTGAACCATAGTGAGCGAGGTCCACCGAGCACCATCGGCGTTGCCACCGCACCGGCGGTGAGCATGAAGCACAGGGTCATGCCCGATGCGATGCCGGGCTTGGCATGGGGCATGACCACGAAGAGATGGATGTGCCACCAGGGCGCGCCGAGATCTCGGGCTGCCTCGATCTGGTTGTGATCCTGGCTTTCGATGGCGTTGTAGAGCGGGAAGATCATGATCAGCAGATGCGAGTAGCACAGGGCCATGTAGAGCCCTACGTTCGCACCGAGGAAGTCGAACGGAGCGCCCGCCAGGCCCATCAAGTCGAGCACGCTGTTCACGAAGCCGTTTTCCGAAAGCAGGATACGGAAGGCGAAGGCACGCAGGATGTCGTTGACCCAGTAGGGAATGATCAGCAGCAGCAGGACGATGCGCAGCTTCTTCAGCGTGGCCGCCTGGGCCATGTAGTAGGCGATCGGATAGCAGATCGCGAAGTTCACCAGGGTCAGGATGATGCTGGCTACGATGGTGACGAAGAATGCGCGGATATGGATGGTGTTCCACGATTCAGCGCTGGTCGAGCTGCCGAAGAGAAAGTACCGGTAGTTCTTGAGCGTGTACTCGTCCAGTGGTCCACCCACTTGCGAAGGGGCCAGCTTCGGCCGGAACGAGAGATCGACCATGAACACCATCGGCATGATGATGGTGACGATGGTCCAGAAGCCGACGGCGAGGATCAGATAGGTACCGATCAAAACGCCATTGCGCTCGAAGAAAGACATCCCGCGCTCGCCTTTCTTTCGCTCGAACATCATCAGCAGCAGGAATATCGCGACCACGATCAGCGTGGCGGCGAAGGTGATCGAGAGCCCTTTCATCGCATCGTCTCCTCAACCGGCCAGCACGACGGCGTGGTAGGGGTCGAAACCCGCGTTCAAGGGCTGGCCGACCTGCGGATGAGCGGATGCATGCGCGGCGATGACCGAGGCCATGATCCGGGTGCCTGCGGCCGCATCGAGCTGCAGATGGGTCATCGAGCCCTCGTAGGCTGCGTTGCCGACCCGAGTGGGAATCGTGCACCCGCTCGGCGTGCCATCGCTAAGGCGCAGCAGCTCCGGGCGAATGAACAGCGTCGCTTCCCCGCCCGCGCCGAGCCGGGTGGGATTGCGCCCGGTCAAGATGCCGAGCGGGGTGTCGAGTGTCGCGAGTTCGCCCTCGGTCGCAAGGATGGTGCCGGGGATGGCGTTGTTCTCACCGACGAAGGAGGCGACGAAGGAGGTTTTGGGCTGGGCATAGATGCTGCGTCCATCGCCGACCTGCTCGATGCGTCCTGCGTTCATCACCGCGACACGGTCGGACATGGTCAAGGCTTCGCCCTGGTCGTGGGTGATATAGATGAAGGTGATACCCACGCGCTGCTGGATCTCCCGAAGCTCCCGTCTCATGTGCTGGCGCAACTTGAGATCCAGCGCCGAGAGCGGCTCGTCGAGCAGCAGGACCTTGGGCTCCACCGCCAGCGCCCGGGCGATCGCTACACGCTGCTTCTGACCACCCGACAGCTCGTTGATCTTCTTGTCGGCGTGTGGCGTCAGCGCCACCTGGTCGAGCAGCCTGGCGACCTTTTCATCACGCACGCCGCGCGCCACGCCGCGCACGCGTAGGCCGTAGCCGACGTTTTCCGCCACCGACATCATCGGAAACAGCGCCAGATTCTGAAAAATGAGTGCGGTGGGGCGCTTGTTGGGGCCGATGCCGGCCATATCGATCCCGCCGATGCGAACCTTCCCCCTAGTCGGATGAGTGAAACCGGAAATCGTACGTAGCAGGGTGGTCTTGCCACAGCCGGAAGGGCCGAGGAAGCTGAAGAACTCTCCCTCCTGAATCTCGAGATCGGTTTCATCGACGGCGGTGAAGCTTCCGAACTGGATGCTGACTTTTTCCAACTCGACTGCAATAGTCATAGCGTATCCCTTTATGCAAAAGGCATATCGATAACTCGAGAATGATCAGGCGCGTCGGAAAGCGCCCCGCACGAATCAATCGCGGGGCAATCCTGTGCCGTCAAGCTACCTTGAATTTCTCTGCGTATTCATTTCTAGCCGAAATGAACCAAGCGGGGCTTGATGGATAGCGCCAGAGTTTTTCCAATGCATTCGCGGGATAGGATAGGGAGAATAGCGCCCTGTCGGTTTCGGGGACGTAGGCCTCTGCACCCTTGATGCTTGAGTTGTAGCTGGAGCCCGTGGCGATTTTTCCGGCGACTTCGGATTGGGTGATGTAGTCGAAGAAGGCGTAGATCTCTTCGATGTTTCTCGCAGCGCTGGTCAATGAGAAGCCATCGATCCACGCCAGTGCGCCTTCCTGAGGGGCAATGAATTTGACTGGTTGGTTGGACTTGGCCAGGTCCAGTGCCGGACCGTCCCAGGTCTGACCAATCACGCAGCCGTTTTCGATATAGCCGGATTTAGCGTTGTCGCTCGAATCCCAGAACTGCTTGATCTGCGATTTGTGCGCTACGGCGTAGGCCAGCAGCTCGTCGTAGATCTTGCGCATCGTCGCTTCGTCTTTGTAGCTGTCGAGCATTCGATTGGTCGGCAGTTTCCCGGTCGCATCGAGCCATAGCCCAAGCCCCAGCAAACCGGAGACCGGGCGCATCTGGACCTGTCGGTCGAAGCGCGGATCCCAGAGCAACCCGTAGCTTGCCTCTTCATAGCTGAGCTCTAGTTTGTCGCTGCGCCAGGACAGGCCTTCGGAACCCCACAGATGGGGGAGGTGATAAAGCTCTCCTTCCCAGGTCCAGAGCTCAGTCGAGGCTTCCAGCATGGAGGGCAGGAAAGCCTCCATGTTCAGGCGATTGGTATCGAAAGGCGCCAGCAGCTCGAGAAACTTAAACTCCGGTGCGCGATTGAACGAGGGCATGACCAGGTCGAAACCTTCGCCGAAGGTCGCCTGCAATTTGTTGATCAGCTCTTCATTGGACGAGAACGGTGTTCTGTTGACCCGGATGCCGGTCGCCTTGGTGAAATCCGCCATCACATCGTCGGGTAGTTCCCCCGACCAGCACATGATGTTGAGCTCGCCCGAGGAGGAAAAGGCGTTTCTCACATAGAAAGGCGCGCTCGCCAGAAGCGTGCCGGCGGCGGCCGTCTTGAGCAGGTTGCGACGGGTGAATCCCGCCGACGAGGAGGCGACGAGAGGGGTTGCCTCGCCAGGGTTTCCATCCTGCGTGTGGATGTCACATTGCAATTCGAGTTCGTCAGTACAGGCCACGATTATTCTCCTTGTTAAGTGGTGCTGCGTACCTCGTGCCATGCGTCTTGGTCTTTTGTCTTTTTTGTCTTTGCCCTCCGAAGTCGTCGCTTGGCGATGCGCGACGTCTTCACGATGCGGCTTCAATCCTCACTGGGTGGTATCGACCAGGTTCAGCTGGTCCGGTTTGTTCCATTGTGTGAAATGCAATATCATTGAGTAGAATGATCTACGACCAAATACGAAACGTCAAGCGACGAGCGCGGGTAAAATGCCGCTTTTTTCCCGTCCTCGCTGAGGAGTGAACGAGATGGTTGGAGAAACCCCTAGATTGAAGACCAAGGGGGTCGAGGCGGTGGACAAGGCACTGCGGATCCTGTCGCTTTTCGATAGCCGGACGTCGATTCTTTCCCTGCACGAGATCAGCAGTCGCAGCGGGCTGGTGAAGAGTTCGGCGCTGCGTCTTCTGGTATCGCTGCGCGATGCCGGGTTCGTCGCGATGATGCCCGACAAGCGCTACACCGTAGGTGCCGAGGCGTTTCGCATCAGCTGTGCTTATCGTCAGAACCTCGGTCTCGAGGAGCTGATCCGCCCGGCGTTGAGGCGGCTGGTATCGGCGACGGGAGAAAGCGGCTCCTTCTTCAGGCGCGAGGGGCATCGGCGTATCTGCCTGTTCCGCGAGGACACCGACCAGCTCTTGCGCGAGCACGTGGCCGAAGGCGACGCGGTGGAGGTCAGCAAGGGCGCGGCGGGCCACGTCTTCGAGGAGTTCGAGAAAGAGGACGGCGACCGGCCCGCCGACACCGACCGCCTGATGGCGCTGCCGATCGTTTCCCTGGGCGAGCGGGGGCCAGGGATCGCGGGTATTTCCGCGCCGGTGTTCGCATTGGACCAGGGGCTGATCGGCGCCCTGGCGCTGTCGGGGCCGCGTACCCGCTTCACCGAGGCGCGAATCGAGCAGATGAAGCCGTTGGTGGTGCAGAGCGCAAGGGACGTGAGCAAGGCGCTGCGCTCCCCGTTCTATGACCTGCTCGACGGCTGAGACGATCAGGATCCAACCAACGCCATGCCGCTCGATCCCTCGACAGGCGCCCTTCATTGTCAAGCCGATACTCGGCCTTGGCGCGTATGGGCGCCGCTCGGGACGAACGGGCTTGTTGGCCCGTTCGTGCCCCTCGATACGCTTCGCTCATCCATGTTTCAGATGTCGGGATGGAAGGACGAATCAAGGCGTTCTGGCTGGGCCGTTCAGTGGCCCTCTGCCCAGGCTCTCGGAGATCGCGCTCGCTGCGTCGAGCACCAACTGGGTATAGGCTTTGCGGACCTTCGGCGTCAGCCGCTCCAGTGGGCCCGATATGCCGATCGCCGCGCAGGCGGTCTGCGCAGCGTTGAACACCGGGGCGGCGACGCCGCCGACGCCCTGGTTCCATTCGCCCCGGTTGGTGCTAAAGCCCTGCTGGCGGGTGCGCGCCAGCTCGGCCTCGAGCTGTTCCATGGTCAGCAGGGTCTTGTCGGTATGGGGCTGGAACTGGATGCCGAGGGACTCGACCTCCGCATCCGACAGGGTCGAAAGCAGCGCCTTGCCGGTAGCGGTGCAGTATGCCGGCGCGCGTCCGCCGATCTGGGTGAAGGTGCCGATCGGATGCGCGCAGTTGACCTTGTCGACGTAGATCACGTCGGTGCCTTCGCGTACGGACAGATGCACGGTCTCCTGGGTCAGCCTGTTCAGCTCCACCAAGTGTGGGCGGGCGATGGGCTTGATGTCGGTACGGTTCCATACCTGGGTGCCCAGCTGCCACATCTTGAAGGTACAGGCATAGCGGAGGCTGTCTGCGTCCTGGTAGGCGAAGCCGCAGTGAATCAGCGCCTGTAGTAGACGGTGTACGTTGCTCTTGGTCAGCCCCAGCTCGTTGGCGAGCTCGGTGATACCGCGCGGCTCGTCATGATTGGCCAGCGCCTCGAGCAGGGCCAGACCTTTCAGGAAAACCTTGTCCATGAACCTTGCATCCCAGTTGTCTTGAGCATGGGCATCGAGTGTTCGTCCAGGCTATTGAGGCGCGCAGGCTATTGGGGTTCGGTGAAGTTTTCAATCCCTCGGGGAGGAAGGTGCGCGCTGAGCCCGGGCTTCGGCGCAAGGAAAGCCTCGATCTGCACCAGGCAGCTTTGCGCGCTGCAGCCTTGGGAGAAGGCGGACGCCGGCAGGTCGATGGTGAGGACGTTGGGATTGCCGTGCTTCTCCAATGACCCGTCGGCCGACCACTTGGTCGGGTCGAACCAGGCGCCGGTGGAAAGCTTGGCCACGCCGCGGCGGATTGCATCCGTCACCACTGCGCCTGCGAGGCAGCTGCCGCGATCGTTGAACACGCGCACCACGCTGGCGTCGACGATACCGCGTTCGGCGGCGTCGTCCGGATGGATCCAGATCGGTTCGCGCCCGCTGATCTTGCTGTCGAGGCTGTTGGGACTGTGGTCGAGCTGGCTGTGCAGGCGGGTCGCCGGCTGGTCGGTGATCAGATGCAGCGGGTAGCGTTCGGCCACCGGGCTACCGAGATACTCCTGGGGCGGCAGCCAGCAGGGATGGCCGGGGCAGTCGGCATAGCCATATCCGGCGATGCGCTGGCTGAATATCTCGATCCTGCCGGAGGGGGTCTCGAGCGCGTTGGCCTGCGGGTCGTCACGGAACCCGGCGAGCATGACCACAGGCTCCCCGGTCTGGGGGAACTCGATGATCCCGGTTTCCCAGAAGGTATCGAAGTCGGGCAGCTCGATGTCGTCATCGATGAGCTGCTGGCGCCAGTTTTCATAAAGGTGCCTGAGCCATTGACTGGCGCTTCGGCCCTCGCAAAAAGCGTCCGCGACTCCCAGGCGCTTGGCCAGGGCGCTGAAGATCGCGTAGTCGTCGCGCGCCTCGCCGTATACCGGCTGGGCCCGTTTCATCGCGGCGACACAGGGTTCGCGGGTGGCATGGAAGATGTCGTCCCGCTCCATCGGCGAGGTGGCCGGGAAAACGATGTCGGCGGCCTTGGCCAGCGGAGTCCAGTAGATCTCGTTGACGATGATGGTCTCCGGCTTCTGCCAGGCACGCATCAGGCGGTTGAGATCCTGGTGATGGTGAAAAGGATTGCCGCCGGCCCAGTAGATCAGCCGGATGTCTGGATAGCTGTGGTCTTCACCCCGGTAGGAGAAGGTCTCGCCAGGGTGCAGCAGCATGTCGGCGATACGCGCCACCGGAATGAAGCCGCCGACTGGGTTGTCGCCCTGGGCGAGCGTCGGCCCCTTGATCCTGCGGTGCGGGCTGCCCATCAGGTTCTCAGCGCCGTAGCAGACGCCGAAGCCGCCCCCGGGCAGGCCGATCTGGCCGACCATCGAGGCCAGTGCGATCAGCGCCCAGAACGGCTGCTCGCCGTGGTGCGCGCGCTGCAGCGACCAAGCCATGTTGATCATGCTGCGGGTGGCGTAGAGATCCCGAGCCAGCTGGCGGATCTCCTCGGCCGGCAGTCCAGTGATCGTCGCGGCCCAGTCGGCGGTCTTGGCTTCACCGTCCCGGGTACCGTCGAGATAGTCACGGAACACCTCGAAGCCGACGCAGTAGCGCTTGAGGAAATCGCGATCGTAGAGGTTCTCGGCCAGTAGCGTATGGCACATGCCGAGAATCAGCGCGGTGTCGGTGTTCGGCCTTATCGGCCACCACTCGAAATCAGCACCGGTGTCGAGGTCGCTGCGCACCGGGCTTACGTTGACGAACCGCACGCCGGCCTCCGCCATCCTGCGCAGCCCGCCCGGGACTCGGTGAGCGGAGGTTCCACCGGCGCTGATCTGGGCATTCTTCGCCGGCACCCCGCCGAAGGTCAGAAACAGCCTGGTGTGGGCCGCCATGGTCGCCCAGTCAGTGTGCTCGGACATCAGCCGGTCCATCGGCGCCACCAGATAGGGCATCAGCGCCCTCGCCGCGCCGAGGCTGTAGGAGTCCATGTGGCGCACATAGCCGCCAATCGTATTGAGGAAGCGATGGACCTGGCTCTGCGCGTGGTGGAAGCGCCCGGCGCTGGACCAGCCGTAGGAGCCACCGAAGATCGCCTCGTTACCGAAGCTCCCGCGCACCCGGTCGAGCTCGGAGGCGGCCAGATCGAGCGCTTCGTCCCATTCCACTTCGACGAAAGCGTCCTGGCCGCGAAAACCATCGTCGCGGCCGCCTCGCTTGGCCTCGAGCCAGCCCCGGCGGACCGCCGGCCTGCGGATACGTGCGCGGGACAAGGCTGGGTCCGCTGCGTAAAGACCGATGGGAGAGGGGGCCGGGTCGCGGTGGAAAGGGCGTACCGTCACCCCGTCGGTCATGGCGTTTTCCACTTCATACAGACCCCAGTGAAACGCCATGTAGCTTATGGATGACATGTATCCGCCCCTTTCTATTTGAAATCGTGTTCCACGTTATCCAGCGATGAAGTCCAAAGCAAGAGGCGTCGGAAAAACGCGATGCGCCAAAAATGTGCTAACTCAGCATTTTTTGCACAGTAATCGGGCGCCGCGTGAATCGAGGAAAAAGTAGCTTGGAAGTGCTTGACGCTTCGCTGCGCCATCTCTTAATTTGAAAACACATTTCGATATTTGGAACACGGTGGCCCGGTTCGAATGACTCGAAGCGGGCGCCGATGATGAGGAAATCCCCCGTCATGCCCAGTGACTCGACCTCTGCCGATCTCCTTCCACGCTATGGCTTGTTCATCGACGGTGAGGAACGCCCGTCACTGGATGACGCTTGGTTCAGCTCGGACAACCCCTTCGATGGCAAGCCCTGGGCAAGAATCGCGCGCGGCGGCGCGGCGGATGTCGAGCTCGCCGTGCAGGCCGCCCATCGTGCCCATAGCGAGGGCGCATGGCCTGCGATGAGCGCCACCGAGCGGGGACGGTGCCTGATGCATCTGGCTGACCTGATCGTCGAGCACGCGGCGCGAATCGCCGAGATCGAGATGCGCGACAACGGCAAGCTGGCCACCGAGGTGACCGGCCAAGTCCGCTATACCGCCGAGTACTACCGCTACTACGGCGGCCTGGCGGACAAGGTGGAGAGCTCGGTCATTCCCACCGACAAGAAAGGGGTGTTCGCCTACACCCGATACGAGTCCAAGGGAGTGGTTGCAATCATCACGCCATGGAACTCGCCGCTGTCGCTCACCACCTGGAAACTGGCCCCTGCGCTGGCCGCTGGCTGTACGGTGGTGATCAAGCCTTCCGAGTTCACCTCGGCGTCGATGATCGAGTTCGCCAAGCTGTTCGAACTGGCGGGGTTTCCCAGAGGGGTCGTCAACGTCGTCTGTGGCTTCGGTGAAGAGGTCGGTGAGCCGCTGGTGACCCATCCGCTGGTCTCGCACATCGGCTTCACCGGCGGTGACGCCGCGGGGCGGCGGATCTACGAGCTGGCGGCGAAACAGCTGAAGACCGTCACCCTCGAGCTGGGTGGCAAGTCGCCGAACATCGTCTTCGACGACGCCGACCTCGATCAGGCGGTCAAGGGGGTGGTGTCGGGCATCTTCGCGGCCTCCGGACAGACCTGCCTGGCCGGTTCGCGCCTGCTGGTGCAGCGCTCGATCCATGACCAGCTGGTCGAGCGCCTGGTGGCATTCGTCGCCGATGCGGTGCTGGGCGATCCGACCCACGAGGGCACCCAGATTGGCCCGATCGCGACACCTGGCCAGTTTCGCAAGATCCTCGACTACATCGAGATCGCCAAGGCGGAGGGCGCGGTCTGCGCGCTGGGCGGCAAGTCCCGCCCGGAGCTGGGCGCCGGGCGCTTCGTCGAACCGACCATCTTCACCCACGTGCGCAACGACATGCGTATCGCCCAGGAGGAGGTCTTCGGTCCGGTGCTGGTGGTGATGCCTTTCGAGGACGCCGACGACGCCCTGCGTATCGCCAATGACACCGCCTACGGCCTTGCGGCCGGGGTCTGGACCCGAGACCTGCATCGCACGCTGTACATGGTCGAGCGGCTGAAGGCCGGCACCGTGTGGGTCAACAACTATCGCGCCACGAGTTTCACCTCGCCTTTCGGCGGCTACAAAGGCTCCGGCGTCGGGCGCGAGTCGGGCATCCAGGCCATCCATGAGTTCGTGGAAACAAAGTGCGTATGGATCTCGAGCGACCTGCAAGTCGCCAATCCTTTCGTGCGCCGCTGAACAGGTATCCCGGGCATGTACAGAGTCACTTTCGATATCGGTGGAACCTTCACGGACTTCGTCCTGGAGCACGCCGACACCGGGGAACGGCGCTTCGCCAAAGTGCTGTCCACCCACCATCAGCCCTCCAAGGCGGTGCTGCGGGGGATCAAGACCCTGCTGGACGACGCCGGTATCGAGGCGGGCCAGGTCGAGGCCGTGCTGCATGCGACCACCGTCGCCACCAATGCGATCATCGAGCGCAAGGGCAGCCGCACCGCGCTGCTGACCACGCGGGGGTTTCGCGACGTGCTGCTGCTCGGCCGGCAGAAGCGCTACGAGACCTTCGACCTGCACCTCGACAAGCCGAAGCCTTTGATCGCGCGCCGCGACATCCATGAAGTGAGCGAGCGGGTGCTGTTCGACGGTAGCGTCGAGCAACCGCTCGACATCGCCGAGCTCGATGCATCGCTCGAAGCGCTGCAGGCGGCGGGTTATCTCTCCGTCGCCGTCTGTCTGCTGCATGCCTACGTCAATCCCGTTCACGAGCAAGCGATCGCGAGCCGGATCGCCGAGCGTGGAATGAAGATGTCGGTAACGCTCTCCTCGGTCATCTCACCACGTATCCGTGAGTACGAACGTACCAGTACCACCGTGGCGGATGCCTACATCAAGCCGATCGTGCGGCGCTACGTGGACGAGCTTGGCGCCAAGCTGCGCGATGCCGGGATCGCTGCACCACTGACGATCATCCAGTCGAATGGGGGACTGATCACCCCGCAGCTGGCGATCGACAAGCCGATCAACATCGTCGAGTCCGGGCCGGCGGCGGGTGTGCTGATGTGCGCGGCGATCGGTAAGCAGGAGAACGCCGACCATGTGCTGTCGTTCGACATGGGCGGCACCACCGCCAAGCTCGGTGCGATCGAGCGCGGCGAACCGGCGATCCTCTCCACCTTCGAGGTGGATCAGCTGCGCTACAAGCCCGGCAGCGGGCTGGCGCTGAACATCTCCGCCATCGAGCTGCTGGAGATAGGAGCCGGCGGTGGCAGCATCGCCAATCTCGACATGGGCATGCTCAAGATCGGGCCTGAAAGCGCGGGCTCCAACCCTGGGCCGATCTGCTATGGCAACGGCGGCGAGCTGCCGACGGTGACCGACGCCAACCTGACCCTGGGTTATCTCGACCCGGGCTTTTTCAACGGTGGCGCCATGGCGCTGCAGGACCAGGGGGCGGCCGAGGGCATTCGCCGGCACATCGCCGAGCCATTGGGCGTGGGCGTCGAGCAGGCGGCCTGGGGCATCCATACCCTGGCCAATGCCAACATGGAACGGGCGACCCGCATCGTATCCGTCGAGCGCGGCCGTGACCCACGCCAGTACACCATGGTCGCCTTCGGCGGCGCCGGCCCGCTGCATGCGGTGCGTCTGGCGATGGCGGTGGGCATTGCGCGGGTGATCGTACCGGTCGGCGCGGGCGTCGGTTCGGCGATCGGCCTGCTGGTAGCCGAGCCGCGCCTGGACTACTCGATGAGCAAGCCGCTGATGCTGGCCGACGGTGTCCAGCAGACGGTCGCGGCGCTGCTCGAGAACCTGCGCGCGCAGGCGGTGGACGATATCCGCAAGCTGGCGCGCGGCGACCTGGAGCATCGCTACTTCGTCAATGCCCGCTACCTCGGCCAGGGCTCCGAACTGCGGGTGGCGGTGGCGATCTCGGCCGATGGCGCGCCGGACCTGGCCGCGACCCGGCACAACTTCGCTGCGACCTACCGGCGGACCTACGGCTACGACGAGGGCGATGCGCTCGTCGAGGCCACCGACTGGCACCTGACGGTGACCCGTGACGGCAGCACGGCCGCGCGCGCCCCGGCGCAGCTTCGCACCGAGCTTAGCACTGAGCTTCGCGCTGAAAGCGCCGTGCACAGCCGCAGGGCCTACTTTCCCGAGTCCGGCGGCTACATCGACACCCCGGTGTTCAGACGCTCGGCGCTGCGTACCGGTCAGCGCGTGGAGGGGCCGGCGATCATCGAAGAGGCCGAATCCACCACCGTGCTGCCGCCTGGTAGCACGGCTGCGCTGTCGGATGCCGGCAATCTGGTCATCGACATCCTGGGAGGGGCGGGCCATGGCGCATAGCGCACTCGATCCGATCGCGCTGTCGCTGCTTTGGGGCAGCTTCGTCTCGGTCACCGACGAAATGGGCAGCACGTTACGCAAGACCGCGTTCTCGCAGGCGGTGCGCGAGGCCGATGACTTTTCCACCGGCATATTCGATCGCCAAGGCCGCCTGATCGCGCAGGGCAACTTCACCCCTGGCCACCTCGGTGCGATGCCTTACGTGGTGCGTACGGTGATCGACTACTACCCGGTGGAGACCTTCAAGCCCGGCGACGGTGTGCTGCTCAACGACTCGGCGATGGGCTCCGGCCACTTTCCGGACTTCTTTTTGGTCTCCCCGGTGTTCTTCGACGGCGAATTGATCGGTTTCGTCTGTAACATCGCGCACCAGATCGACGTCGGCGGCGCCGCCCCGGGTTCGCAGAAGGTCATCGGCGTCACCGAGGCCTATCAGGAGGGCATTCGCATCCTGCCGGTCAAAGTGATCGTCGAGGGCGAGTTCGATCAGCAGATCATGCGCCTCATCTGTGCCAACGTGCGCATGCCCGAGCATGTCCGCGGTGATCTGAGCGCGCAGCGCAATGCCAACCACGTAGGCGCCCTGCGGGTGCAGGCGATATTCGAGAAGTTCGGCGTCGAGGGCGTCGCTGCCGGCATCGAGGAGATCTTCGACCGCTCCGAGGCCAAGATGCGCGCCCTGATCCGCGAGATCCCCAATGGGGTCTACAGCTTCGAGGACTGCCTGGACAGCTACCAGATCGGCGGCGAGCTCATTCGCGTGGCGGTCGACGTGACCATCGGCGACGACGAGGTAGTGGTGGATTTCTCCCGCAGCAGCGACCAAGTGCCGGCGGCGATCAACGCCTATCAGAACTTTACCCGCGCGCACGCCATGTTCGCGGTGCGGGCTTTCACCGATCCGTTCATGCCGCAAAACGATGGCTCGATTCGCCCCGTCGCGGTCACCGGCCGCCAGGGCTCGTTCTTCAACCCGGTATTCCCGGCGCCCAGCGGCGGGCGCGCGGCGATTCAGGTGCGCATTTTCGAAGTCATCAACGGTGCGCTGGCGCCGCTGCTGAAGGACAAGGCGATGGGCGGCTTCTCGCACTGGAGCAATCCGATCATCGGCGGTATCGACGAGCGTACCGGCCACTCCTTCATCTACTACGACCTGGTGTTCGCGGGCTTCGGCGCGAGAGCCTACGCCGATGGTGTCGAAGGACTCGCCCCGGTGATCAACTGCGCCAACATCCCTGTCGAGGTTCACGAAACCTACAACCCGATCAAGATCAACCGCTTGGAGCTGATCCAGGATTCCGGCGGCGCGGGCAAGTTCCGAGGCGGCTGCGGGCTGCGCAAGGACATCGAGATCCGTACCGGCGAGGTTCAGCTTTCACTGCTGGGCGATCGCCACGCTCGCGCCCCCTACGGCCTGTTCGGCGCCGAGTCCGGCGCCCTGGCCGCCTCGATTCTCAATCCGGATGGCGAGGCGATCGCGCTGCATTCCAAGCAGACCTGCACTTTGAAGCGCGGCGACGTGCTCAGCCTGCGCCTCGCCGGTGGTGGTGGCTACGGCCCGGTGGCCGAGCGCGACCCGGCGGCGGTGCATCGTGACGTCAGCGACGGTTTCGTCAGTCCCGAAGCGGCATTGCGCCGTTACGGCGTTCGTATCGACAGTGAATGAACAGGAGCAGCAGATGAGCAACGCAGAGTGGGTTGCCCGCAAGAACGCCGCCACACCTCGTGGCGTCGGGGTCAAATGCGAGTTCTACGTGGAGCGCGCGGAAAATGCCGAGATCTGGGATATCGAGGGCAACCGCTACATCGATTTCGTCAGCGGTGTGTCGGTGAACAACGTCGGCCATCGCCATCCGAAGGTCGTCGCCGCGATCAAGGCGCAGCTTGACCAGGTGATCCACTGCGGTTTCCAGGTCACGCCCTACGCATCCTACGTCGAGCTGGCCGAGAAGTTGAACAGGCTCACCCCTGGTGATTATCCCAAGAAGACCACCTTTTTCTCCTCTGGTGCGGAGGCGGTGGAGAACGCGGTGAAGATCGCCCGCGCAAGCACCGGTCGTCGCGCGATCGTCGCCTTCTCCGGGGGCTTTCACGGCCGCACTATGATGGGTATCGCCCTGACCGGCAAGGCGCAGCCGTATCGTACCGGCTTCGGTCCGTTTCCGACCGAGGTCCATCACGTCGCCTATCCGAACGCGCTGCACGGCATCAGCACCGAGGACGCATTGGATGAGCTGCAGCGCTTGTTCAAGACCGAAGTGGATGCAAGCCAGGTGGCGGCGATCATCTTCGAGCCGGTGCAGGGAGAGGGCGGCTTCGTCCCGGCGCCGCTGGATTTCGTCCAGGGGCTGCGCGCGCTGTGCGACCAGCACGGCATCGTGCTGATCGCCGATGAGATCCAGACCGGCTTCGGCCGCACCGGCAAGCTGTTCGCGATGGAGCATTACGGTGTGGCGCCCGACCTGATGACCATGGCCAAGAGCATCGCCGGTGGGGTGCCGCTTTCCGCGGTTTGCGGCAGGGCCGAGATCATGGATGGCCCTGGGCCGGGGGGCCTCGGCGGCACCTTCGCCGGTAATCCGTTGGCGATCGCGGCCGCTCACGCGGTGCTCGAGGTGATCGAGGAGGAGGGCCTGGTCGAGCGCGCCAATCTGATCGGTAGCAGGCTCGTCACCGCGCTGGAAGCGCTGCGCGGTGTATTGCCCAACATCGCCGAAGTGCGCGGCAAGGGCAGCATGGTCGCGATCGAACTCCTTGACGATGCCGGCGAACCGGCCCCGGCCATGGCCCAGTCTATCCAGGCCGCGGCGTTGAGAAACGGCGTGCTGACGCTGGTCTGCGGCTTCTACGGCAACGTGATTCGCTTCCTCCATCCGTTGACCATGCCGCTGGATGTTTTGGATGAGGGAATAGACAAGTTTTCCGCTGCCGTTCGTGAGCACGCGAAAAGCAGCAGCGATGCCCCGGTTCGCTGACAGATTCGTGCATGGCGGCAGCTGGCCGTTATTGCTGCTGCGCGCGCTGTCGGTCGGTGCGCTGGGCGGCGTGCTGTTCGCTGCGCTGAACCTGCCCCTGGCCTGGATGCTCGGCCCGCTGCTGGCGAACCTGCTGCTGGCGATCAGCGGGGGCGACGTCGCCGTGCCGGACCGCCTGCGGGAGTACTTCCTGGGGGTGCTTGGCCTGCTGCTGGGCGGCCAGGTGACCCCTCAGCTCACCAGCCGGATGCTCGATTGGCCGGTGTCGGCGGCGGCGCTGCTGGTGGGGGTAGGCGTGTCGACCCTGGTGGGGGCGTGGTGGTACCGCCGCTGCGGCTTCGACAAGGTCAGTGCCTGGTTCTCCTCCGCGCCCGGAGCGATGACCGCGATGATCATGATGGGCGACAAGGCCGGCGGAGACCCGCCGAGGATCGCGGTGGCGCAGTCGCTGCGCGCGCTGATCATCGTTTTGGTACTGCCGCCGTTTTTCGTCCAGTACGCCAGCGCGCCGGCGGGGGTAGTGGCCACGGTCGAGGGGGTGGAGGGACTCTGGCTGCTGGCGGCACTGCCGGCGTTCATCGCACTGGGAAGATCGCTGTGCCTGCCCAACCCAGCGCTGCTTGCCTCGATGCTGATCGCGGCCGGATTGGGCGCCGCCGATGTGGCCCGGCTGCATCTGCCGTACTGGGGTGTCGAGGTGATGCTTTGGGTGCTCGGCAGTGCGATCGGCGCACGGTTTTCCGGGGTGAAACTGACCCAGCTGCTGCGTTACGCCCTCCAGACCCTGGTGGCGACGGCGCTGACGCTTTCGGTGCTGGCCAGCTTCGCCTACCTGATCCACCTGCTGCTGGGCGTTCCGCTACACATCGCGATTCTGGCCTTCGCGCCAGGAGGTATCGGCGAGATGGCGATCCTGGCGATGACGCTGAACATCGACCCGGTGTTCGTCACCTTCCACCATCTGCTGAGACTGATCTCGCTGATGCTGATTGCACCGATCTGGCTGCACTGGTTGCAGCGTAGCGGGGTTCATAAGGCGGCCAGCGTGAAGGAGAAGCTGTGAACCGATGGGGGCACTTGCGAAGGCCGCGGCTGGGTCCCGAGAGCGATTCGACATCTCGATCCCGGCATCGGACTGAGCGATAGGACGTTCGTGCCCGACCCATGGTGGTCGTTTTCCGATGGAGTTGGTTTATCAATTCGTGGCTTACCCAACAATAACTAGGAGCATTCGTCGATGATCATCCAAGGATCGCGCTTCACCATCGCAGGGCTGGCGCTGGCCTGCGCTTTCTCCGCCCAGGCCGCCGAGACCATCACCGCCGCGGCCGACGTGGGCTATCCACCCTTTGCCTCGGTCGGCGCGTCAGGCGAGTTCGAGGGCATGGACGTCGATATAGCCAAGGCCCTGAGTCGGCAGATGGGCACTGAGATCAGGATCATCGACCAGGCCTGGTCCACCACCTACGCGGGGCTGAACGCCGGCAAGTTCGACATGGTGCTGTCCGCCGCGATGATCACCGAAGAGCGGGCGCAGAGCATGCTCTTCGTCGAACCCTATGGCGATGCGACCTATCAGTTCGTGCAGCGCGCATCCGACGACAAGATCACCTCGCCGGAAAACCTGAGGGACAAGGTGGTGGCGGTCAATCGCGGCAACCTGTTCGACAGGTGGCTGACCGAGCGGCAGGACCAGTATGGATGGAGCATCAATCGCTACGACAAGAACAGCGATGCCGTCCAGGCAGTGGCCAGCGGCCAGGCGGATGCGGCGCTGGTGTATAGCGCCTCGGCCGGGGACGCGGCGAAGAAGGCGCCGATGCTGACGGTGTCCGATTTCATCATCAACAACGGCGAGGTCTACGGCTATTCGGTCCGTCGCGACGATGTCGAGCTGCGCAATGAGTTGGACGCGGCGCTCGAGTGCATCAAGCAAAGCGGAGAGCTTGCGGACATCTACCGCAAATGGACCGGGCTCGAACCTCTCGAAGGGGGCGCTGTGACGACGGTGTATCCCGGCTATGGCGCACCGGGATATCCAAACTACGACCCCAGCGAACATACCCCTGACTGCCGCTGAGCTCTCTTTTTCGGCCACAAGAGTGCCGCCATGACTACCGCGACCATCACCGACAGACCCATTCTGGAAGCCGTCGGGCTGAGTAAATCCTTCGGTCAGCTCGAGATCCTCAGCGAGATCGACCTGAGGGTGATGCCGCAGGAGCTGGTCTTTCTGATCGGTCCCTCGGGCTCGGGCAAGAGTACCTTGCTGCGCTGTTGCAACCGGCTGGAGGAGGCGACCTCGGGCGACATCCTGTTCGAGGGCGTCAACATCGGCTCGCCGAAGGTCAACGTCAATCTGCTGCGCACTAAGATCGGCATGGTGTTCCAGTCCTTCAACCTCTATCCGCACATGACGGCGCTGGAGAACGTGATGCTGGCGCTGCGCAAGGTCGCGGGGAAGGGCAAGGCGGAAGCACGTGAGATCGGCCTGGCGATGCTGGCGCGGGTCGGGCTGGCGGAGCGCTGCGAGCATTATCCCGGGCAGCTCTCCGGGGGGCAGCAGCAGCGGGTGGCGATCGCTCGTACGCTGGCCCTGGAGCCCAAGGTGGTGCTGTTCGACGAGCCGACCAGTGCGCTTGACCCCGAACTGGTGGGCGGCGTGCTCAACACCATGCGCGAGCTGCGTGAGTCGGGCATGACCATGGTGGTGGTCAGCCACGAGATGCGCTTCGCCCGCGAAGCGGCCGACCGGGTGATCTTCATGGCCGACGGCCGCATCGTCGAGCAGGACACCGCCGAGGAGATCTTCGAGCGGCCGAGGCATCCGCGCCTGCGCGAGTTTCTCTCCCAGATCAATCGCTGAGCCCATTCTCCAGGAGGCAGTCCCATGACCATCCCTATCGAGTACCAGCACGCGCGCAAGAGCGAGTGGCAAGTGCGCGTGGAACTGGCGGCGCTGTACCGGCTGGTTGCCCATTTCCGCATGACCGACCTGATCTACACCCACATCAGCGCTCGGGTGCCGGGGCCGGAGGAGCACTTCCTGATCAACCCCTATGGTTCGCTGTTCAGCGAGATCACCGCCGGCAGCCTGGTGAAGGTCGATCTGGCGGGCGAGGTGATCGAGACCGAAGGCCTTGGCAACCGCTGGATCAATCCGGCCGGCTTCACTATCCATTCGGCCCTGCACAAGGCGCGCCCCGACCTGACCTGCATCGTCCATACCCATACGGCCGCCGGGATCGCGGTATCGGCACAGAAGCAGGGGCTGCTGCCGATCAGCCAGCACGCGCTGAAGTTCTATGGTCGTCTCTCTTATCACCAATATGAGGGGATCGCCCTGGACCATTCCGAGCGCGAGCGCCTGGCCGCCGATTTGGGACCGACCAACAAGGCCATGGTCCTGATCAATCACGGGCTGCTCGTCGGCGGCAGGACCATCCCGGAAGCTTTCGACCAGATCTACTTTCTCGAACGCGCCTGCCAGGCACAGCTCGCGGCGCAGTCCGGCGGTGCCGAGCTGCATGTACCGTCCGACGCCGTCTGTTCGCACGTCGCCAAGCAGTACCGGGAAGAGGAGTACGCGCCCTGGATCGAACCCGCATGGGCCGCGGTCTTGCGTGAGATATCCGCACAGCGCGAGAGCTACGAGCGCTGAGCGAAGCGATTGTTCGTTTTCACTATTTCCATCTGATTCGAGAGAACCGACTCGTGGAAGCGTTCATCTACAACTTTTTCAATTGGGACGTAATGATCAGGTACGCGCCCGAATTGAGCGTCGGATTCGCCAAGACCCTCTGGCTTGCGCTGCTGGTCATCGTCACCGGTGTGCTCAGTGGCCTGCTGCTGGCGCTGGCACGCTGTCTCGGTTTTCGCCCGCTGAATTTCATCATCAAGCAGACGGTCGACGTCATCCGCGCGCTGCCTCCGCTGGTGCTGATGATCGTGCTGTATTTCGGCTTGCCCTACATGGGGATGCGGCTGAGCGGATTCACCGTGGCCTGGCTGTCCCTTTCACTGGTGCTGATGGCATTCGCCGAAGAGATCTTCTGGGCCAGCATCCGCGCCATTCACAAGGGGCAGTTCGAGGCGGCGCGCTCCACTGGCCTGACATTCGCTCAGACCATGAAGCACGTGGTGCTGCCGCAGGCGATGCGCATCTCCATCCCACCGCTGACCGGGCGCCTGATCGCGGTGACCAAGAATACCGCTTTGGCCTCGGCCATCGCCGTACCGGAGCTGTTGGGCACCGCCATTACCGTACAAAGCAACGCGGCCAATACCACCCCGCTGATGATGGCCGCGATCGGCTACCTGATCATGATCTATCCACTGGTGTTCGCCAGTAAGTTGCTCGAACACCGCAACCAGTGGGCCAAGTGAGGAGCGCGGACGATGGGTAGCTTCCAGCAGACTTTTTTCAATATCGACATCATCGTCGCCATCTACCCGATGCTGTTGCTGGGTCTGAAAGAGACCCTGCTGCTATCGGTGATCATCGTGCCGTTGGGCATCGGCGTCGGCCTTTTGCTGGCTTGCGCGCGGGCATTGGGAATTGGCTGGCTGAGCCTGCTGATCACCATCTACGTCGACTTCTTCCGCTCCTTCGCCTCGCTGGTGCTGCTGATCCTGATCTACTACGGACTGCCGTTCTTCGGCGTTGAGATCGGCACCCGCAGTTCGGTGATCCTGGCGCTGACGCTGAACGTATCGAGCTACTTCGCCGAAGTGTTCCGTGCAGGCATCGACAGCCTGCCCAAGGGCCAGGTCGAGGCCGGACGCTCCACCGGGCTCGGCTTCATCCAGGTCCAGCGCTACATCGTCATCCCGCAGGCGGTGCGCAACATGGCACCGGATCTGATCACCAACATCCTTGAAACCATCAAGGTGACGTCGATCGCCAGCGTGGTGACCCTGCCCGAGCTGCTGCGCATGGCCCGTATCGCCCAAGGCAATACCTACAGTCCTACGCCTTTGATCGCGGCCGCGCTGATCTATCTGATCATCCTGCTGCCGATCGTCAAATTGCTCAATCGTCTTGAACATCGTGAGAGCTGACGAGCCGGGAGGAGGGAGCATCGTTTCTCCATGTGCAGAGCTCACATCGATTGAGTAGGCTAGGCGTTCGCCCCTGATCTGCGGCTTCCTCATGACTCTTTGCCAGCAATTCGCCCATTACGCCCTGGGCCAGCATGCGCAGTCGCTGAGCGAGGCGCAGCGAAGCGCATTGCGGCGGGTGTTGATGGATTGGTTGGGCTGTGCCATCGCGGGCGCGGACGCCGAGGTCGTCGTCGCGCTGAAAGACTCCCTCGAAGTCGAAGGGCCTGCCGCGGACGGCTTCGTACTCGACAGCAGGCGGCTTGGCATACGTTCCGCGGCGATGATCAATGCGGTAGCCGCCCACGCGTTGGAGCTGGACGACATCTATAAAGAAGGACTCTTCCACCCCGGGGCCCCGGTGATCGCCGCTGCACTTGCCGTCGCCGAGTCCCGGGGGGCCAGCATCGACGAGCTGCTGGTGGCGATCCTGGTGGGCTACGAAATCTCCACGCGCATCGCCACCGTGATCAACCCGGGTCACTACCGTTTCTGGCATACCACCGGCACCGTCGGCTGCATCGGTGCGGCCGCGGCGGCCGCGATGCTGCTGAAATGCGACGAGGAGCAGTTCGCCCACGCGCTGGCGAATGCGACCACGTTCGCCAGCGGTCTGCAGCAAGCCTTCCGCAGCGCTGCGATGACCAAGCCGCTGCATGCTGGTCACGCCGCCGACACTGGCGTGTGGACTGCGCTCGCAGCCCGGCGCGGTGTGACCGGGGCGCTGGATATTCTCGAGGGCGATGCGGGGTTCGGAGCGGCGATGGGGGGATCACCCGACTGGCGGCTTGCGCTCGCCGATCTGGGGCAGGTGTGCAACACCGCCAGCATCACCTTCAAGCGGCACGCATGCTGCGGGCAAACCTTCTCGGCGGTGGATGCGGTGCTGAAGCTTCGCCCCGAATTGCTCGATGCGCTGGAGCGCATCGAACGCATCGACGTATTCACCAATCAGCAGTCCCTGGCAATGACCGCGAACGCCGCGCCGACCGACCCGCTGGCTGCACGCTTCAGCATGGCCTACGTCCTCGCGTCCGCACTCCACCATGGCGATGTCGGGATGAGCGCATTCGAGCCCGAGCGGATCAATGATCCCGCGGTACGCAGGCTGATGCCCCGGGTACAAGTGCAGGTCGATGCCGCCATCGATGCCTCGTTTCCGGCCAAACGCAGTGCACGGATCAGGATCCAGCTATCGGACGGACGCGTTCTCGAGCATTTCCAGTCGCACCGCAAGGGCGACCCGGAGGATCCGCTGAGCGATGAGGAGCTGGAGGCGAAGTTTCTCGCCAGCGCAGCATCGAACCTGCCCAGGGAGCGCGCCGTGGCGATGCTCGAGCGCCTGCGCCGGCTGGAGGATGTCGCCTGCCTCGATGTATTGCTGGAGACAGTCAGGAGAGGCTGAGGTTTCATGCATTTTTCATGATGCCAGCATGGTGGAGAATGACTGCCCATGAAGCTCGAACAGCGATGTGCGTCAGGGCAGTCTTCTATTGAGTCCAGTCCAATCGCTCCGGCGCGATCTACGGCAGGGGCTCGAAATCGAGCTCACTGAGCTTTTGCACCCTCTCTTCTCGGACCATTTGGTATTCGGTATCCGGGCCGAGCCACTTGTCCCAAATCCGATCGATTTCGCCGGCCTCTTCCATGTTCATCAGTGCCTCATTGACCCGCGCAAGGAGCGTCTCTTCGCCCTTGCGCAGGCCTGCGCCGATCGGCTCGAGCGCCAGCGGCTCCTCGACGATTCCCAGATCGACACCGCTGGCCTTGGCTTGGTTTACCAGCATCTGCGCGGTCATCGCATTGGTGACGACACCCAGCACCTTGTTCTGCTGCACCGCCAGATATGCCGAGCCTGTATCCTGGAAGGTCACGGGGTTGGCGCCAGCAAGTCGGATGGACTGTTCGGAAGTCGAGCCCTTGGTCGCACTGATGCGCTTGTTCTTGAAGAAATCCAACGAGTTGTTCGCCAGCGGAGCCTTGACGACCAGCATCTCCTTGGCAACGTAGTAGGGGTCACTGAACTGGATCTGCTCCGCCCGGGTCTTGGTATAGGCGAGGTTAGCGATGATCAGGTCCACCCGACCCATTCGCAGCTCCGGAATGCGCGCCTCTCCCGATAGCGGCTTGAGTTCGAGCCCTACGCCCAACTGCTCGGCCAATGCTTTACAGAGATCGACGTCCATGCCGACCAGTTCGCGAGTCTGTGGGTCGGGTGAAGAGAAGGGGGGAACATCGGAATAGACCCCACAGCTGAGTGACTGCCTGGCTTGGATATCCGACCATTGGTCGGCTTTTGCCGAGGAGATTGCCAGGGAGCTTAGAACTAGTGTGCTCAAGATGACTTTTAAATTCATGGGAGAGTATCCTCTGTTATAATTTGAATTGCTGGCGATTTTCCACTGCTGGTGTTGTCCGTATTCGAACTTTCGTTTGACGTCCTTGATGTCAATGAGCGCGAAGATCGCTGATGAAGCGGTTCGCACGTGGATGCTTGGGCTGATTGAAAAACTGAACGGGATCTGCTGTTTCGAGAATCTGGCCGGCGTCCATGAACCAGATTTTATCCGCCACCTCCCGTGCGAAGTTCATTTCATGTGTTACACACATCATGGTCATTCCTTCCTTGGCCAATCCCCGCATTACATTGAGTACTTCACCCACCATTTCCGGGTCGAGGGCGCTGGTGGGCTCGTCGAACAGCATCACCGGGGGCTCCATGGCGAGCGCCCGGGCAATGGCGACTCGTTGCTGTTGACCGCCTGAAAGCTGAGCGGGATAAGCGTTGGCCTTGTGTGCCATACCGACGCGTTCCAGCAGCGCCAGGGCGAGTTTTTTCGCAGCCGATGCCTTCATACCCTTTACCTTGGTTGGCGACAGGATCACATTGTCTAGCACCGACAAGTGGGGGAACAGATTGAAGCTTTGGAATACGAAGCCAATCCGGCTACGAAGACGGTTGAGATTCGCATCGGTGCCATGGACATCGTGTCCTTCATAGAGGATTTGGCCGCTCTGGATCTCCTCGAGCCTGTTGACCGTTCGAATCAGAGTGGACTTGCCAGATCCAGAGGGCCCACACACTACGATGACCTCTCCCTGGCTAATCTCGGCATTGATATTGGTGAGCGCCTGATAGGATCCGTACCATTTGTTGACATTGGAAAAGATGATCATGGTCTTCATCGGGGATACCTTGATTATTCAGTGGCTGTCGCGCCAGTTAAGGTTGCTCGACGCTGGCAATATCGACTGAGCCTTGACGTTTTTTATCTATCCTATGCTCGAACCACTGGGCCAGCTGGGTGAGGCCATAGCACAGGATGTAGTAGGTGATCGCCAGGATGAAGAACACCTGGAAGGGTTTGGTCAGCAGCTGGTTATTGACCTGGTTCGCCGCAAAGGTCATTTCCTGCACGTTGATGACATAGCCCAGGGTGGTCTCTTTGATGATGGAGATGAATTGGCTGATCAAGCTCGGCAAAGAGTTGTACAGTGCCTGAGGCAGGATGACCCACGCGGTGGTGCGAAAGTATCCAAGTCCAAGTGCTCTGGAGGCTTCGTACTGGCCACTGGGCAGTGCCTGAATACCGCCTCGCACTATTTCGCACAGATACGCGCTCTGGTAGACGACCAGCGTGCACAGCATGGTAGTGAAGCCGCTGACGTTGCGTCCGATCAACGTGGGTACCAGAAAATAGGTCCAGAAGATCACCATGATCAGGGGCACTCCGCGCAATACGTACACCCAGACCGTGGCTGGGTAGCGCAGTATCCGGAAAGGTGAAATCCGAGCCATGGTGAGCAGAAGACTGAGCGGAAATGCGATGACCAGCGCCAGAGAAGCAAGAATCAACGTGTTGACCAGGCCACCCAGCGGACCATACGGATATTGTCCCAGGAGAAAGAGTTCCCAGTTGTCCCGCAGGATATGAAATATATCAAACATGGTGGATTACCTTGCGTTGACCTTTTCGAATCGCCTGGCCAGCATTGCACCGAGTGCCATGAGTAGCAGCGAAAATGCCAGGTAGGCCGCTGTAGCGATGAAATAGGATTGAAAGGTAAGGAAGGTGTAGTTTTCCACCTCCCGGGTTGCATAGGTCAGTTCCACTACACCGATCGTCATTGCCAGGCTGGTGTTCTTGAACAGCAGTACGGTGTGATTGAGCAGCGAGGGGAGGGAGTTGCGTATCCCCTGGGGAAGAATGACGTAGCGCATGGAACGTATGTAGCCCATTCCGAGAGCACGAGCTGCTTCGCTTTGTCCTCTGGGAATGGCGCGCAGGCCACTGCGGATATCCTCGGAAAAATACGCCGCCTGGCAAAGGCCGAGAGCGATGACCGCGAAGAGAAACTCAGTACTGAAATTGGCCAGCCAAAGTTGCATGCTTTCCGGCAATATCGAGGCGATGCCGAAATACCAGAGCATCAGCTGAACCAGTGTGGGTACGTTGCGGTGGTAGGAGACATAGCCTGCGACCAGGAGAGTGGCCGTTCGGACGCTGGTCAGTCGGATGGTCACTAGAGCCAGTGCCAGGCCCATGGCGATCATCCAGGAAAATAGCGCCAGCTGGAGCGTGGTCTTTATGCCCTGAATGATCAGGTCGGCGTATTCACCTTGCAGAATCTGGCCCAGATCCAGAAAAAATTGGTTCATTGGTTGCTTCCAAACGGAGCGGAATGGTCAACGGCGGCGGAGGAGCAAGAGCTGGCGCCTTAGCTGGGCATTCGAACAAGGGCCCGTCGTTGTCAGCCAGTCGTATCGCTGCTGCCGGTGTCTCAAACGTCCTGAGGACGAGTAGTCTGCAACCCGCCTGGTACTTGCAGGGTGGGGGTGATTTCTATATGGCCGACGTTCATCGAAATCGGCGCTGCGATCGCGAAAGCAATCGCGTCGGCGATATCCGAGGCCTGCGGAAGTTCGAAGCCTTCGATGTATTTCTTCCAGCTGTTTTCGGGATCACCGTGGACGTGGGCGAAGATATCCGTCGCCACCCGGCCTGGGCAGATTTCGGTCACCCTGACGCGCTTGCCGAACACATCGATGCGCAGCTGGCGCGACAGCATGCTCACGGCGGCCTTGGTGGCGTGATAGGTGGAGTTGCCGTTGAAGTTGTAGGCCGCGGCGATGGAGCTTACGTTGATGACGTGCCCGCGATCGCGCTCGACCATGCCTGGGACCACGAGGCGGCACAGATGCAGAACCGCGCGCAAATTCGTGTCGACCAATGCGTCGATGCCCTGCGCGTCGGCGTTGAGAATCGAGCCAGGGCGATCGACGCCTGCATTGTTGACCAGGATGTCGAAAGGCTGTGCCTGCGCCAGGCGGGTGATGCCCTCGAGGTCACCGACATCGAGCGTATGCGTGATGCAGCCTGTCTTTTCGGCCAGCGTGGCGAGCTTCACAGCATTGCGCGCCACGGCGTGTACCTCGATGCCTTCAAGGGTAAGTCGCTCGACGATGGCGGCGCCGATGCCGGAGGAAGCGCCGGTGACCAGGGCGGTCTTATAGTCGGAAAAAGGCATTGCGTGCATCCTGGATGTTGTAGGAATTTTTGTAGAAATCTCGCCGACAGCGGTGGCGAATTCATGGAGGCAAGTCGCATAGGTGATCTCGACTTGCAATGTATCGTCTCGGAATTATCAGAGCTAAGACGGATTGGCTGTGTGGAGATAAGGGTCTCTTATGGATGCACAGCGCTTCTGGCTCAGTTCAGCAAATGAGATATCGGCACAATCTCGCCGCCGCCACGTTCGATTTCACTGCGAATGTCGCGGGCCATTCCCGCTGCGCCGGGAGTATCTCCATGCAGCAGGATCGAGCAGGTCCGCATCGGGATGCGCTCGCCCGAATAGCTGGTGACACTGCCGTCTTCGAGCAGTTGGCGCAGCCGCAGCATGACTTGATCATGGTCGGTGATCACTGAGTTCGGCATCCTGCGTGGTACCAGCAAGCCGTTGACGTCATAGGCGCGATCGGCGAGGAACGTCGTCGCGACTCGTAGTCCATGTCGGGCGGCGGCGCTTTCGATCGCCTGGCTGGATGAAGAGCTGATGATAATATCCCGATCGAATGCCGCCACAGCCGCGACCAGCGGCTCGGCCAGCGTCTCGTCGGCGGCCGCCATGTTGCCCAGTGCGCCGTGGAAGCTCATGTGAGTGAGCCTGTGCCCTGCGACCGCCGCCATCCCGGCCAGGGCGCCGAGCTGGTAGACCACATAGCTTGCCAGCTCCTTCGGATCCACCTGCATTTGCCTTCGGCCGAAGCCCAGCAGGTCGGGAAATCCCACATGGGCGCCGAGATCGACACCGGCCGCCTTGGTGGCGTGGGCGGTATTGTTCATGATCAACGGATCGCCGGCGTGGAAGCCGCAGGCGACGTTGGCGGAAGAGATGATCCCGATCAGCGCTTCATCCTCACCCATGCGATAAGCACCGAAGCCTTCACCTAGATCGGCATTCAAATCTATTTGCATATGTAAATCCCTGTTCAATCAGCATTGTCGAGAGCAAAGAGTGGCGCTCCGTAGCCGACTAGGCCGCCAGGCGGCGTCAACGGTTCACTGACCCGCCCTGCGACGTGAGCACGAACGGGTAGATACAGCGAACCGATGCGCAGCAGCCCCAGCAGATCGCCAGCATCGACCCTGTCCCCCTGGCGTACCAATGGGGTTTCACGCAGCGGATGCTGGATGAGGAATTGGCCGACCGTGTCGGCGCGTACTATCTCTCCACCCAGGTGCTCACCACCTGAGTTCGCCGGTGTTGCCGCGGGGGATGTGGCGGTCTCGAACCTGGTAGCGGCCGGGCTTGCCGCGGTCCGCGGCGATCTGCGTAGCAGGAGGCTGCCGCCGGGACGCTCGAGCTCGAGGTGGAGCAGGTCGGCTTCCCGCATCCAGATCATCAGTTGCTGCACGTTACGGATATCCATGGTCTCCGATCCAAGGTCAGGCATGTTCAAGACCCCGCAGCCCAACCAGGCGCTGCACTTCATCTAGATAACGCCGGTTGTCGGCCAGCGCATCGAGGGCTTCTTCATAGCTGGTTTCGATGAAACGAACCCGGCTACCGATAGGGGTCTGGCCGAGGCGCCAGAGGTCCGCCTCGATGACGCTGCCGAATTTCGGATAGCCGCCGCTGGGCTGCGCATCACGCATCTGAATGATGGGTTGCCCGCCGTGGGGAACCTGGATCACGCCTGGGACGATGCCATGCGAGCGTGTTTCGATCGGTTGCATCGGCACCAATGGGTCGCCGGCCAGGCGGAAGCCGTAGCGATCGCTCTGAGGGGTGACTTTCCAGGCGCTGGCCCAGAACGCGGCCTGTGATTGCGCGCTGAACGCCGCATATTCCGAGGCCGGAATCACCCGTAGGGCGACCATGCCGTCGATCATCCGCGGTAATGCCAGCGAGGGCGGTTCGATACCGAAATCGAGCGCTCGATTCGCGATCGCCTGGACCGCTGGCAGGCGGTCCGTTTGGCGCAATGCACGACCGTCGAGGCCGCCGAAGGCGCCACGCAGCTGAGTGCTGCGGGAGCCCAGCACCATGGGGACATCGATACCACCGCCAAGGGCCAGATAAGCGCGACTGCCCGACTTCGGCAGTGCGAGGCTGAGCGTCTGGCCCGCCCGGGCACGACTCGCCCACCAGGGAGAGAGTGCGCGGCCATCCAGGTTCGCCGTGCAATCGGCGCCGGTCAGGGCGAAGTCGCAATCCTCGAGAAAGCGCGCCTGAAAAGGAAACACGGGGATCTCGAGGCACGCTGCGTCTTCATCGTTGCCGAGCATCAGGTTGCCGGCCGCCAGCGCCAGTCGATCCATCGCTCCAGCGGTGCCAACGCCATAGCGCAGGCTGCCGCTGCGGCCATGGTCCTGCACGGTGCTCAAGGCGGTGGCCGAGATGATTTCTATCATCGGATGACCCTCTCAACACGAAAGCGGACGAGATCACCCGGCGCGCAAAGTATCGGTGGGTCCTGGGCGAGGTCGAAGAAGCTCATCGTGGTGCGCCCGATGGTGTTCCAGCCGCTGGGTCCGGCCGAGGCCGATACGCCGGTCTGCACCCCGCCGATGGATACGGCGCCGCCGGGCAGGTTGGTGATCGGTACCTTGCGCCGGGGCGTGGCGATACGTGGGTCCATACCGCCGAGGTAGCAGAAACCAGGGTGGCTGCCCAGGGCATAGACCGGGTAGAGCGGGGCGCTGTGCAGCTCGACGATGTCATCTATCGAAAGCCCCGTATGCGCAACGACGTCCGCCATGTGCGGACCGAAATCGTCGCCGCCGTAAATGACTGGAAGATCGATGATCCTGCCCTCGAGCGGTAGCGCCGAACAGTGGTCCCAGGCTGCCAGCAGACGTACGCGCAGCGCCGACAAATCGCGTGGCGGGGTGGAAAAGGTCAGCATCATGTTGTTCATGCCGGGAACCGCTTCCCCGGCTTCGGGCCATTTACCCGCTTCGATCGCCAACGCCCAGATGCGCTGTTGGGTGGTCAGCTCCAGATCGCCGGGCGCCTCGAACAGCAGGGCGGTGGTGCCCAGCAGGCTGATGACCGGCCGTTCGCCTTGGTTCGAACTCATGCTGCGCCTCGTGTCGAGCGGTTTTCTTCGAGCCAGCGCTCCAGATGATGGATGTCGACACCGCCGTGACGAAACCCGGGATCATCGAGGATCTTCCGATGGAGCGGGATGTTCGTGGCAATGCCCTCGATTCGCATTTCAGCAAGCGCCAGACGCATACGGGCGAAGGCTTCTTCGCGGGTGGCGCCGTGGGTGATCAGCTTGGCGATCATCGAGTCATAGTAGGGAGGGACGCGATAGCCTGTGGTGACATGGGAATCCACCCTTACGCCAAAGCCCCCGGCGACTTCCCAGCGGGTCACTTGCCCGGGCGTCGGGGTGAAGGTGTCGGGATTCTCGGCATTGATTCGGCACTCCAGCGCATGTCCCTGGCTGCGGATTTCCTGCTGGGTCAGCGTCAGGCGCTCGCCCAAGGCGACGCGTAGCTGTTGCTGCACGATGTCGATACCGGTGACCATCTCGGTGACCGGATGCTCGACCTGCAAGCGGGTATTCATCTCTATGAAGTAGAACTCACCGTTCTCGAAGAGGAATTCGAAGGTGCCGACGCCGCGATAGCCGATCCGACGGCAGGCCTCTGCGCAGCGCAGGCCGACACGCTCGACCAGGGCGGGATCGATACCCGGCGCGGGGGACTCCTCCAGCATCTTCTGGTGACGCCGCTGCATCGAGCAGTCGCGGCTTCCCAGCCATAGTGCCGTACCGTGATTGTCACAGAGCATCTGGATTTCGACATGGCGCGGCTGGCCGAGGAATTTCTCCAGGTAGAGCTCTGAATTGCCAAAGGCATGCCGTGCCTCTTCTCGGGTGACGCTGATCGCCTCCAGCAGCTCGCTTTTTGCGTTCACGACTCGCATGCCCCGCCCACCGCCGCCGCCGGCCGCCTTGACGATCACCGGGTAGCCGATGCTTTGGGCGATGGCTTCGACTGCAGCGGGATCGCTCGGAAGCGCGCCTGCCGAACCCGGTACGCAAGGGACTCGGCTAGCCTTCATCGCCTGCCTGGCGGCGATCTTGTCACCCATGGTGCGGATGCAGTCGGCACTCGGGCCGATGAAGGTCATTCCGGCCCGTTCGACGCGTTCGGCGAATGCGGCGTTTTCCGAAAGAAAGCCGTAGCCGGGATGGATGGCTTGTGCGCCACTGACTTCGGCGGCGAACAGTAGCGCCGATTGGTTCATGTAGCTTGCGGCTGACGCCGCCGGGCCGATGCACAGTGCTTGATCCGCCTGCCGTACATAGTCGGTGTCTCGGTCCGCCTCGGAAAATACCACGACCGTGCGCAACCCCAGGCTGTGGCAGGCGCGCAGGATACGCAGCGCGATCTCTCCACGGTTGGCGATCAATACCTTGTCGAACATGTGGGCACTCGATGATGGCGGTGGGGCGGTGACTCAGTCGATATAGAAGAGCGGTTGGCCAGCTTCGACCTCTTGATCGGGTTCGGCGAGAATCGCACCGACGATACCCGCGCGCTCGGTCTTGAGCGGGTGGAACATCTTCATCGCTTCGATCACGCAGAGCGTTTGCCCCGCGACGACGCTCGCGCCCTGGGTCGTGAAGGGCGGCTCACCCGGCGCGGGGGTCAAGTGGAACACACCGTAGAGCGGCGAGCATATTTCCGCAGCGGGGGCGATATCGTCGACGGGAGGGGGACCAGCAAAGGCAGTGGATGTCGTGCGTGGCACTGGAAGGGCTGAATCGGCGGTGAGCAAGGGGCCTGCGCTCCTCACCAGTTTCAATGTGCAATCGCCCTCGCTGATGGTCAATTCGGTGAGATCCGAATGCGCCAACAGATCCATCAAGGCTTTTATTCGTTGCTGGTCCATTTGCTTGATCTGCCCTCGATTTCATTCGATTCGTCAGGGGCGGTGACTCCTGATTGCGAACAATGTATCGAGCCGCTCCTGGCTAGGCTAAGAGGGTTTGGTGCTGGTGGGATAAGGCGGTCTTATGCCTCGGTTCTGAGCTTTGGCAGATCGTCCGGCATCATGTCGTTGACCAGCCCGAGCAGGATTTTCTTCACCGCTTGGGCGGGAATCGACAGCGGCAAGTGGTCGGAAAGGCACAGCGCCAGCGGGGCCTCGATCACCGGCGAAACGATGCGACACAGGCGTGCCGACGTCGATGCAGCGAGGATGCGGGCAGCGGAGCCGGGCAGGATGGTGACACCGAGGTCGTCGTCGATGGCAGCGGTCAGGGTCGTGGCGGACTCCACTTCCGCGACCACCCGCGGCACCATGCCGATGCGCAGGAACGCTTCATCCACCAGCTTGCGGATTACGTTGTACTTGCGTGGCAGCATCAAATCCCATTCCGCGACTTCCGCCAGCACGATGTCTTCTTGCGGCAGCGATCTCGACGAGGGGCTTACCAGGTAGAGCTCCTCTTTGAACAGCGGCTGGAAGCTGAGCCCATGGATGACCTTGTCACCATAGAGCACGGCCATGTCCATTCGCCCGTTCATGATCAGCTCGCTCAGCGTGGTGCCGAAATTCTCGTTGAGATAGAGCACGATACCGGGATGTTGTTCTCGCACCGCTCGCAGCAGCGGCAGAGACAGCGCGGATGCCGCAGTGCCTGGGGCGAGACCGACCGATACCTTTCCCGATAGCGCCTTGCTCGAGGCCTGGACGTCGCTCTGCGCCTGCTCACACTGGCGAAGGATCAGCTGTGCGTGGGCGTAGAGGATCTTGCCTGCATCGGTCGGTGTGACGCCACGCTTAGTGCGGATCAAGAGCTGTTGCTTGAGTTCGCCTTCAAGTGTCGCGAGCTGCTGGCTCAGTGCGGGCTGGGCGATATGAAGGACGTCCGCAGCCTGGGTGAGACTGCCGATATCGACGATTTTCACGAAGTATTTCAAGCGCTTCAGGTTCATCTTCCAGGTCTCCCATATGTGCCGGCCTTACGCCTTTGAGCAATATATGGGCCAGTCGAAATTGCATTGGTGCAGCCGTGTGGGCTGGGAGATGAAGGTTTTTCAAGCATAAGGGTTCGATATGGATATGCGCCGGAGTGGTGCCCGGTTGCGCCGTCATGGTGCAGTGACAGGCGAGCAGAGGTGTTTTTCCATAAGGTATTCCTATCAGACCAGAGCGAAGCTGTCTTAACGCCCCTGGTGCGGGGCGATTACCTTATGAACCCATCTCATCCAGTCATTTCATCGAGGTAGGTCGTCGTGAATTCGTCGCGCATCGCAGCCCGAGTGCAACGCATCAAGCCATCGCCGAGCAGTGCCGCCGCCGACCGCGCCAACGAGCTGCGCCGGCAAGGACACTCCATCGTCAACCTGGTGGTGGGCGAGCCTGATTTCGATACTCCGGCGCACATCCGACAGGCGGCCTGGGAAGCCATTCAGCGGGGTGAAACACGCTACACCAACAACAGCGGGACGGTGGAGCTGCGCCAGGCCATTGCCGCCAAGCTCGTCCGTGAGAATGGTTTGAGCTATGGGCTCGACGAGATCATCGTTACCAGCGGGGCCAAGAGCGCCATCTACACGGTTCTCGCGGCCACGCTGGAGCCTGGCGACGAGGTCATCATTCCCGCGCCTTACTGGGTCTCCTACCCGGACATGGTGCTTGCCTGCGACGGACGGCCGGTGACAGTGCCTTGCCCTGAAAGCGATGGTTTCAAGCTCACCGTCGAGCGGCTGCGCTCGGCCATTACGCCATGCACGCGTTGGCTGATGCTCAATTCACCGAGCAATCCCACCGGCGCGAGCTACACGGCGGATGAGTACCGTGCACTTGCCGACTTACTGCTCGAACATCCGCAGGTAATGCTGATGACGGATGATATCTATGAGCATATCCGCTACGACGATAGCGATAATCCGCACATCCTCAATATCGAGCCGGGCTTTAGAGACCGGACGGTGCTCATCAATGGGGTGTCCAAGACCTACGCGATGACCGGCTGGCGGATCGGGTACGCCGCGGCTTCGGCGGATCTCGTCGCCGCCTTCAATACGCTGCAGTCGCAATCCTCGGGCAATACCTGCTCGGTGAGCCAGGCTGCGGCGGTCGCGGCGCTCGAGGGTGACCAGAGCTTCGTTAGCGAAAGCCGCGAGGTGTACAGGCAGCGCCGTGATCGCACGCTTGAGTCGATCAATGCGATCAGTGGCTTGAGCTGCGCTGCTCCGAGCGGTGCTTTCTATCTCTACGTCGACTGCGCTGATCTGCTGGGGCGTCGTACCCCGGCCGGAAAGCTCCTCGCCGATGACACCGATGTGGTCATGTACCTGTTGGAAAATGCCGGCGTGGCCGTGGTCGCTGGCACCGCTTACGGCTTGTCGCCGTATTTCCGCATGTCGATCGCCTCTTCCCAGCAGGTGCTCGATGAGGGCTGTGCGCGCATCGCCGCCGCCGTCGATGCACTGATCTGATCAGGGCCCGACCTGCGCCTTGGGGCAGGCGCCTGATTCATTTTCATCGTGCGGTAGAAGAGGCGATCACATGACGATCCCGGCTAATCGTCCGGCCCTGCCGTTCACCCAGGCGCTGTTGGCAATGCTCGGCATCTCCCTGGTATTGATGCTTGCGGCACTCGATCAGACCGTGATCGGCAACGCCTTGCCCCACATCGTCGCGGATCTGAATGGCTTCGATTTCTACGCCTGGATCGGCACCGGCTATCTGCTCACTTCGATCGTCACCATTCCAATCTTCGGCCGCATGGGCGACTACTACGGGCGCAAGCCGTTCGTGATCGCGGCGACGCTGATCTTCACCCTGGCCTCGTTGGCCTGTGCGCTGGCCAGCGATATGCGCTTTCTCGTCGCGGCACGAGCGCTGCAGGGGGTGGGGGGCGGGATGCTAATCGGTACTGCGTTCGCTTGCGTGCCCGATCTATTCCCTGATACCCGTCAACGACTGCGCTGGCAGGTTCTGCTCAGTGCCGCATTCAGCGTGGTCAATGCGCTTGGCCCTTCGCTCGGCGGTTTTCTTACCGGCTACTACGGCTGGCGTTTCGTGTTCTATCTCAATTTGCCTTTGGGTCTGCTGGCGCTCTTCTTCGCTTGGCGCTACTTGCCCTGGTATCGGCCGGAAACGTCCAAGCCGATCTCGCTCGATTGGTTCGGTGCTTTGTTGATTGCCATAACCCTGGGTTCGTTACAGCTTTTCGTCGAATGGCTGCCTCGCGCCGGTGCTGGAGGTGCGGTCCTGCTCATGGGCGGTGCCAGCCTGGGGGCGGCGGCGCTGCTGTGGTGGTGGGAGCGGCGTGCGCCCGCGCCGTTGATGCCGCCAGCCCTGTTTGCGGTCAAAGGCCTGCGCACGCTGTTCGGACTGTCGGTGATGGTCGGTTCGGTGATGTTCGCGCTGCTGTTCTACATGCCGCTGCTTTTTCAAGGCAGCTATGGGTACAGCCCGCAGGACGCTGGGGTACTGATCACACCGATGGTGTTGAGCATCACCCTGGGAGCCATCGTCAACAGCCGGGTCATCAGCCGTCTGCGCAATCCCAACTGGCTGCCCCGCGCCGGTTTCATTGCGCTACTGCTGGCTTGTGTGGGTTTGTCGCTGTGTGGAAGGGAAGCCAGTTTCGGTCTGCTGCTGGGATTGATGCTGCTCGCGGGGATGGGACTCGGCTTCATCTTGCTCAATCTCACCTTGTTCACCCAGACGCTGGCCGAACGCCGGCACCTGGGAATCGCCACTGCTTTGCTGCAATCGCTACGATTGGTGGGGGGCCTACTGGGTACCGCGGGCATGGGGACTTTGACGACTTTCCTCTATCGTCGAGAACTAGAGCGATCCTTCGCTGAGCTCGATCAGTCCTCGGCGCTTTCCATGTTCAGCGATCCCCAGGTGCTGCTCAAAGCGGTTCCCGCAGGCATCGATCCGCAGCTCGTCGATGCCGCCCGAGAGGCGCTGACCCACGCGATCTCCGTTGGGCTCGGCGGTGCGGTTCTGATTGCGGCAGTGTCGCTTTGGAATCTATGGCGGATGAGCCCGGTGGCGCTGTTTTCGCCATCAGGTTCGCCACAATCGGCCAAGGTTGCCGGGGAGAGCGGCATGAAACGCCCAGAAGCTGAATAGCTCTGCATAGGTTCGGTGGCGCTCGCTTTCCAGCGCGCTCTGCCGTCACTGCCCTCTGCGATGATATTTCAGCTTTCAATCCTGAATCCGAAAGGCCCGCGAACTTCTCGAAAACGATAGACAAAGGCGATCATCTATCTTCACCTGTCGTCCAGGCTCAGCTGAGCACCCTGGGCTTGAGTACCTCCTCGCAGCATTGGCGAAAGCTGGTGGGCGTGCTGTTTTCAGACCTTCGCTGCACCGCGCTGTCCAGCCCCTCTTTCGCTCCCTCGCTCGGGAACCGCTCGAGCGTGCCCGCTGCGTGGTTTGCCGTGTTCGGGCCGGCTCGGCGCCGGTCTATGTCGGCCTGGCGGATGGCCCGCACTCCCTGGCGGGCCCCCTCATTGAGCCCTGCGCAGCAGCGCGCCGGCTCGCTCGCGCAGCGTAAGCGTTGCCACCATCAGGCTTGGCAGGAAGGTAAGCGTGACCAGGGTGGAGAAGGCGATGCCGAACATCACGATGGCGCCCAGACCGCGATAGAGCTCGGTGCCCGCGCCTGGGATCAGCACCAGCGGCGCTACGCCGAAGATGGTGGTCAGGCTCGACATCAGGATCGCGCGCAAGCGGATGCGCACCGCGTCATCTACCGCCGTTGCAACCGATTCGGCCCCCTCCTCGAGACGCTTGTAGGCTTCCTGCACGATCAGGATCGGGTTGTTGACCACCGCGCCCAGCAGTACCAGGAAGCCCAGCAGGGTGATCATGTCGAACGGTTGGTGAATGCCGAACCCAGCGCCGATGCCGTTGAGGATCGCCAACCCGATGATGCCGCCCGCCAGGCCCACCGGGATCGTGGCCATGACGAACAGCGGCCGCCCCCAGTGGCCGAAGACCACCACCAGCACCAGATAGCACAGCAGCACGGCGATCAGGAAATTGCTCGAGACCGCTTCACGGGTGGCCTGCAACTGGTCGCTGGCGCCGGTGATGTCCACCGACACCCCGTGCGGAATCTCACCGGCGATGCGCATCGACTCGATCAGTTCGTTGCGTACGCGCGTAACGCCGGTCTCCAGCGCCACCGAGCGCGGCGGTATGATGTTCAGCGTGACGGTGCGGCGGCCGTCCAGCCGGCGGATGCTGTCGGTATCGACGGACTCGCGCAGCTCGCCCAGCGCGGACAGTGGCAGCACCGCGCCGGACGGCGTGGCGATCGGCAGGTCGGGCAGGTGGTCCACGCGTTGCCCGCTGCCGGCGCTGCTGAACAGGTAGATGTCGATGCGGCGGTCGTCCAGGATCATTTCATCGGCGAACGCGCCATCGCTGAGTGCGGCGACCGAATAGCCGAAGCGCTCTCCGTCGAGGCCGACGTCGACCAGCCGCTCCCAGCGCGGCACGACTTCGAGCATGGGCTGGTCGAGGCTCAGCGCGTTTGGCTCGGAGCCGATCTGGGCGCCTTCGAACATGGTGGCGGCGCGCGCATAGGCCAGGCCTGCGACGCGATAGATCTGCGCCAGGTCGGTACCGGCGATGTCCAGGTTGATGCTGCGGGTGCCGCCTTCGTCGTTGGAAATGATCGAGCCGCGCGAGGCGAAGGCGCGCATGCCGGGCCAAGAGGTGTAGAGCGCCTCCAGGGCGCCTATCAGCGCGTCGATCTCGGCCGGGTTCTTCGGATCGGTCATGATGCTGATGCCCTGCGGGTCGACGAACATGGCGAAGACCCGCAGCGCCGGTATGTCCGTCTCGCCACGGGCATAGCGCTCGGGTGCATCGTCGAGCCGCGGACGCAGTTCGGTGATCAGCTCCTGCGCGATGCCCTCCATCTCGGACAAGTTGTAGCCTGGCGGCGCGATCATGCGCGAAAAGACCCGTGCTTCCTCGCCTTCGGGCAGGTACTCGGCCGGCGGCGTCAGCAGCGCCACCGCCAGCACGGAGGCAACCAGCGTGCTGGCCAGCACCGTGACGCGACGCGGCCAGGTGGCATGGAGCGCGCCGAGGCGTTGGCCGATGCGGTCGAACGCATTGCCGCCGGCTGCGTCCTCCGCGCCCGGTGGCGGCATCATCCGCGTGGCCAGCGCAGGCAGCACCGTGACCGCCACCACCATCGAGGCCAGGATCGCCGCGGAGATCGCGATCGCGATGTCCGAGTAGAGCTGGCCCGCTTCTTCCTCGACGAACAGGGTCGGTGCGAACACCAGCACGGTGGTCAGGGTACAGGCCAGCACCGCCGGCCAGACCCGGCGTACGCCGGCCAAGGCGGCCGCGAAGCGGTCCAGTCCGCGGCGCCGCGCTTGGTCGATGCTTTCCAGCACCACGATGGTGTTGTCCAGGGTCATGCCGATGGCAAAGGCCACGCCGGCCATGGAAATCACGTTCAGTGTGCGCCCGGCCAGCAGCAGGCCGATGAAAGCGGCAATGGTGCAGATCGGAATCGCGATCACGCCGATGAAGGTACTGCGCGCCGAACGCAGGAAGGCGAACATCACCAGGGTCGCGAGCACCGCGCCGAGGAACAGGTTGGTCCAGACGTTGGCCACCGAGTCCTCGACGTAGCGTGCGTCCTCGCTGACCAACGTGATCTCGAGGCCCAGCGGCGCCATGATCTCTTGGTTGATCGCCTCGACCTCGGGCAGCACCGCGTACTTGGTCTGGATCACGTTCGAGCCGGTCTCGCGGCGCACCGCCAGGTACAGCGCCGGCAGGCCGTTGTAGTACGCGCTTTCGCGCAGTTCGTGGTGGCTGAGCCGGATCTCGGCCAGATCGGACAGGCGCACCAGCGCGCCCTCCTGTTCGGAGACGATTAGATCGCCGATCTCGGCAGGCGTGCGGAAGCGCCCGATCGTGCGCACCAGCACGCTGCGCTTGCCGTCATCCAGGTCGCCGGCGGAGCGGTCGACATTGCGTGCCCGCAGCGCATCGCGCACATCGGTCATGTCCAATCCGCGTTCGGCCAGGCGATACGGGTCGACCTCGATGCGGACCTGACGTTCGGCCGCGCCATTGATCTCGACCAGGGAGACCCCGTCGACACGCTCGAGGCGGGGCCGCACCTCGTCCTGCAGGAAGTCGCCCATCATCGCCAGATCGAGCTCCGCGCCGCCTTCTGCGCGCGGGCCAACCCGGAAGTACATGAACGGCTCTTCGGAGACCGAGACGGTGGTCAATGCCGGGGCGTCCACGTTCTCCGGATAATCGGATACCTGGCTGAGCGCGTTGTTGGTGCGGATCAGCGCCTCGTTGATGTCGACGCCGAAGGGGAACTCCAGCACGATGCTGGCTTCCCCGATACTGGCGGTCGACACCATGCGACGCAGGCCGGGCAGCGTGCGCAGGTACTGCTCCTGCTCGATCAGGATTTCCTTCTCTACGTCCTGCGGCGAGGCGCCGGGCCAGCTCGTGTCGACGCTGATGGTGCGCACCTCCAGATCGGGGATCATCTGCACCGGCACCCGCAGCGCGGCGCTGATACCCAGCACGCAGATGATCAGGACCGCGACCGCGATCAGGGTGCCATGACGGAGAACGCGATCGAAGCTCATCGGTCAGCGCTCCATCACTTCAACGGGGCGGCCTTCATCGAGGGCTTCGTTGCCACGTATTACGACGCGTTGGCCGCGGCTGAGGCCGGAAGCCACGGCGACCTGCCCATCCCGCTCGTACAGGATCCGCACGCTGCGCTGACGCGCGACCGTTGCATCGCCATCGTCCTCCACAATGAACACGCTGTGGCCGCCGTCGGGCTGGCGGAGCAAGGCGTCGCGACTGATCGCGAGCGCGGGCGTTTCGGCGTCCAGATCGATCTCGGCGCGAGCAGAGGTACCCGGGAGCAATCGGCCTTGGGGGTCGTCCACCAGCAGGCGCAGCAAAAAGGCACGCGCACGAGGGTCGGTGACCGGCACCCGCGCGCCAATGGTTGCCGGCAGCGGCGTATCGCCGAGGGCGTCGGCGAACACGCGAATTTGTACATTCTCATCCAACTGAGAGTAGCGCTCCTGCGGTACGCGCAAGTCGAGGCGTACGCGCTCGGTCGCGACCAGGGTCAGCACCGGGGTGCCGCGCTGTACCCATTCGCCGGCCTCGGTGAGTTTCTCGGCGACCACGCCGTCGAACGGCGCCGGCAGTGTGTGTCGCTCGACCTGCTCCGCTTGCTCGCGCGCATTTGCTCGAGCCGAGTCCGCTACCGCGCGTGCAAGTTGCAGTGCGGAGGCACGTGCCTCGACCTGGGTGGCGGCGATGCTCCGACTCGCGCCGAGACGCTGCGCCTCGTCGTACAGGCGCTGCGCCTCGCGCAGCGCGGCCTCGGCTTCTTCCGTTTGGGCCCGGGCGCGCAGCAAGGCCTGGCGGGCGATGGCGGGATCGAGCTCGATCAGCACCTGTCCGGCCTCGACGTGATCACCGGCATCGACGTGCACGCGCCCGACCAGCCCGTCGACGCGAGGAGATAGCCCCGCTTCGCGCTCGGCGGTCAGGGTGCCGGAAAGGGAGAAACGTTCGCCGAACGCGGCGGGTTCCACCAGCGCGACGGAAACAAGCACCGCCTCGGCCCGTCGGTTCTCCTCGCTATCGCCGGACGGTCCGCCGCAGGCGGCGAGCAGCAAGAGGAGGGGGGCCAAGAGTCCCGGACGGAGTCGCTCGATGGGGTGGCGTGTGAAACCGCGGGTGACAGAGAAGTGGAAGAGGCTGATGACGGTCGGATGCATGAATCCATGTTCCTGTATGGCGCTGTGCGGCTTCGTTCTCTCAGCGATGAAACGGATACTCACTGCATGCCGGCGCGCGAGGATCAAAAGCGTCCCTGCAACGCTGATGGCCTGCGCGCTGGGTTGCCGGGTAAGCGGCGTTGGTTGTGCTCAAGGCGGGCCATACGCTTGGCTGAGTAGCAAGCTTGTCTTGCGACCGGGCCGAAGATAGGTGGTTGGGCCAGTCAGGGTCTATGCGAGGTAGTCCGGCTTGTCTTTGTGATCGTCCAGCAAGCGGCGGGCCCTGGTTGCCGGGGTTCGAGCGCTGATCGATCGAGCTGGAGACTAGCGCTCGATTCAAACCTGCATGTTCACCGAGCGAGGCATTGTTGCTGCGTATCCAGCCAGCGATGGGCGGGATGACGCCATGATGGGGCGGTTCCGTTCCATGGGGGGGAACATGGTAAGTCGGCAGAAAGGAACGGCGAGGTTTCATGACAGGTAAGGCGGCCGAGCCCGATAGTACGATCGATGCCCCAGAGTCCGAACTGTTCTTGTCATCGTCCAGGGAAGTTTATGGATCCGCTCTCAGACGTACTTTCGCTGCTAAAGCCGCGCAGCTACGTGTCTTCCGGTTTCAACGCAGGTGGTGAATGGTCGGTTCAGTTCGCCGCCCAGCACCAACTCATCAAGTGTTATGCGGTGGTTTCGGGCGAATGCTGGCTCGCTGTGGAGGGCATTCCCGAGGCGGTGCGCTTGAAGCAGGGGGACTGCTTCGTGCTGCCAAGCGGGCGTCCTTTCCGTCTCGCGAGCGATATGGCAGTGACGCCCGTCGCGGCCAGTGACTTCTTCGCGCCCGCCCGCGCCGGCGGGGTCGTGACCATCAACGGCGGCGGGGATTTCCTTCTCGTCGGCAGTCGTTTCGCTGTCAGCGGCAGCCACGCAAGCACCCTGATGGGGCTGCTGCCGCCCATCGGTCATATCCGCAAGGAGTCTGACCAGTCAGCGCTGCGCTGGTCGGTGGAGCGGATGATGCAGGAGCTGCGCGAGCAGCAGCCCGGCAGCTTCCTGGTGCTGGAGCACCTAGCCCACATGATGCTGGTCCAGGCGCTGCGCCTGCATGTGGAGCAAGCGTCGACGATGGGCGGGGTGGGATGGCTGCTCGGCGTGGCGGACAAGCAGTTGGGCGCCGCGATCAACGCGATCCATGCCAATCCTGCGCATCGTTGGAAGCTGCACGAGCTGGCGGAACGTGCCTGCATGTCGCGATCGGCCTTCGCGCAGAGGTTCAAAGAGACGGTCGGGACCTCTCCGATGGAGTACCTGACGCGCTGGCGAATGCTGCTCGCTGGCGACCGGCTGGAGAATTCCAACGACTCCATCTCCACCATAGCGTTGTCACTCGGTTACGAATCCGAAAGCGCCTTCAGTACGGCGTTCAAGAGGGTCATGGGCGCCTCGCCACGGAGGTACGGTCGCGGGCAGCGCTTGGTTGCCGCTGCCGGGTGACCCGCCCCTGTGCTTTTCAGTTGGAAAAAATCGCCTAGAGCCGCGTATTCATAGCGCGGTCGTAGCCGGACACTGCTGGGGTGGGGTGAAGAGATTTCGCCCGATCGCATGGGCGGATTCCAGGTGAGTATCTGGCGGGCGCGTCTCCGAATCCAACAGCAGCATGGAGGTCGGGACCTGGGCGCCGCAGTAATCGAAAATCCCATGATCAATCTGCGTCTTCATGGCATCGGCGTAGCCGTGCCGTGTGTAGGTCTGAATATCGGCACCACCGATACCGACAAGATGAACCCTGAGGTGGCCGAGTTTCTTCACCAACTGGGCATCCGCACCGAAGTCGAACGCCCAGCCATTGACGAACACACGATCGATCCAACCTTTGAGAAGCCCCGGCATCGACCACCAGTAGACGGGGTAGACCAGCACCAGAGCATCGGCGCGATCGATCCTCGCCTGCTCGGCGATGACATCCGCGGGGGGCGCCGCCTGTCCGCGGCTAGCGGCAAGATCCGCTGCGCTGAACCGCGGATCGAAAGCCTCCGCGGCGAGATCCGCGATCTCGAACGAGTTGCCTTGCGCCGAGAGGCTCACTCCCTCGGCGATACGCTGGGCGATGCTATGGGTGAGTGACCCAGGCTCGGGGTGAGAGACGACGATGAGTGCATGCACGGTGAAGCTCCTGCCATGGCTGAGAAGAAAGCTGGCCTTTTCCTACCTTTGGTAGATTATGTTGGCCAAGCTACTTATGGTAGATAACCATGTCAAGCGATGAACAACCGATCTCGGCTCGGCAGCCGCATCGGTGATCTTCGAGGGAGGGGAAGTAGCGCCAACCGTTGGATGTCGCGTGGTGGACAGGCTATTGGTCATCGCATCGTCTTGTGTCGACTGCGTGCTCGTCCAAGGCCGGAAGCACGTCCGGTGGAGCCGTTCGGGCCGTCGGAGTGAAGTAGCTCTGCTCCCTATGTCGGCGCCATCATCCGATGCTTCGGCAAGTACTTACGACAGATCTCGCAGCGCTTCGGGATGCTGTTCGGCGACGCGCAGCAGCGTACGAGCGGCGCCGGTGGGCTCGCGCCGCCCCTGCTCCCATTCCTGCAGGGTACGCACGCTGACGCCAATCAGCTTGGCGAACTCTGACTGTGAAGCGCCGACCCGCTGGCGCGCGTGGGCAGCCTCGGAGACCTCCACGCGCGTAACGCGTGCCGCCTTGCCGGCCTTCATCTCGCGTACGGACTGCAGCAGGTCACGTCCGAACTGTTCCATTTCCTTATCCATGTTCGATCTCCTCCTTCAACTGATTGAGCAGGGCAGCAGGCAGGTTGTCGAATTTGGCCTTGGTGTAGACGATCAGCAGCCAAATGGTGCCGTCATCCAGGGTGTTGTAGTAGATCACCCGGGCTCCGCCTCGTTTTCCCATCCCCGAGCGACTCCAGCGAATCTTGCGCAGACCGCCCGTTGCGGGAATCACATCGCCGGTCAATGGATTGGCCGCCAACCACGAGAAGAACGGCCAGACGCTCGTCTTCCTGCCAGATGCTGGTGGCATAGCGCCTGAACGTGGCGGTTTCGATGATTGTGTATATGCCATTGACCATACGTCTTTGACGTATGGAAAATCAATTCTTGGAGGCTTGCCGGAGGATGGAGTACCAGGCGGCTCGCATTCGACGTGCGGCGCTGGAACTGGGCCAGGGCGGTCTTCATCTGGCCTAGGTGTCTCGGTCGGGGACCATCAGCTACAACTGCGTAATCCAACCCTTTTATCCCGCGACCGAGCTTCAGGCCGCCTGGACCTGACCTGAGCTAGTCAGCGCCCCGAAAAATGCTGGGTACCACGACGTGAATACTGCGGTGCAGCTGTTCAGCGGCAAGGGTGAGTCGATCGGTGACGTCTATCGCCCGAAAGGCCAGCCCAGACCATTGCTCGGGCTGCGCCGTTGGCCATGCGTAGGCTGCCGCTAGAGACGCCGTTGCCAGCCCGAAAAACTGGCGACGACTAAACCTTGCTGTGCTGTCACTGCCTTTAGCACTCATATCCGCTCCGTCCAGCCACGCTTTGCTGGCAGCCTGGCTCAGTGAGTTGCAAACCTCGAGTCAACTCCGCAATGAGGTCATTATGCCTGATCCTCGCAATACCGCGACGCTCACCGTCGGCTGGCTTTGATTGGCGAGGCGCGCCCGATCCGTTGAACGGTCAGGAAATGGCCCTTAGCTGGTATGTCGATGCCATCGGTGCAGAGCCGTGGCACGGCCAATGCTTAAGCACTCGAGTGCCGGGCGATGACTGAACCACCCGATTACACCGATGTCGCTATAGGCGATGGAAAGAGCATCGCCGACATAGTCAGTGATTCAGTCGACCAGACTCGCAACACGATCCATTACCATGGACCAGCCGCCGCTGACAACGGAGAAGCCTGACATGGCAGACCGCACCACCCTCGAGGCCCTTGAGCAATATGCGGCACAGCTATCGCTTGCCGCGCGTCGTTCCAACGAGGCCAGCGACCTTCAGCACGCCTTCGTGCATGGGGATGATGAGACCGATGTTCTGACTGAATCCGGCCCTTTACCGACACTGGCCAAGATGGCCAAGGGCTGGGGGCAGCTCGCAGAGAAAGCGATCGGAGGACTGGGCGTAGTCAATCCCACCGGGGATTATGAGGTCGGGAAGGCATACAAGGCCCGGGACCTGTTCCTTAGCGGTGGGGTTGTCTACGTCGTCGCCCACGACTACACGAGCGTGTCGCTGGATCAGGACATGGCAGACGGCCACGTGGGGGTGTTCCAGGGCCTTACGCGGGAGGACCTCTCGGATACCGCACTCAGTCTCTCCCGAGGCGCGGGCATCGTCTACCGGGCCTCGCGACAGCTCTTCTCTTTCGATGAACTCTTGGCGGTCTCGGGTCGATACGATGGTGATGTCGTCTACCTTGTCTCCTATTGGAAGGATTATCCAGTCAGGGAGTCAGGCGGTAATTTCATTTGGAGAAAAGGCTCTGCCATCACGGACTACGGCACCATCGCTGCGCCAGAGGGCGCCAATGGATATTGGGAGAGAGAATTCAAGTGTGCATCGCCCGAATACTTCGGAGCGGTTGGCCAGCCTCTGGCGCTCAATGTCTTCTTTGGCACACTGAAAGAGGCGCGAGTCAGGTATCCCCATGCCTATGAGCTAACCGACCTGATCGACTGGGCCGCTACCAGGGAAGTATTTTATCTCGCTAGAACCCCCGCATGGATCATTGGCTGCCATCTCAAGACGTACTATCTCAATCGCAAAATACCGATCAGGGATCGAGAATTGTCAGGGGCATGCAAGGGTTTCATCGGTGCTGGGCCTTGGAGATCAACCTTCGTTTTCCAGAACGCTGGAAATGTGACCGATGTGTTCCCCTCAACAATGCCGACGGGAACCCCAACCAGCGAAATGGAATCCTTGTATACCAGGGATGAGGAAGCATCTGTTCAGTTCGGATTCGTCTCCAGTAATTTCAATGAGAACTCCGAAACGGGTGGCTGGTCTGATGTGGTGATGGAGAACATAGCCATCCAGGGGCCGGCTCATGGGGTTTGCATTCTTCTTGCCAATGGCGGCCGCGTGAGGACCAGGTGGTGCCAGTTCAATGGAAATCCGAGAGTTGCATTCGTCAGTTGCAACAACATCGCTATGTCCTGGAACGAGAATATGTTCTCTGGAGCAGCGGGTACCCTTGCTCGTATAGGTCTTTTGAACCTATCGAATAGTTATCGAGAAATTACACACTCTGCGCGAGGGATTACCGGAGGGGGGGAGGCAACTTCAATGATGCTTTTACTTTTACCAAAAACTCATTTGGGGGTGATCCCAGGGTCGCGGACATCCTGGACCACGGTTCGGGCTCTGAGTCGAATAGGTTCGCATGGGGTAACTCTCACACTGGAGGGTCGAACAACTTCCTATGCGGTTATTTAGGGAGGAGAAATTTTCACTGGCAGATCTACAATGATTGGTTTGAAGGTGTAAACCACGCCATCATGGTGCTCTCTGAGGGCGCTAATGGTAACGGTAAGATTGAGTTCTCCGACGATGGAAGATTCGCTGGTCTTCTTCCCAATGGAGAGAATGGGGTCAACTGGAGCGACTCGAGCGATGAGACTCGTTTGAGTGTGGGTTCAGATGGTGGTTGGTCAAGGTCTCTGGAGGTGAGAGGATGCCACTTCAAACAGGTGAGGGCATCCAGCAGGGCTGGATATACGGGTCATGGCACAGGTGCCGCCATTACCTACAACGGGCGTGGAATTTGCCGATATGGCAACAACTACTTTGAAACTGTTCAGGTAGGTCTTCGTTCGACGAATCCAGCTGTGGACCCCCAAATATACAACGAGGGTAACTCTGGATCTTCTACGGTCCCAGTTGAAATTGATAACCCGGGAACTTTTTGGGCTGCTAACGGCCGTCAGATCGGTACAATCATAGAAGCTGGCAATAATTCGTCCACCTCAATCAATCCGTCTACCTACATTAACTATTCTGGGCGTCGGATGTATGGTCGAGTCTATAATGGATCGATCACTGTTTCAGAGAATAGTGTGGTTAGAATACAGAACGAATCTGCAGGATTCTATGAGATCACCCTTACCATTGCCGACGTCCCCCCGCTTTCAGTAGCGGGACCATTTAGAGCCCGGGGTTACTGTAGCTGAGCTTCTGCCAGTTGTTTTGCGTGGGCGGCGGGCGTCAGCCCGCCGAGTGATTTCTTTGGTCGTTCCTCGTTGTATTCCCGCCGCCAGCGCTCGATCTCGCTTCGGGCATGCAGCAGCGTCGGGAACCAGTGTTCGTTGAGGCATTCGTCGCGCAGGCGCCCGTTGAAGGACTCGACGTAAGCGTTTTGATTCGGCTTGCCCGGCTGGATCAAGCGCAGCATCACGCCCCGCTCGTGCGCCCAGGCCACCATCGCCTTGCCGCAGAACTCCTTGCCGTTGTCCGTTCGGACCACCTTCGGCAGGCCACGGCTTAGCGCCAGGCGGTCGAGCACACGACTGACCCCGTGCCCGGAAATCGCGCGTTCGACTTCGATCGCCACAGCTTCGTGGCTCGCGTCGTCCACGATCACCAGGCACTTGATGACGCGGCCGTCGGCCGTGCGGTCGAAGATGAAGTCCATCGACCACACTTCATTGGCCGCAACCGGACGGATCAGCGGTTGCCGCTCGCTCACCGGCACCTTCTTGCGCTTGCGTCTCCGCACCTGCAGCTTCGCGTGCTGATACAGCCGCTCCACGCGTTTGTAATTCACGGTATGGCCGCCTTGCCGCAGCTTGAGATAGATCATGCCCACGCCGTAGCGCTTGTGCCGATGCGCCAATGCCTGGATCTGCGCCCGCAGTTCGACATTGCGATCCGGACGAGGTGTGTAACGCAGTGCGCTGGCGCTCATGCCCACCGCGCGCAAAGCGCGCCGCTCGCTGAGTCCTTTTCCGACCATGTAGCGCACCTGCTCACGACGGGCCGGTGCGCTCACCATTTTTTTCGCAGTACGTCCTTGATCACCTCGTTCTCGAGGACTTGCTCGGCCAGCAGCTTCTTCAGACGCGCATTCTCGACTTCGAGTTCCTTGAGCCGCTTGGCTTCGGAAACATTCATCCCGCCGAACTTGCTGCGCCACAGGTAGTACGACGCCTCGCTGAAGCCATGCCGGCGGCACAGCTCCTTGACCGGCAGGCCGGCCTCGGCCTCACGCAGGAAGCCGATGATCTGTTCTTCGCTGAAACGCTTCTTCACGTCCAATCTCCTTCTCGTTCGGGATTGGACTCCAAAGCTGCCTGCTACTCAAGTGCGGGGGGACGTCGTTGCTAGAGGAGACGGTAATTCTACAGGCGTCAAGAAGATCACTTTTGCTACCACCGTTTCCAACGGCTTTCGTTGGCCCTATGTGAGCGATCTTAAAGTCGAAAATTGGAGAGTCAGTGGGAACTACTCCTCGGCGATTTCTAATTTTGGCATTCGCGTTGGCCCAATCAGTTCCACTTGCCCGACTGAGCAGCCAGAAGGGACCGATGCGCCGTATATTGATGTTGGGATACAGGGAACTCTCTCTGGCTCCAGTCTATTTGCTCTGGATATTAAGTTCGTCGGCGTCAATAATAGAGCAGTACCAATTATTCTTTCAGTCGTGGATGTGGAAGATGTGACTAGGTTGGATTCGGGAGATTGGAACGGAGGTACCGCGATGATCGCGTCTCCTGTCAGCAACTTGACGGGCGATGATTTGTCTCCAGAAGCCCAAAAGCTCAACGAAATTTTGAACGCGCTCAAGGCAGCGGGACTGATGTCAAGCTAACTCAGCGAGTGAAATGGCATCATAATGGCGGCGCCCCGTCGAGGTCGGGTGACAACGACGGTACGGGATCACGTATGGAATAAGGGGTTCGTCAGTGAGGCACTGTTCAATGGCAAGCGGTTACGTGCCCTGACACTGGTCGACGAATACAGCCGGGAATGTCTGGCGATTCACGTCGATAACAGCCCGGAGCTCGTCTCACGTGTGTTCGACCGCTGGGCCTACGAGCAGGGTGTGACGCTGGATTCAGCTGCCCAGATAAGCCGACGGATAATGCCTCCATCGAGTCTTTCAATGGCAAGTTCAGAACGGAGTGTATGAACACGCATTGGTTTGTGTCCCTGGACGATGCACTTCACAAGATCGAGAGCTGGCGGCAGGATCACAATCAGATCAGGCCTCGTTCGTCTTTGGGTTGGCTAACCCCAGCCGAATATGTTGAAAGCCTCTATCGGTCAGATGCTTTCAACGTCAACCCGGTCGGAATTTCTACCCGAGACCGGTCTTGATAAGGGGGGGCACTCGATAGTCTCGAGAGTTTTCACTCTTTGATGTCCCTTACTTTGTCGATGTAACCGAGCTCCGCGCAGCGCTCGGCGACGACTCGCCAGATCAGCAGGCGCCCTTTGAGGTTGATGTGCGTGTTGTCGATCATCAGGGACGGCGGGACTATCCCGCCCGCGACTGCGGTTTGATCGGCCTCATAGGCATCCCATTCGGCCACTGAGTCCGGGTCATCTGGATTCAGAGGCGTAGACGGCTGCGGCAACGGGTTGGCGAGAAGGATCGGCTGAGGATCGATGTAGTGGCGTCCATAGAGCGCCTCAAGCGCAGCCGCCACATCTTTCTGGCGCTGCAACTGCGCCGGTAGCCCAGTAGCTTGCTTCTGCGCGAACCAACTCACGAAGATGAATCTCTTCTCCTGCGATTTGATATTGTTGTACGCCGCCTGGTAGTAGCCGATTTGGTTCTCAATGGGGTTGTTTCGTGAGTTGCCACCAAACCAGAAGATCTGCAAGTACTCCATGTTGTCCTGGATCGGTGCGAGCCCGGAGGAGATCGTCTGCGGATTTCCTTCGCTATCGAACGTCTCGAGCCGAAGCGGCACCCGCTCCCAGACTACATCGACGGGCGACGGCACCTCGACAACCTCCCCAGGCTGTTCTCGTGTGAACGAGTAGACCAGCGGGCTTACGTAGACGAGTTGCCCCCTTACCCCGTTGATGTAGACGGTGTGATTCGTAGCGGGCACGTTTTCGGCGAGCCGGTAGGGATCGTTCACGTGATTGACGGTGACAGACCCCGACGCTGGGATTTGGTTGTCGGGGAACGTCAGGCGCATAGGCACCGCTCCCATGCGTGCGAGGGTTACAGGACTGCTCGTACCTGACATCGAGTAGCTGTAGATCGGAATACCGGTAAGATCAGCGAACGGGCGGATCTTCTCAGGTGTGGTCTGGCTGTCACCAATGACGATAGCCTGATTGACCGGTCCCACTTGTGCAGCAGGCTCGGAACCATCCGGCGGGGCGAAGTATGCCTCGCTGTTCTGGCCCCACCGTAAGCAATCACCGTTCAGCAGTTGGCAGTCGCTCGCCTCGACACTCTCTGCCGAGAGTCGGATGGCGCCTCCGACACCGATCTTAGGGTATGCCCAGGCTGCACTGCGGTCGATGTCTGCGACGTACTCGCCTATATAGGTGCCTTCCGCGTTGGGTATTGATAACGTCCCGTTCCCATCGACAGCGGCCAGCCCGGCTTCGACTGACGAACAACAGATCCCCAGAGTAGCCAGGACTTGCATCAACACCTTTGCAACGGTTGGGCGCGCGGCGCCGTTTGGGTACGTCACGTCCTTGAGCTCCGCCGAAGAAGGCATCTCCATCCCAGTATCAACTGTTCCTTTCAAATCCGCGACGATCGCAGGCAATTGCCCGAATGTGCTTCCGTCACTCATGGGTATCCCTTGGGCAAAATAAAGCTGCCTCGAGGGCGGCGAAAGAAAAAGTGCGGGTGATCGACATCACCCTGGAAGTCAGGTGCGAAGACGAGCGGGGCGGTGTGAGTTGCACCTGCCCATTGATGATTGGCACCGCATTCATGCCATACGTTCGCCAGCTGGCTGGTGTCAGATGGCGTGGCCGCTGGTGGACGTAAAGGAGGTGCTCGGGCATTCGACCATCACGCAGACGGAGAAGTATGCCCACCTGGCGCCGCATCGCGCACGTGAGGCAGTTGCCAGACTTGTGTCACGTTCTGGTCACGTTGAAAGACCGGCAAGGGATTTGGATGCTTTGCTGGAACGTCCTCGGAGGAGGGTAACTATTTGAGGACGTTGAAAAAAGTGGCGGAGGGACAGGGATTCGAACCCTGGAAGGGCGTTAACCCTTGCCGGTTTTCAAGACCGGTGCATTCAACCGCTCTGCCATCCCTCCTGACACGGTTGGGGATCTTACCATCGTCGCTGTTCAGGTCAATGGATATGTTTATCGATCAGCAGCTTATCGCTGGGATGACCTGGAGTAGGGGGCGCTTGCGCGGGTGTTTGCCTTAGCGTGGGCGCTGGGTCGAGCGGTTTCGCAGTTGCGAGATCGTCGACTTTATCTTCTGCCTGTTCTGCGGCTTGCTGAGGTACTTGATTCCGAAGCCGATCAGCGTGGTCAGCAGCTTGGCCTTTCTGGACATGTACGGCTCCTTGGTCGAGTGTTCGGTGCTCTGACGGGTGACGAGGAACTCTGATCATGGTCGGTGATCAGCATCCGGTCAAAGTGAGTCGTACGGCCGCGCAGGGCTTGTGGATGGTCCGATCCGGTGCAGCCCTGCGTCGGTGGGGTGGTGGCTTCAGTTGGCGTACTTGCGGCTCACTCGGTTGAGCGTGCTGGTGAGCTGGATGGTCAGGGTCAAGTCCGCGAGTTCGCTACCGCTGAAGGTTTCGATCGCCTGGCGGCGGATATCCGAATTGGTGGAATGCTCGCGAATGAAGTTGTCGCACCATGCCAGCGCCGCGCGCTCGCGGGCGCTGAAACTGTTCGACGTGGCCCAGTGGGCCAACTGCTCGACTTTGTCCTTGGAGATGCCGAGCGCTTCGGCTTCGGCCAGCGAAGAGTGGCTACAGCCCTCGCAGCCGTTGAGCTGGCAGGTGCGCAGTTCGGCGAGGCAACGAATCGAGGGATCCAGCGAGCATTGGCGAATACCACGGCTGGCTTGATAGATGTCTTTGACGTCAATGAGCTGGCGGGCCATTTGAACGGTCCCCGGTTGAGGTAGTGGAGAGGAGAAGAGTCCCCTTGTCGCTGCGGCTGGATGTGCCGCTGATTCGCGCCGTAGTAGCTTGAGTAGCTTGCAATGCCTGTTCACGCGGTGGTGAGGCGCGCATCAATGCCTTCTGCGCATTGAATACCGATTTGGTCCTCTTTTCTACAGCCTTGTTTCATTGTTTTGACCTCGGTTGAGAGGTTGAGGCGCGATCGCGGAAAAGAGTGGTGAAGTATTGACCTGGGATCAGGGCGTTGATAGATTATGCCTCGCTTCCCGGCCATCAGTGCCGTTGATAGCATTGCGGAAGGCTGGCAGAGCGGCCGAATGCACTTGTTTCGAAAACAAGCGGGTGTAACAGCCCCGTAGGTTCGAATCCTACGCCTTCCGCCACTTCTTTACCCTTGCTGGTCACTCCTCTAGTCATTAGGCACGCTGACCGCTGCCGATTTCCTCCCTCAGCGCCGCGACCAGCGTTCTCGACGAATGAGTTCTTCACGCCCATCGATAGCATGAGCCATTAGTCGGGTCGCAAGCCTATTGCGCCGGTATTCCACACAGACCATTTCACACACCATTTCACACAGGCCTCGTCGCCGTCTTGGCAGCTCGAGCCGGTGGTGTCGTCATTTCAAATCGCAGCTTTAGTGCCAGCGCCGATCGCGAAATCCAACGATGCGTTCTGTTAAAGCCATGTCGCGGTCAGCTTCAAGGGCGTGGTCAAGCGCCTGCGAGAGGTGGCGAAAGGTACCCGAAACCGGGGCTGAATGTCAGCTTCTCATCGGCAGGTTTGGAGTGGTGGACGTCGCTCACCGGTGGTGCCAATACGCACCGGCCATGTAGACTCGTTTTTTCCAGATGAACCGGCGAGCCAAGCCAGACGATCCAGTGCTGTAATCGGCGGTGATCGAATGGTAGATGTTCGCTATTTCCTCGCGGTCATGCGTAGCGGCTCCGGCCGGGATGGCGTTTCGCGCCGCAAAAAGCATGGGTTGGTTTCGATGGCGGCGCTCGATCGGTGCCGTATCCAAGGTCGTAGTCCAAGCCGATGGCAACGGAGCATGACGTGAAAGACGCAACGCCAGTAGTGGTCGTAGGTGGAGGCATTGCTGGACTCGCCACCGCACGTGCGATGCTGAACCACGATATAGCCGTGCGCGTGCTGGAGAGGCGTTCGGATTCATCGTCCGAGGGGTTCGCGGTGAACCTGCCGGGCAACGCGGTGAAGGCACTTGCGTCCCTGGGGCTTGGCGATGCCATCGAGCGTTGGGGCCATCCGCTTCGCCGTCGGGAATACCGCACGGACTCGGACCGCTTGCTCTTCTCCGTCGATGAAGACGCCTTTTGGGGTGAAGCTGCAAGGCCGCGCAGTATCCGCCGCGCGACGCTTGTCGATATGCTTCGCGGCTGCCTCGGAGGCGACGTTGTTCGCTATGGCGCCGATGTACGATCGCTTTCGGTCGATGACGATCAGGCGAAAGTGGCGCTCGTCGATGGCGAGACGCTTACCGCGCGGCTCGTCGTCGCAGCGGACGGCGTCGGCTCGGGCGTGCGCAAGTGCCTGTTCGGCGACGATGCCGGCGTGCGGCATTCGATCATCTCGAAGTCCAGTTGGCGCTTCGTCGCCCCCAATCCCGGCATCGACTGCTGGACCGTATGGGCGGGGGCGCGTGGCGTGATCCTGCTGATGCCGCTGGAAGGGGGCGAGGTCTATGGCTGGGCGAGTGCGACGCGTGACGGTGCGACGGCCTCGACCGACGCCCTCGTCGCCTTGTCCGAAAGCTTCCCGACACGCGTGCGGCAGGCAGTGGCCGCTGCGGCGGTGGAGCCGGGCGCGATCCTCCATTCGCCGCTCGAAGAGGTACGTCTGCCCGCCTGGAGCCGGGGGCGCGCGGTACTCGTCGGCGACGCAGCGCACGCGACGGCACCGGTCTGGGCACAAGGGGTGGCGCTTGCGCTCGAGGACGCTATCGTGCTCGCCGCTTGCCTTTCCTCGTCGAGCGACGATGCCGCTGCGCTGGCCGTCTTCGAGGCCCGCCGCCGCGCGCGGGTCGACCATGTCCAGAAGATGACCGATGCGATGTCGAAGGCAGCGAAGCTGCCGGTGCTAGTGCGCAACCTGCTGATGCCGGTCGTCGGTCCGAAACGATACCGGCAGACCTACGGGCCGCTGCGCACGGAAGTATGAGCGCGATGGCGAACACTGCGCTCATGATCGCTGGTCTCAGCTCGAGCGTTTGGTGTAGTCCGGTTCGCACTAGGGCCTGTCGTGTAGCCCACCCGCTTGGGTGATGTCTTTCATACGCTTTTCGACCTGATCGACGGGCATTGGGCGGCTTTGCCATGGCGAGATACCAGAACGTTGTGAACAGTCGGCAAGGGTCCTTCGCGGCCGGGGTGCTCCGAGGCTTGGCGGGCCTCTTTCATCGGCAGGCGCAGTCGCTTTCAGGTATCGGACTCGCACTCGGTACGCTCTTCTTCGCCGCCGCATTGACGCCGACGCTCGTCCCCCGCACTTATCTCACCCAGGGGATCCTGGCGGGGGCATGCTTCGCCGCCGGCTACGGGCTCGGGCTGTTTTGGCGCTGGCTCTGGGCCTACATGGAGCTGCCGGAACCCCCGGAGCGTATGCGCCGTGCCACCAATGCGCTGATCGCGCTCATATGCCTTTCGATCGCGCTGATCTGCCTTTGGTACGCGGCCGAGTGGCAGAACTCGATCCGTCTGCTGATGGAGATGGCTCCGGTCGAGAGCGCGCATCCGTTCAAGGTCAGCGCCACGGCGTTGGCCGCCTTCGCTGTGCTGCTGGCGCTCGGTAGGCTGTTCGGCCTCGTCGTTCGTGTGGTTGCGCGCCGCTCGGGCCGGCTGTTGCCGAGAAAGGTCGCCAACGTGGTCGGCGCCAGCGTCGGTGTCCTGCTGTTCTGGTCGCTGGCCAACGACGTGTTCTTCCGCGCGGTGATCAACCTGCTCGATTCTTCGTACCGGGAGTACGACTCCCTGCTCGAGCCTGAGCGCCCGCAACCTTTAGACCCGATCAAGACCGGCAGTGCCGCCTCGCTGATCGCCTGGAACGAGCTCGGGCGCGCGGGTCGGGAGTTCGTCGCATCGGGGCCTTCGGCTTTGCAGATCGAAACGCTCACCGGGCGGCCGGCGCTCGAGCCGATCAGGGTCTATGCCGGGCTGCGCGGGGCCGATACCCCCGCTGACCGCGCGCGGCTGGCGCTGGAGGAGTTGCAGCGGGTGGGGGCGTTCGACCGCTCGGTGCTGGTGATCGTCACCGCCACGGGCACCGGATGGATCGATCCTTCGGCGATGGACTCGGTCGAGTACCTGCAGCACGGCGACATCGCAAGCGTCGCGCTGCAGTACTCCTATCTGTCGAGTCCGCTGTCGCTGCTGGTCCAGCCTGAATATGGAGCAGAGACCGCGCGCGCCCTGTTCTCCGAGGTCTACGCCTATTGGACGACCTTGCCGCCGGACCGGCGGCCGAGGCTCTATCTGCATGGCCTGAGCCTCGGCGCGATGAATTCCGAGCGCTCGGCCGAGCTGTTCGAGATGATCCACGATCCGATCCAGGGCGCGCTGTGGAGCGGCCCTCCGTTCAAGAGCCGTATTTGGCGTTCGCTCACCGATGGACGCAACGAGGACTCGCCCGCATGGCTGCCTCGGTTCAGGGACGGCAGTTTCGTCCGCTTCATCAACCAGGATGGTTCGACCGTGCCGATGGAGGCGCCATGGGGACCGATGCGGATCGTCTACCTGCAATATGCCAGCGACCCGGTGACCTTCTTCGACTACCGCGATTTCTACCGCCGCCCGGCGTGGATGGAGTCGCCGCTCGGGCCCGACGTGTCGACGGCGCTGCGTTGGTATCCGGTGGTGAGCATGCTCCAGCTGGCGCTCGACATGGCGATGGCGAGCTCCACGCCGATGGGTTACGGCCACGTCTACGCACCGCAGCACTATGTCGATGCGTGGATGGCCGTTACCGGCGTCGACGATTGGTCGCCCGAGGCGATCGCAGGTCTCAAGCGCCGCCTCGAGGACGCAACGATGCAGGCGGGCGCTGATGATGGTAGCAAGGAAGAGGCTTTCGACAACCGCGGTGGCTGAGCTTGCGGGCACCCCACGCCGCCAATCGGTGGTGGCGTGGAGTGGCGCTGGATGGGCGCTCCGGGTTCATCCCTCCTGGACGAAATGCCCCGGGGCGACCTCGCGATAGCGGCGTTTGGGCGGCTGGTAGCCGCGCGGGCGGATCGGGTTTTTCAGCTCGTCGACGGCGAGGTTGCGCTTGATCCCCCGGCGGGCTGGATCGGGCACCGGTACCGCGGCAATCAGTTTCTTGGTATAGGCGTGCTGCGGATTACCGAACACCGCCGCGCGAGGGCCGATTTCGACGATCTCGCCAAGATACATCACCGCGACCCGATGGCTGACACGCTCCACCACCGCCATGTCGTGGGAGATGAACAGAAAGGAGATGCCGAGGCTTTCCTGGAGATCGAGGAGCAGGTTGCAGACCTGTGCCTTGATCGAGACATCGAGTGCCGAGACGGACTCATCGGCGACGATCACCTTGGGCTCGAGGGCGAGCGCACGCGCGATGCTGATCCGCTGGCGCTGCCCGCCGGAGAACTCGTGCGGGTAGCGGCGCATCATCTCGGCACTCAGGCCGACACGCTCGAGCAGGTCGGCGGTACGCTCACGTGCCTGTGACCGAGTGCCGAGGCGGTGGGCGAGAAAGGGCTCGGAGATGGCCTGGCCCACGCTCATTCGCGGATTGAGGCTGGCGAACGGATCCTGGAAGATCATCTGCACGCTGCGTCGCATACGGCGCAGGTCCCCCGGGCCGAGCTTCAGCACGTCGTAGCCGTCGAGTTGCACCTCACCGCCGCATGGTTCCACCAGCCGCATGATTGAGCGCCCGGTGGTCGATTTGCCACAGCCCGATTCGCCGACCAGCGCCAGGGTTTCGCCCTGGGCAAGATCGAAGGAGACGTTCTCGACCGCATGGACCGCCTCGGTCTTGCGCTGGAAGAAGCCGGAGCGGATGTCGAAGCGGGTGACGAGGTTGCGCACCGAGAGAATCGGGGTCCCGGCGGCATCGAGGGTGCCGGCTACCTCGGTTGGCGCGCTGACTTGTCCCGTCTCGATGTCGACGATCGGAAAACGCAGCGGCCAATCGTGGCCGCTCATCGAACCGAGCCGCGGTACCGCCTCGATCAGCGCCCGGGTATAGGGCTGCCTGCCGCGATGGAAGATATCCTCGGTTGGCCCGCTTTCCACCACATCGCCTCGATACATCACCAGGGTACGTTCGGCGATCTCCGCTACCACGCCCATGTCATGGGTGATGAAGAGCACCGACATGTCTTCCTCTTCCTGCAGGGTCTTGATCAGGTCGAGGATCTGCCCCTGGATCGTCACGTCGAGCGCGGTGGTCGGCTCGTCGGCGATCAATAGCTGCGGCTTCGATGCCAGCGCCATGGCGATCATCACCCGCTGGCGCATACCGCCGGAGAACTGGTGGGGGTAGTCCTTTATCCGTCCGCGGGCGTTGGGGATGCGCACCTTCTCTAGCAGTTCGATCGATTCGGCCTTCGCCTGCGTCGCCGACATCCGCCGATGGCGCAGCAGCGTCTCGGCAATCTGCCGGCCGATGGTGAAGGTCGGGTTGAGGCTGGTCATCGGCTCCTGGAAGATCATCGCGATGTCGTTGCCGCGCACGTCGCGCATGCGCTCCTCCGACAGGGCGAGCAGGTTGCGTCCATTGAGCAGCACTTCGCCCTCGATACGGGCCGATCCCTTCGCCAGCAGGCGCATGATCGCAAGCGAAGTCACGCTCTTGCCCGAGCCCGATTCACCGACGATCGCGACCGTCTCACGCGGGCCGATGTCGAAGGAGACGTTGTTGACCACTGGTCGCCATGCATCTGCGGTGCGGAAGGAGACCGCGAGGTCGCGCACCGACAGCACCGGCTCCGCGGCGGGGTGTGGTCGGGGTTGCTCGGGCATCGCTGGGTCGATCATGTTGTTTGCCTTGGGATGTCGAATGGTCGGGACGAATGGCGCCATGAGGGACTGCTCAGGGCTCGCGTGGATCGAGCGCATCGCCCAGCCCGTCGCCGACCAGATTGAATCCAATCACCACGAGGAAGATCGCCGCACCCGGCCATATCGCCATCCAAGGTGCCTGCGACATGAAGTTCTTGGCCACGTTGAGCATCGAGCCCCAGCTCGGGTCGGGCGGCTGCTGGCCGAGCCCGAGGAAGGAGAGGCTTGCCTCGGCGATGATCGCCGTGGCCACGGTCAGCGTCGCCTGGACCAGGATCGGCGGAAAGACGTTCGGCGCGATGTAACGCTTGAGGATCATCAGGTTGCCGAGTCCGATCGAGCGCGCACCCTCCACGTAGTCCTCGGTCTTGACCGCCAGTACCTGGCCGCGCGTCAGCCGCACGAAGATCGGCATCGCCGAGAGCCCGATGGCGATCATCGCGTTGGAGAGGCTCGGCCCGAGGAACGCCGCCAGCGCGATGGCGGTGATCAGAAACGGCATCGCGAGGAAGGCTTCCGTCACTCGGGAGATCAGCATATCGATCCAGCCGCCGAAGTAGCCGGAGACCAGACCTATCGGTACGCCGATCACGACCGCGATCGCGACGGATACGATCCCCGCTGCGAGCGAGGCCTGGGACCCCCAGATCAGGCGCGAGAGCAGATCGCGGCCGATCTCATCGGTACCCAGCCAGTGGGCGGCGGAGGGAGGCTGGCGGATCGCCGACCAGCTGGTCGCGGTCGGATCAGCGATCGGCAGGATCGGTGCGGCGAGGGCGAGCAGGGCGAAGAACACGATGATGCAGAGCCCGGCCAGTGCGGCCTTGTTGGCCTTGAACTTGCGCCAGGCACGCCGGCCAGGAGTCTCCTCGCGTGCCGGTGCGATCGCCGCGTTTGCGAGTGTCGTCATAGTGTGGCCCTCATGCGCGGATTGAGCAGGACATAGAGGATGTCGGCGATCAGGTTCATCAGGATGAAGGCGACCGCGGTGCACAGGACTACGCCTTGCACCACCGCATAGTCGCGGTTGAACACGGCGTCGACGATCAGCTTGCCGAAGCCCGGAATGGTGAACACCTGCTCGGTCAGGACCGCGCCGGCGAGCAGGTCGCCGAACAGCAGCGCCGACAGCGTGATCACCGGCAGCAGCCCATTGCGCAGGCCATGCTCCATCACCACCGTGCGCTCGGAGAGCCCCTTCGCCCGCGCGGTACGGATGTAGTCGGCGCGCAGCACGCCGAGCATCGAGGAGCGCGTATGGCGCATCAGCATCGCGGCGAGCGGCGTCGAGAGCACGAAGGCCGGCATGATCATGGTCTCGAGCGACCTCAACGGGTCGGCGAAGAACGGGTAGTAGCCCGAGGCGGGAAGCCAGCCCAGATAGACCGAGACCAGCAGGATCAGCATGATGCCGAGCCAGAAGTTGGGGATCGACAGGCCCGAGAGCGCGACCAGGTTGGCGAGATAGTCGAGCAGGGTGTTCTTGCGCACCGCGGCGATGATGCCGGCCGGAATGCCGATCAGCACCGCGAAGATCATCGCCATCACCGCGAGCTGGATGGTGACCGGCAGCTTTTGCAGAATCAGCTCCGTCACCGGCTGGTTGGTCCGCAGCGAAGTGCCGAGATCGCCACGCAGCACGTCGCCGAGCCAATAGAGGTACTGATAGACCACCGGGTCATTGAGCCGGTACTGCTCCCTGAGCTGGGCGATCAGCACCGGGTCGCGCTCCTCGCCCGCCATCGCCAGGATCGGATCGCCCGGCAGCAGCTTCTGGAGCATGAAAACGAACAGCGAGATGATCAAAAGCGTCGGGATCGCGATGAGCAGACGCTTGGCGACATAAGTGTACATAGGGCATCGACCGGGTACGGGAGGCTGAAAAGGGGCGCGGTACCAACGGTCCCGCGTCCCACGGCGAGGAGGCGGTTAGTCTGCGACCCGCACTCCGGTGAGCCGGATCAGCCCGTCCGGTGAAGGCAAGAAGCCGGTCACGTCGTCGTCCATCGCCCATATGTAGGACTGGTGGCCGAGATAGATGATCGGCATGTCGTCCTGGAGGATCCTCGTCGCCGCGTCGTAGCGCTCCTTGCGCGCTGGGGTATCGGTGAAGGTGCGCGCCTCGTTGAGCAGCGCATCGACCTCGGGGTTGCAGTAGTGGACGTCGTTGATGCCGCCCTCGCAGGTGACGAACTGGTGGAGGTTGCCGTCGGGGTCGATGCGCCCGGACCAGTCGGAGCGGCTGAGCTGGAAGTTGCCGGCGGTCTGCTCTGACAAGAGCGTGGCGTATTCGGTCGCCCGCAGGCGCAGGTCGAAACCGGCCTCCGTGACCATCGCCTGGATGACCTGGGCCATCTGCATCTGCACGGGGATGTTGCCGACCTGCAGCTCGACCGCGACCCGGTCGAGGCCGGCTTCGTCGAGCAGCGCTCGAGCCGCCGCTACATCGCGTTCGGGCACCGGGAGTTCGGCGTTGTACCAGGGGCTGCTCGGCGGGAATGGCTGGTTGCCGGCCGGCTGGGTGCCCTCGAAGACGATCTGGCTGATCGCCTCGCGGTCGATGGCCAGTGAGAAGGCCTGGCGCACACGCTTGTCGTTGCCCATCGGACTGTCGGCGCGCGGGCCGTTGTCGACGTTGACGTAGAGCGCCTGGTAGCCGAGGCCGACGGTCTCGGCATAGGTGAGATTGGCATCGTTCTTGACCGTCTGGGCGTCGGAGGCGGCCAGACGCTCCAACATGTTGATGTCGCCGGAGCGCAGGTTGGCCAGGCGCACCGTGGCATCGGGAATCGGCAGATAGGTCACGCGGTCGATGAAGATGTTCTCGGCGTTCCAATAGTCGTCGAACTTCTCCAGCACGATCCGGTCCTGCTGCACGCGTTCGACGAAGCGGAACGGGCCAGAGCAGACCGGGTTGGAGCCGAAGTTCGCCCCCGTATCGGCGAAGGCCGTGGGTGAGAGCATCATCCCGGCCCGGTCGGTGAGCTGGGCCAGCAGAGAAGCGTCGGGACCGGTCATGGTGAAGGTGACTTGGTAGTCGCCTGTCGCCTCGATGGTGTCGACCGAGGCGAGCTCGCTTCTGCGACGCGACTCCGGCATGGTCATCGCGCGCTCGATATTGGCGACCACTGCCTGGGCGTTGAACGGCGTGCCGTCGTGGAACACCACGTCCTGGCGCAGGTTCATCACCAGCTGCGAAGCGTCTTCCGACCATGTCCAGTCGGTGGCGAGCTGGGGCACGATCTCGAGCTCCGGGGTAATGTCGACGAGCTTGTCGCAGAGGCCGGCATAGACGATGCGCCCGGCGATGGTACGCGACTGATGGGGGTCGAGGACGTCCGGATCATCCTGCAGCCCGATTCGCAGCTCGGCCGCCGAAACGGGAAGGGCGAAGAGGGCGCTCGCCAGGAGCACTGCGCCGCTGGCGCGGTTTATGATTCTCATGTTGTTCACCTGTCATGACGGATTTGTTGTTGGGCGCCTGCCGTTCGGCTGCATGACGTGCTGCTGGATTTTCTGAGTTTTCTTCGTTCAGCGTGGCTCTATTCGCCAAAAGCATTCCCTCAAAGCATTCCCCGAGCGTTTCTCTTTCCCTCAGAGCCTCTGTTCAGGCGCCTCGATCGACGCCGCTGAGCTTTCGATCTCATCCATGTCGACTTGGACCATCGATGTCTGGCGGATGACGTCTTCCTGCAGCCTGAGAAGATGCCGGCGCATCGCCTCGCCCGCGCGGGCGGGGTCCCGCGCTTCGATGGCGGTGATGATCGCGAGGTGCTCGGAGTAGGAGCGCGGCCGGGTGTCCCCGGGGAGCCTGGCGCGCCTGCGGATGGCCCGCCAGGCTTCGTCCTGGCGGACGCGATTGATCACCTCGAACAGCGACAGGAACAGGCTGTTGCCGGCGCTCTGTGCGAGCTGCCGGTGCAGCGCGCCGTCCCACAGTTCGCGGGCATCGGAGTCCTCGGCCTCGAAGGTCTTCTCGGCAAACCGGCGCATCGAGGCGACGTCCTCGCTCTTCGCCCGCAGGGCGGCCAGCTGTGCCAGCTGCGGCTCGATCCTGAGCCGGACCTCCATGACTTCCATGAAATTGGTATCGGCGACGAGGTTCTCGACCTGCTCGGTCCAACCATCGGGCTTGCGTCCGACATAGGTGCCCGACCCCTGCCGGCGCCAGATCTCACCCTCCGCCTCGAGCACTTCGAGTGCACGGCGCACGGCTCGACGGCTGACGCCGAACATTTCCGACAGGGCGCGCTCGGTGGGTAGTTTGCCGTCGGCATCCACCTGGCCCGCTTTCAGCAGGCCGTGAATCCTTTCGAGCGCGAAATTGGAGTTCTCTTGCATGGGTAGACGCTTGTTTAGGTGGATTCATCTCGAACCAATGTGATATTGGTTCAGTAAGCCGTCACCGGAAAGCGAGTGTCAAGTCCTAAACCCGCAGCTTCTCAAGTTCGCATCAGGGTGAATGGAAATGGCGAGGCGCCGGTGGGGCAAGCTCCAGGCGCCGATTCGATCCGGTAGGCTCGGTTGCCCGAAGGGTAATGACCAAGCGAAGGCGGTGGGCCGCGCGATGCCCCCGGTCCGTGCGATATCTGAAACCACCGCGCCCCGGGCGGGGTCCGGTTCCCATGCGAGAGAGACCAGATGTTCGACTTTTCCCATCATGCGCCTTATCCCTCCCAGCGCTCGGCGACCTTCTCGACCACGGGCATGGTCGCCGCCTCCCAGCCGCAGGCGGCCCAGGCCGGGCGCGAAATGCTTGCGCGCGGCGGCAATGCGGTCGATGCCGCGATCGCCACCGCCGCGGCGCTGACCGTCACCGAGCCGACCGCCAATGGCATCGGCGGTGACGCCTTCGCGCTGGTCTGGGTTCCCGAAGGCAGTACCGGGCGCCTGCACGGGCTCAACGCCAGCGGTGCGGCACCCGCTGCGCTTTCGCTTGAAGCGGTGCGCGCGGCGGGGCACGAATCGATGCCGCTGTATGGCTGGACACCGGTGACCGTTCCAGGCGCGCCGGGCGCCTGGGCGGAGCTGGCCCGGCGCTTCGGGCGGCTGCCTCTCAGCGCTTCGTTGGCGCCGGCGATCAGGCTCGCTCGCGAGGGTTTTCCGCTCTCGCCGATGGTCGCCGAGATGTGGGCTCGCGCCGAGCGCAAGTTTCGTCCGCTGCTCGATGACCAGGCCACCCGCGGCTGGTTCGACTGCTTCACCCCGGGCGGGCGAGCGCCGAAGGCCGGAGAGATCTACCGCAACGAGGCCCAGGCGAAGACGCTTGAGTCGATCGCGGCGAGCGGGGCGGAAAGCTTCTATCGTGGCGAGCTGGCCGAACGGATCGATGCTTTTGCGCGCGCCACCGACGGCTATCTGCGCGGTTCGGATCTCGCCGCTTTCGCGCCTGAGTGGGTCGAGCCGGTCGGGGTCGACTATCGCGGCCACAAGATCTGGGAGATCCCGCCCAATGGCCAGGGCATGATCGCGCTGATGGCGCTGCGGATCATCGACGGCTTTGCCGAGCGTCCGGCCCGAGAGGACCTGACCCTGCTGCACCGCCAGATCGAGGCGCTCAAACTCGCCTATGCCGACGGCTTCGCCCATATCGCCGATCCGCGCGATATGAGGGTCGCGGTCGAGGCGCTGCTGTCCGAGGAGTACGCCTTGGAACGGCGTGCGCTGATCCAGGACCAGGCGATCGACCCGACGCCGGGGGAGCCGCGCGCAGGAGGCACCGTCTATCTCGCCACCGCCGATCGCGAGGGCATGATGGTCTCGTTCATCCAGAGCAACTACCACGGCTTCGGCTCAGGGGTGGTGGTGCCGGGTACCGGAATTGCGCTGCACAACCGCGGCCACGGTTTCGTGCTCGACCCCAACCATCCCAACGCCCTGGCGCCGGGCAAGAAGCCGTTCCACACCATCATTCCTGGATTCATCACCCGCGGTGACCAGGCGTTCGGCCCGTTCGGCGTGATGGGCGGCTTCATGCAGCCCCAGGGCCATATGCAGGTGGCGATGAATCTGATCGACTTCCGGCTCAACCCCCAGGCCGCGCTCGATGCTCCGCGCTGGCAATGGCTCGGCGGCAAGCGGGTGGCGATCGAGCATGGCTACCCTCGGCACCTGCTGCGCGAGCTGCAGGCCTGCGGGCACCAGATCGAGTCGGCCTTCGACTCGACCAGCTTTGGCCGCGGCCAGGTGATCCTGCGTGATCCAGTTACCGGAGTGCTCTGCGGCGGTACCGAACCGCGTACCGATGCGAGCATCGCGGTGGTATGAAGGCGGGATGAAACCGGCGCCGTCCGCTATGCATCAGCGCACGGCGCATCATTGATGGTGCCCGCTCAGCCCACCTTGCCGCGCGCCGCGACCGGCAGGCTGCGGGTGAGAAGGCCTGCGCGATGGAAATGGACCTGATCGAACAGGTTCGACACCGGGCAGGCGTGGTTGGGCACGATCGAGAGCAGGTCGCCGACGGCGGGGCGCTCGGCGCAGGCGCTGAAGTCGAGGGTGCCATGCTCTTCGCTCAGCCCCACCACTCGCGCCTCGGGATGGCCGAGCACGCAGCCGTAGCCCTCGAGGCCGAGCAGGTCCGAGGTCAGCGCCTTGGAGCCGGCGTCGACCACTACCCGGTCGGGTGTCGGGCAGCTGACCACCGTGGTCATCACCGCCAGCGCGCAGTCGTCGAGCCGGCAGGCGCCAGCGGCGACCTGGGAGCGGTCCTGGTAGGCATAGGTGCCGATGCGGTACTCGGTGACGATCGGTGCCTCGGCGAGCTTCCACATGCTCGGCGTGCCGCCGCTGCTGAACGTCGGGATCGCGATGCCGGCCTGGTCGAACAGCGCCTGGGCGCGGCTGAACCACGCCTGCACCTGGGCCTCGTTGAACGCTTTCGGATAGGTCATGAGGCCGGCGAAGCGAAGGCCTGGCGCGGCTTCGATCCGGCGGGCCAGCTCCAGCGCGGCTTCGGCGGACTGCACGCCGCAGCGCCCGGCGCCGGTGTCGCATTCGACCATCACGCCGAGCGGACGCTCGGGGCGGTCGAAGCATCCAGCGAGCCCTTCGACCACGGTAGCGGAGTCGGCGACCACGCAAAGTCGTTCGACCCGGGCGGCGAGGGCGGCGAGCCGCTCGAGCTTGGCTGGACCGACGATGTTGAAGGTGATCAGGATGTCGTCGAAGCCCGCGGCGGCGAACACTTCCGCTTCGCCGATCTTCTGGCAGGTGATCCCCTTGGCGCCGAGCTCGAGCTGGCGGCGCGCCAGCTCGGGCAGCTTGTGGGTCTTGATGTGCGGACGCAGCGCGACGCCGAGGGTGTCGCAGTGGCGCTGGAATCCCGCCAGATTGGCCTCGACCTTGTCTTCGTCGATGACCACGCAGGGCGTGTCGAGTTCGGTGAGTCGCATCGGATCTCCTCGTCTTGGAATGCGCCGGGTTCAGCGCTTGCGCGAAGCGTCGAAGCAGACCAGCCCGACCTCGACCTTGCAGTCGACGACCAGGTCCTGGACGCTGCAGATGCGCGCTGGTGGATGATCGCCGAACGTCTGCTCGAACACCTTGTTGAACGAGCTGAAATAGCGCGCGTCGGTGAGCACTACGGTCACATGGACCACATGCTGGAGACCATAATCGGCTTCCTTCATGATCGCCAGGCAGTTATCGATCGCGAGCCGTGACTGCTCGACGATTCCACCCTCGACCACTTCTCCATCGGTCATCGGGGTCTGGCCGGAGACGTAGAGCCAGCCGTCCGCCTCGACCGCGCGGGAGAAGGGCAGCCGCTGGCCGCCGGTGCCGTGACCGCCTTCGGCGCCGTAGCGTTGGATGTCGCTCATTGTCTATCGTCCTTCTGGTACGTGGATGTATTGCGTGAATTTAGCGCGTGGATCCAGCGCGTGGATGTAGTGCATGGTTGGCCATCGACTGGGTGGCTGTCGCCCGGACGTCATGCGTCGAGCGCGTCTCAGATCCCCGAGCGGGCAAGGAAGTCGCGAAGCCGGGTGCTCTGCGGGAAGCCGAACAGCCGCTGCGGCGGTCCCTGTTCCTCGATCCGCCCGGCGTTCATGAACACCACCTGATCGGAGACCTCGCGGGCGAAGCGCATTTCGTGGGTGACCAGCACCATGGTCATGCCGTCTTGGGCAAGGCCTCGGATGGTGTCGAGTACCTCGGCGACGCGCTCGGGATCGAGCGCCGAGGTCGCTTCGTCGAACAGCATCACCTTGGGCTTCATCGCCACCGCGCGGGCGATCGCCACGCGCTGCTGCTGGCCGCCGGAGAGCTGCGAGGGGCGATGGTGCAGGTGGGCCAGCATGCCCACTCGCTCGAGCCAGCCTTCGGCCTGCTCGACGGCCTCGGCGCGGGACAGCCCGCGCACCTTGGTCAGCCCAAGGGTGATATTGTCGAGCGCGCTGAGATGGGGAAACAGATTGAATTGCTGGAACACCATCCCGGTCATCGCGCGCTGCTGGGCGATCCTGCGCTCGCTGTCGCGGACACGTTTGCCGTCGCGCTCGCGATAGCCGATCGGCTGGCCATCGACCAGGATACGGCCGCCCTGGAAGGCCTCGAGCAGGTTGATGCAGCGCAGCAGGGTGGTCTTGCCCGAGCCGCTCGAGCCTATGATCGAGACCACTTCGCCAACCTTGACGCTCAAGTTCACTCCCTTGAGCACCTCGAGGGTATCGTAGCTTTTGTGCAGGTCCTGGATGTCGATCAGCACGGTCATACTGGCCTCCTGGGCTTGCCGGCCCCTTCGAGGTGCCGGGAGAGGTACTTGCCGAGCATATCGATGCAGAAGTTGATCGCGAAGTAGATCGCGCCGGCGAGGAAGTAGAACTGCAGGTTGAGGAAATTGTTGCTGATGATCTGCTGGCTGGTGAGCAGCAGCTCGGCCACACCGATCACCGACAAGAGCGTCGACGCCTTGACCATCTCCGCCGCCGCGGTGACCCAGGTCGGCATTGCCAGGCGCATCGCCTGCGGGAACAGCACATACAGGCAGATCCTCGGAAAGGTCAGGCCGATCGCCCGGCCGGCCTCGAGCTGGCCGATCGGCAGCGCCTGCAGCGCGCCGCGCCAGATTTCGGCGACGTGGGAGGCGCAGAACAGGCAAAGCGCCACCGCACCGGCCTGGAAGGGCGTGAGGGGCAGGCCGAGCGGAGTCGACATGTAGTAGGTGGCGAGCACCAGCACCAGCACAGGAGTGCCACGGATCAGATCGACGTAGAGCCGGGCGGGCCAGCGCAGCGGCGCGGTGCCGTAGGCCAGCGCCAGACCGATCAGGATGCCGAGCAGGGTGCCGGAGGCGATCGCCAGTGCAGAGACGCTGACGGTGGTCCAGGCGCCTTGGAGCAACATGCTGCGATTGGCGACGATCTCGCTCAAGAAGTAGCTGAGTTCCAGGTCCATGGCGTTGGCCTCACAGCCGCAAGCGGGATTCGAGCCCCCTGAGCAGCAGGCTGATCAGGTAGCAGGTGGCGATGTAGAGCGCTGCGGTGACGCTCCAGACTTCGAGCACGCGAAAGCTTTCCGAGTTGACCTTCTGGGCATAGAAGGTCAATTCGGGCACTGCGATCGCTGCCGCCAGCGAGGTGTCCTTGAACAGCGAGACGAAATTGTTGGCGAAGGCAGGCATGGCGTTGCGCAGCATCACCGGCAGCACCACGTAGTACTTGATCGAAAGCGGAGTCAGGCCGATCGCTTGGCCCGCCTCGCTGATACCCGGCGGCACGCCGAGCAGCCCCGCGCGGAATACCTCGGTCATGTAGGCCGCGGCGTAGAGCGACAGCGCGAGAATGAAGCTCGTGCTCTTGTCGAAGGCGAGGCCGAGCTGCGGCAGGCCGAAGAAGATGAACAGCACGATCACCAGGATCGGCAGGTTGCGCACGATCGAGACGTAGCCGAAGGCCAGCGCCCGCAGCGCCGGGTGCTTGCCCGTGGCACAGAAGGCGAGTACCAGCCCGGCGACGCTGCCGATCGCGATCGAAAGCGTGGCGAGACCCAGGCCCAGGGCCAGCCCTTCGAGCAGCAGCGGCCAGTTCTGCCATACGGGGGTGAAGTTGAAGGTGTAGTTCATGCGCAAAGATGACCTGGAGACGGTGATTATCGCGTCGGCTCGCCTGTGCCGCCCGTCAGGGACGGACCGCACAGGCGCGATTCTTCAGGGCGAAGGGAAGCCAGGCCGAGGGGCGGGCGGCGTTTCGCCGAACCACTTCTCGTACGCCTGTGCATAGGCGTCGAATTCGACCCCATGCATGGCCTCGAACAGGGTGGTGTTGAGGAAGTTCAGCCAGCGCTGGTCTCCCGGGGCCACCGCGCAGCTATAGGACTGCGGCATCCAGGCGTAGCCTGCGTCGACGTAGCGATCGGGGTTCTGCTGCAGGTACCAGCGTAGCGTCGACAGGTCGGTCGCCACTGCGTCGGCCCGGCGCGAGTTGAGCGCCTGGTAGATCATGTCCTGGCTCTGGTACTGGTCGACCTTCGCCTCGGGCAGTGCCTTGTGCACCATCTCTTCGGCGTAGACGTTTTGCAGCACCGCCACGGTCACCTCGGTCCCCGCCTGCGTCAGCGCATCGAAGTCGCCGTAGTCGCCGCCGGCGCGCAGCAGCAGGCCGACGCCTTCACGGTAGTAGGGGATGGTGAACTCGACCTGCTGGGCACGCGCCGCGGTCACCGTCATCGCTTGGCAGGAGAGGTCGACGTTGCCGGTCAGCAGGTTGGGGATGCGCGCATCGGATGACTGATTGACGAAGCGAACCTTGGAGGGGTCGTTGAACAACCCCTTGGCCAGCAGGTGGCCGATGTCGGCGTCGAAGCCGACGGTCTCGCCGTTCTGGGTGAAATGCCAGGGCGGGTTGGCGGTGCCCGTTCCGATCACGATTTCGCCGCGCTCCAGCACCTCGCCGAGCTTGTCGGCGTAGGCCTGGGAGGAGAGCGAAGAGAGCGCCAGGCAGGTACTCGCCAGCGCGAGTACGCGGTGGGAAGTGTTCATGATGATCCTCGAGTCTTTGTTGTGATTGTCTGGTATTTCGGACACAAGTCTTGTTTATCGGACGAGAAAAAGAATAATTGGCTTCAGCGGACCGCGCAAGCGTGGTGCCGGGGAAACGAGACGTGAGGAGAGGGAGCGATGAGCGAAGCAGTCACAGGGAAGGGGCGGGCTCGGGGTATCGATCGGATCATCGGGCTATGCGACTGCCTGCACCGGGTGGGCCGGCCGGTCAGCGTGCGCGAACTGGTCGAGCTGACCCAGGCGCCGCGCTCGAGCGTCTATGAGCAGGTCGCGACGCTGCTCGAGGCGGGGTGGCTGGAGGAGCGCACCGATGGCCTTTTGTTCTTCGGGCGCAAGATGCATTACTTCGGCGCCGACTACCTGCGCCATGACGATTTCATCGCCCGCGCCCGCCGGGTGCTGGTAGAGCTCACCGCCGAGCACGCCGAGACCAGTCAGCTGTGCATGCTGGAGGGCGACAAGTACGTGGTGGCGCTCTCCGAGATGCCGACCCGGCCCTTTGCGATCAGCTCCGAGGTCGGCATGGCGACGCCTATTCCCTGGACCGCCTCTGGACGCGTGCTGCTCGAGGGGTATGATGCGGCGCAGCTGCATGCTTTCGTCCCCGAACAGGATTTCATCCTGCCGAACGGTGAGCGAATCCGGCTTGCGGATTTTGCCGCCGACATTTCCCGCGCCGCGTCCCAGGGGTATGCGGTCACCCGCGGGTTGGTCGATGGCTTCGCCTGCTGCATCGCGGTGCCGATTCGCGATCTGCAGGGCAAGGTCAAGGCGACGATCTGCTTCACCGTAGGCAACGATATCGACGACCAACGACTGGCGATGCTGGTCGAGGTGCTCAGCGAGGCGGGCAGGCGGCTCTCCGAGGTGAGCGTTTCCGGGGCGAGATGAATGCCAACTGGCATCGACCGGGCTTGCGCCTAGCCTATCCTTTGCGGTGGCGGCTTACGCTCGTCGCCGCCCCCTATCATTTTACAAGCCGACGTGGAGTCCTATGTTCGCGCAGCTGTTCGCCGTCATGGCACCGGTGCTGGCGGGTGCCGGGGTGGGCTATCTGTGGGTACGCGCCAAGCAGGCCTATCCCACCGATTTCGTCTCCAAACTCACGCTCAACATCGGTACGCCGTGCCTGATCGTCTCCTCCCTGGCCGAGACCCGGGTGGATTTCGCCACCTTCAGTGTCATCGCCGGGGCCACGCTGCTCGCGCTTTTCACCTTGGCGATGCTCGGCTTGGTGATGTGCCGGGTGAGAGAGCTCGATTGGAAGGTCTTCGTGCCGGCGATGATCTTTCCCAATACCGGCAACATGGGGCTGCCGATCTCGCTCTACGCCTTCGGCCAGGTCGGTTTCGGCTACGCGGTTTCGATCCTGGTGGTGGTCTCGCTGATCCAGTTCGTGTTCAGCGTCTCGATCGGCTCCGACCGTCCGCTGCGCGCACTGTCACGAACGCCGACGATCTACGCGATCGCGATTTCATTGTTGCTGATGGTGTTCGATCTCAGGCTTCCCTCCTGGCTCTTCAACGTCACCCACCTGCTGGCCGGGTTCACCATCCCGCTGATGCTGATCACCCTCGGTGTCTCGCTGGCCAGTATCCGGGTAGGCAACCTGGCCGGTGGGCTGGTGTTCGGGGCGGTGCGTACGCTGCTGGTGATCCCGGTATGCCTCGCCGCCGGCTGGATATTCGGGCTCAGCGCCGCCAACACGGCCCAACTGTTACTCCAGCTGTGCATGCCGGTGGCGGTCTACAACTACATGTTCGCCCAGCGCGCGGGGCGTTCGCCCGAACTGGTGGCGGGGCTGGTGTTCAGCTCCACCCTGCTGTCGCTGTTCTATCTGCCGGTGATCCTGGCGGTGATATTCAGCCTCGAATGAACGGTGCGCAGAGGGCGCTGATGGCGCCGCCGCGCCGTTTGACGAAATAGTTGTGATCGACGGCGATTTCCAGCACTTGGGACATAGGCAGCCGGTGGAAAAACTGCTTAAACTGGCGGCTCCGTCAGATGGAGGTACTATGTCCTTGCGTGTCCTATCTATTCCTTCCGTTGGAAAGCGCTGGTCCGGCGCTTCCAGGCTCGTCGGTGTGACCCTTGCCACTGTGATGCTCGCCGGCTGCTCTTCTATCTGGCCATTCAATCGCGCGGATGAGCCGGCTGAAACCCCGCAGCAGGCCTTGCAGGTGATTCCCTCCCGGCCGTCTCCCGAGCAGGCGGCGCAGAGCGACCCCAAACAGATCGGCCAGCAGGTGTGCAAGTCGCTGCCCAGCAAGCTGTGGGGTGAGTTCATCATGGTCGGTAAGGTCGATGCCATCGGCGAGGACTACCTGATGAAGGTCGATCTCGATCGGGTCCAGCTCAAGGGCCAGCCGAGCATGACTCAAAATGGCTTCCCCGAGAATGTCTGGGCGATGCAGAACGAATGGTACGAGTGCCAGGATCCAGTCTGACCTGGCCGTGCCCGGAGCGGACCGCTCAAGGACTTCGAGCGTGAGCGGCCTCGATGCCTGCTAAGTGGTCCGCCCGAGAGATGAGGTACGCCTGAGCTGGTGTCCTGGCGATCGCGCCGCGCAAGTGCTTCTTGATCAAGCGAAAAAGCGCTTAACTCAGACTGAGAAGCGGGTCGCGGGACGATACAGCGCGGCTGCTTTTGGTTAGATTGGTGGCAACGCCCATCTTCCAGGAGACGCCAGATGGAAAACCGTAGCTACGGCATCGGTCAGCGCACCGGCGAGCGCTCGATAATCGCCCATAAAGTTCTTCGCAATACCTATATGCTGCTCGCGATGACGCTGCTGTTCTCGGCGGTCACCGCGGCGGCGGCAGTGGGCCTCGGGGTGCAGCGGATGAACATCCTGCTGTTCCTGGTCGGTGCCTACGGACTGATGTTCCTCGTGCACCGCACCGCCAACTCCGCTGCGGGGCTGCTTTCCACCTTCGCCTTCACCGGCTTCATGGGTTTCTCGCTCGGACCGATTCTCAGCGCCTATCTGTCGATGAGCGGTGGTCCTCAGCTGGTGATGACCGCGCTGGGCATGACTGGCGCGACCTTCGTCGCTCTTTCCGCGGTGGTGCTGGTGACCCGCAAGGACTTCGGCTTTCTCGCCAATTTCATCTTCGTCGGCGTGATCGTGCTGCTGCTGTCGATGCTCGGGGCGTGGCTGTTCCAGCTGCCGGGCATGATGCTTGCGATCTCCGCGGGCTTCGTGCTGCTCTCCTCGGCGATGATCCTGTATGAAACCAGCCAGATCATTCACGGTGGGCAGGACAACTACATCCTCGCGACCATTTCCCTGTACGTCGCGATCTACAACCTGTTCCTCAGTCTGCTCAGCCTGCTGGGTATGGGGGGCGGCGGCGACGATTGACGCTCGACCTGCTTGAAACCTCGACTCCGCCATCCTGAATGGCATCGGTGGGGTCGGGCGGTTGGTTCAGCTGGTCTGTGAGGCCTGGGCTCCGTTGTTCACGGGGCCCAGGCCTTTCAGTTTCATCTCGATGCGTTCGTAATCTTGGACGTGGATAGGTACAGGTGGTGGGGCACTTGGGCTGGCTTCGTCGGTCCGGGCCACGGGGCCACGCTCAATCCCGTGGCTTTCGAGCCGGTGCTTCGATGTGGTGCTTGTCGCGGAAGGCGAGGAAGAAGAGCACCAGGACGATCAGCGCGAACATCGCAGGGAAGAGCCATATGCCCTGCCAGGCATGGGTTCCATTGGTCGCGAAGTACTCGGTGATATGGCCTGCGACCCAGAAGCCGATCAGCATTCCCACGCCATAGGTCGCCAGAGTGATCATCCCCTGGGCGGAATTCTTGAAGCGTTCGCCTGCTTTGGCATCGGTATAGATCTGACCGGAAACGAAGAAGAAGTCATAGCAGACGCCGTGCAGCGCGATACCGATGATCAGCATGAACATCAAGCCTTCACTGTCGCCGAAGGCGAACAGCGCATAGCGCAGCGCCCAGGCCAGCATACCGATAAGCAATGTCGCCTTGATGCCGAAGCGGTGGATGAACACCGGCAGCATCAGCATGAAGACCACCTCGGAAATCTGCCCCAGCGTCATCGTACCAGTAGGATTGGCGACGCCGATCTCGGCCAGGAAGGGGTTCGCATTCTGATAGTAGAAGGCGAGCGGAATGCAGATCAGTACGGAGGCGATGAAGAAGATCGCGTAGTTTCTGTCCTTGAGCAGCCTGAGTGCGTCGATCCCCAAGACCTCCTTCACACCCTCTTTCTTGCTACCGCCGCTCGTCGCCTTCGGCGGTGTCCGCGGCAGGGTGAAGCTGTAGAGCCCCAGGATGAGCGCTGCGATCGCGCACATCAGGAAGGTATTGCGCAGAAGGCCCGCACCGATCGCCTGGGACGAGTCCCAGGAAAACACGTAGCTGATCGTAAGCCCCGCTATGATCCAGCCGATCGTGCCCCATACCCGGATCCTGGCGAACTCGCTCGAGGGATCGTCGAGCTGGCGAAACGAGACTGAATTGACCAGCGCCAGCGTCGGCATGTAGAGAATCATGTAGGCCAGCACCAGCGGATAGAAGGTCGAGAAGTCGTCCGCCAGGTACAGCGCATACATCAGCGCGGCGCCGCCCAGGTGCAGCACGCCGAGGATGCGCTCGGCGTTGAAGTAGCGATCGGCGATCAGCCCGATGATGAACGGTGCGATGATCGCGCCCCAGGACTGGGTGGAGAATGCCATGCCTATCTGGCTGCCGGTAGCCTCGAGATCGCGTGCCAGGAAGGTGCCGAGGGTGACGAACCAGCCTCCCCAGATGAAGAACTGCAGGAACATCATGATGCTCAGGCGCATGCGTATCGTAACCATGCAACACCTCTTGGTTCGCTGGGGAGGCCTTTACACAAGGCGTTAGTGTTTGCTGTCCAGACCGAGGATCGCTCGGTTGCGCCCGGGGATGGGGGCGACGCTCGCGAAGTCATCGAAAGCATGCTGCGCACGCTGGATGATCCGCTCCTTGATGAAGCCGGCGCCTTCCGCCGCCCCTTGGCCTGCATCCTTCAGGCAGCACTCCCATTCGAGCACCGCCCAACCGCCGTAGCCGTACTGGGTCAGCCTGCTGAAGATGGCGTGGAAATCGATCTGCCCGTCTCCCAGTGAGCGGAACCGGCCCGGGCGGTCGATCCATGCCTGGTAGCCGCCATACACGCCGCTGCGCCCGTTGGGCTGGAACTCGGCGTCCTTGGCGTGGAACATGCGGATACGTTCGTGATAGCAGTCGATGAACGCTAGGTAGTCGAGCTGCTGGAGCAGCAGGTGGCTGGGGTCATAGAGGATGTGGGCGCGGGGGTGGTGGTCCACCGCGTCGAGGAAGCGCTCGAACGAGGCCCCGTCGTGGAGATCCTCCCCGGGATGGATCTCGAAGCAGAGATCTACGTCGGCTTCGTCGAAGGCGTCGAGTATCGGACGCCAGCGCCGGGCGAGTTCGGCGAACCCTTCCTCGATCAAGCCGGGCGGGCGCTGCGGCCACGGATAGAAAAACGGCCACATCAGCGCACCGGAGAAGGTCGCGTGGGCGCTCAGCCCCAGTCGGCGGCTCGCCTTGGCCGCGAGCTTCAGCTGCTCGACCGCCCACTCGGTGCGGGCGGCGGGATTGCCTCGCCGCTCGGTGGGGGCGAAATCGTCGAACAGCGAGTCGAAGGCCGGGTGCACCGCCACCAGCTGTCCTTGCAGGTGGGTGGAAAGCTCGCTGATCTCGACGCCCGCGGCCGCGCAGCGGCCCTTGAGCTCATCGCAGTAGGTCTGGCTTTGCGCCGCGGTGGCGAGATCGATGAAGCGTGGATCGGTGGTGGGCAGCTGGATGCCTTGGTAGCCCAGGGAGGCAGCCCAGCGTGCGATGTTGTCCAGGTTGTCGAACGGCGGCTCGTCGCCGATGAACTGGGAAAGGAAGATGGCCGGGCCCCGCATCGTGCCGGTGTTTTTCGTAGTCATCGAAGCGCTCCTTATGCCTGACTATCGGCCGCCAGCGGCGTCCACTTGAGTTCGCTTTTCTGGCTGGCGATGACCGCCTCGATGAAGGCCATGCCGCGCAGCCCCTGGAGGATGCCCGGCACGCCTTCCGCGGCTCCGCTGTCGCCTCGACGGACGGCTGCGGCGAAGTCGCGATAGAGATTGGCCAACGCCTCCAGGTACCCCTCCGGATGTCCGCCTGGCAGGCGCGATCGCCGTTTGGCCTCGGCGCACAGGCCGGGTTGGTCGATGCCGGCGCGCAGTACCCGCAGCGGCGCGTTGAGCTCGCGATGGATCAGGCTGTTGGGTTCCATCTGGCGCCACTCCAGAGCGCCCAGCTCGCCGTGGATCCGGATCTCGAGCGAATTCTCCTCGCCGGTGCTTATCTGGCTGGCGGTGAGCACGCCGGTGGCACCCTCGGCCGTGCGCAGCAGGACATCGCCGTCATCGTCGAGGCGTCGGCCCTCCACATGGGTGCCCAGCGCCGCGCAAAGGGCGTTGACGGTGTGCCCCGAGACGAATTCGGCAAGGCCGAAGGCATGGGTACCGATATCGGCCATGCAGCCGCTGACGCCTGCAAGGGCCGGGTCGGTGCGCCAGGCCGCCTGCTTGTTGCCTTCTGTGGCGGCGCCATCACCCAGCCAGCCCTGGGAGTAGGTGACGTGGATCTTGCGCAGTGCGCCGAGCCGGCCTTCGCGGACCATTTCGCGCGCCTGCCAGACCATGGGATAGCACAGATAGATATGGGCCAGGCCATAGAGCCGCTGGCTGGATTCGATGGCCTGCTCCAGTTCCCGGGCCTGCGCCAGCGAAAGCGCCGCCGGCTTTTCCGACAGCACGTGGAAGCCCGCCCGCAGAGCCGCGATGGCGATGGGAACGTGGAGGTGGTTGGGCGTGACGATCACCACTGCTTCCATACGCTCCTCGCTCGGGCGCTGGCGCTCGTCCTCGAGCAGGGTCTGCCAATCGACGTGGATGCGCTCGGCCGCCAGGCCGAGCCGGGCTCCGGTACGCTGGTTGTTGTCGGCGGTACGGCTGAAGCTGCCGCAGACGAGTTCGACTGCGCCGTCCAGAGCGGCGGCCAGGCGATGCACTTCGCCGATGAACGCGCCCTCGCCGCCGCCGATCATGCCGATGCGAACCCGATGCGCTGGGGAAGCTGCCATTGTGTACTCCGATCATGGTGAAAGAGATGGATGCCGGACACATGATGAAAATGAAGCCGGTTACATTTTCATCCAGATTAACCTCCCAATGAGTGAGGGTCCATTGCACCAAGGCCTCGTGCCGCGGCCTGCGGGGCCAGGCATATGCTGAGCGGACGCGGTGGGAAGATTCGGTTAGGCTGGCTGGCCGTTGCCCCGTCGCGGCTACCGCGCGGTGAATCGGCCAGATCGACGCAGAAGGATGGATTGGGATGACCAACATACGCAAGGTCGCTGAATTGGCGGGCGTTTCTGTCGCGACCGTCTCGCGGACCTTGAAGTCTCCAGAGATCGTTGCGCCCTCGACTCGCGCCAAGGTGCTGGAGGCAGTATCGGCCGCGGGCTACAGGCCCAATCTCATGGCGGTGCAGTTTCGTTCCCAGCGCACCCACAATCTCGTCGTGCTGGTGCCGGCGATCGCCAATGTGTTCTTCGCCCGGGTCATCAGTGGCATCCAGGCGGCCGCGCAGCAGCAAGGCTATGGCGTGCTGCTGTGCAACACCCTCGGTGACGAGGAGACGGAGGAGCGCTATGCCGGCATGGTGACCACCCGCAAGGCCGATGGGCTGATCCAACTGCGCGCCTCCAATCCGTTCGGGGCCCATGTATTTCCCGCAGGCACAGTGCTGCCGATGGTCAACGCCTGCGAGGTGCTCGACGATGCGCCATGCCCGAGCGTCAAGCTGGACAACCGTGCGGCGGCACGCACGCTCACCGAGCATTTGATCGGACTCGGCCATCGGCGTATCGCGATGATCCAGGGGCCGCGCCGAAGTCCGTTGACCCGTGATCGGGTGGCGGGATATCGCGATGCGCTGGAGGCGGCCGGGATCGCCTTCGATGATCGACTCGTCCACCCTGGGGATTTCACCCTGGATGCCGGTTTCGAGGCGGCGGGCAGCCTGATGGCGCGAGGCCGTCCTCCGACGGCGATCTTCTGCGAAAGCGACGAGATGGCGATCGGCGCCATGCAGCGGATCAAGCGTCTCGGGCTCAGCGTGCCGGGAGACGTCTCGGTGGCAGGGTTCGACGACATCGCGTTCTCCTCCTACAGCGACCCGCCGTTGACTACCATTGCCCAACCCGCCGAGGCCTTCGGCACGCAAGCCGTGACCATGCTGATCGATCTGCTAGAGGGCAGGGGAACGACTCCCGCGCCGCGCGTGGTGCTGCCCTATGAACTGGTGGTTCGGGGCAGCACCTCACCGCCCCGTTAGCGCACCCTCTTGGCGAAGCGGCGTTCGCCCGGCGTGCCGGTTTCGGCACCGTGCGGGGCATGAATGCTAGAATGGCGCCTTGTCTGATCAGTCTGGGCTCATCGATGAACGACGGCTTGCGCTACACCCTGCTGGTCATGGGCACCCCCTACAGCCGCCAGGCCTCGCACTCGGCGCTGCGCTTCGGCGAGGCACTGCTTGCCTCGAACCATCGGCTCGAAGGGGTGTTCTTCTACCATGACGGGGTCTACAACGCGGCGCGGATGATGACGCCGCCACAGGATGAGCCCAGGCTCGCATCGCGCTGGCAGGCGCTTGCCGATGCGAGCGGCGCGCGGCTGATGGTCTGCGTCGCCTCGGCGCTGAAGCGCGGTCTGCTCGACGCCCGCGAGGCCGAGCGTCACGGGGTGCAGGGGGATAGCCTCGCGCCGGGTTTCGAGCTGGCCGGGCTCGGGCAATTGGTTCATGCCACCGCGATCACCGATCGTACCTTGACCTTCGCCTGACCCGTACCTTCTTCGCCGACTCATTGGATCGTTAAATGCCCGATACGCCCGTCTCCTTGTTGATCGTCGTTCGCCATGCGCCTCACGGCACCAGCTGGCTGCGCGAAGCGCTCGATCTCGCCCTGGTCGGGGCGACGTTCGGCTGCGAGGTGGCGCTTCATTTCTGCGACGAGGGTGTCATGGCGCTGGTCGAGGGGCAGGGGGCGGGCGCCCTGGGCCAGAAGGGCACCGCGCCGACGCTCGACGTGCTCGCGCTCTACGATATCGAGCGGCTCTACGTCGATGAGGCCTCGCTGAGCGAGCGAGGGCTCGATACCGAGGCGCTGGCCCATGAGGTCGAATTCGCCGAGCTGGCCGAGCTGGTTCGCGAGTACGACCGAGTCTTCACTTTCTGATTGGAGCCAGGATGATTCTCCACCTGCTCAACCGCTCACCGTTCGAGGCCGAGTCACTCATCGCAAGGCTTGCGGCGACGCTTGGCGAAGGTGACGCGCTGCTGCTGATCGAGGATGGCGTCAACGGCGCCCTCGCGCCTGGCGCCGCGCGATTGTCAGGCACGCCCGCGAAGCTCTATGCGCTGCGCGAGGATCTCGACGCGCGAGGGCTCTCATCGCGGGTGGCGGCGGGTATCGAAGTCATCGACGTTGGCGGATTCGTCGAGTTGAGCGCGAAGTACGCGAAGACGATCAGTTGGTATTAGTCCCGACAGCGAACCAGTAAAAGGAGCGTAGATGAGCGATATCCGATCAGAGGGCGCACGGCTTGAGATCGACGGGCGATCGGTCGCGCTCGATCCCGAGGGCTACCTGGTCGAACTGGCGCAGTGGACGCCTGAGGTGGCGGTGGCGCTCGCTGCGCGCGAAGGGCGCGAGCTCGATGCCCGGCACTGGGAGATCCTCGAGCTTCTGCGCGAGTTCTATGCGCGCTTCGAACTCTCACCGGCGATGCGCCCGCTGATCAAGGCGGTACGCGCATCGCTTGGTGACGAGAAAGGCAGTTCGCTCTATCTGCTCGCCCTGTTTCCCGAAGGTGGCGCGCAGGAGAGCCCCGCGCGCATCGCCGCCCGCCTTGCCGGGCTGCCCAAGCCCACCAACTGTCACTGACGATGAATTTCATCGGTCACGCCTTGCTCGCCGCCTCCGGCAGCGATGATTTCCTCTTCGGCAACCTGGTCGCGGACGGTATCAAAGGGGCCGACCTCGGGCATCTGCCCGCCGAGGTGGAGCGTGGAGTGCGCATGCACCGCCGGGTCGACGCCACGATCGATCATCATCCCGAGGTCCGTGCGCTGCTCGAGATCATTCCCGAGCGTCGGGTCGCCGGCGTCGCACTGGATATCGTCTGGGATCATTTCCTCGCCCGCGACCGCCTCGACCCGGGGCTCGCCGCGCGCTGCTACCGGCTGCTCTCGAGCCGCGCACTGCCCGTGCGCCAGGCGGCGCTGCTCGAGGCGCTGGTCGCCGGTCGCTGGCTCGAGCGATACGCGGATTTCGATTTCACCCTCGGTGCGATCGAAGGCGTCGGCCGGCGGCTGAGCGGCCCCAATCGCCTTGCCGCGCTGAACCCGTGGCTTTCAGAGCACTACCCGCTGCTCCAGGGCACCTTCGCGCGGCTATGGCCCGATCTCGAACGCCGGCTTTCGAGCGCCTGAACGCCGGTCCAAAGCGTGCTACCACGCCCTAGCGCAGCAGCAGGCAGTCGATCATCGCGCCGGGATGGATCTCGGCATTGGGCGGGATCACCGCCAGGGCATCGGCATCGATGCATGAGCGCAGCAGCGACGAGTCCTGGTCGGGGTAGGAGAAGGCGCAGGCGACGCCGTCCTGGCGCTGGTGGTCGAGCTTCACCCGCATGTAGTGCCAGCGCCCGCTGGTGCGTTCGCTGAACTGCGCGCACGCACGCAGCCGGGGCAGGGCGGCGAGGGCGGGGGCGCCGAGCAAGGCGGCGGCGAGCGGGCGCAGGAACAGCCAGGCGCCGACGAAGCTCGACACCGGGTTACCGGCCAGACCGACGAAGCAAGCCTCGCCCCCAGCCTCGCGCGGCAGCCGCCCCAGCGCCAGCGGTTTGCCGGGGCGGATGTCGAGGCGCCAAAGGCTCAGCCGGCCACGGCTCTCGACCGCGGCGCGCACGTGGTCCTCCTCACCGACCGAGACCCCGCCACTGGTGACCACCACATCGGTGTGCTGCGCCGCAGCACCGAGCGCATCGGCGGTGGCCTCGAACCGGTCGGCGACCCGCTGGCTATGGATCACCTCGAAGCCGAAGCGTGGCAGCAGGGCGCCGAGCATGTAGCGATTGGAGTCGTAGATTCGCCCCTGCGCGAGCGGCTCGCCGGGGGCGGTCAACTCGTCTCCGGTGGCCAGCAGCGCGACCCTGGGGCGGCGGCGCACCGCGACCCGGGCATGGCCCTGGGAGGCGATCATCCCGACCGCGGCGGCGTCGAGCCAATGACCCGCCTGGAGCAGGGTTTCGCCCGCGGCGAGCTCGCGGCCGCGGCGGCGAACGTTGGCGCCCGTCTCCAGGCCCGCCGGTATCTCGGCCGATCCATCGGCCACCTTCACCTGCTCTTGCATCACCACGCAGTCGGCACCGGGTGGCAGCGGCGCGCCGGTGAAGATCCGCGCGCAGCTGCCGGGGGCGAGGGGCGCTGGGGCGGCACCCGCGGCGATGCGCTGGGCGACCGGCAGCCGGCGCCCGGCGTCGGCCGCGCGCAGGGCATAGCCATCCATCGCGCTGGCATCGAAAGGCGGGGCATCGCGCAGCGCCACGATCGGCTCGGCGAGCACGCGGCCGCAGGCCGACTCGAGGGCGACGGTTTCACGCTCGACCGGCGAGACACCCTCGAGCAGGGTCTCGAGGGCCTGCGCCAGGGTGTGCAACTCAGCCATGGCCGTGGTTTCCGTGCAGAACGAGACTGGCGAAGTTGCACGGGCGGTGACGGCAGTCGAGCTGCTCGAGCAGGATACGATCCCAGGCGGTGCGGCAGGCGCCGGTCGAGCCGGGCAGGCAGAACACCACGGTGGCATTGGCGAAGCCGGCCAGCGCCCGGCTCTGGATCGTCGAGCTGCCGATCTCGGCGTAGGAGAGCTGACGGAACAGTTCGCCGAAGCCGTCGATGTGGCTGTCGAACAGCACGCCGACGGCTTCGGGGGTGGAGTCCCTGCCGGTGAAGCCAGTGCCGCCGGTGGTCAGTACCACCTGCACCGCCGGGTCGGCGATCCAGGCCGCGACCTCGGCGCGAATCAGGTACTTGTCGTCGGGCACGATGCGCTTGGTGTGGAGGCGATGGCCGGCGGACTCGAGCCGCTCGACCAGGGTCCGACCCGAGCCGTCGGTGTGTTCGTCACGGCTGTCGGAAATCGTCAGTACCGCGACCGACAGTGCGGTGAAGGCGATCTCCGCGCTCACTGCTGCTGCTCCTTGGCGGCCTGGCGCGCGGCCAGCGCCGCGAGCTGCGACGCGGTGGCGGGTGCCTGGAATTGGTTCTTCCACTCGTCGTAGGGCATGCCGTAGACATGTTCGCGAGCGGTTTCGTAGTCGAGCTCCAGGCCCTTTTGCCGGGCCGCCTCGACCAGCCATTTCGACAGGCAGTTGCGGCAGAAGTCGGCGAGGATCATCAGTTCGATGTTCTGGACTTCCTTGTGCTCGTCCAGATGGGCGAGCAGGCGGCGAAAGGCGCTGGCCTCGAGCTCAGTGCGGGTGGCGGTGTCGATGCCTTGCATCTCGGTTCTCCTCGGCGAAGGATTGAGAGGGCTGACGGGGATGATCTCCACGATGAGCCGGTAGACTGAATCAGAGCGCGTCTTCGATATAGGTGCAGACCGACAGCACCACCGCGTCCTGCTCGCTGATCGATACCTTGGCATGCCCCATGTCGCTGTCGAAGTAGAGGCTGTCGCCGGCATCGAGGCGCAGCGGCTCGTAGAACTCGCTGTAGAGCAGGATCGACCCTTCCAGCACCATCAAGAACTCCTCGCCCCCGTGGCGCACCCAATCGGAGAAGTCATCGATGCTACGCGCATGGACGATGGTCTTGAACGGCACCATTCGTTTGTGCGCGAGCTGCCAGGAGAGCAGTTCATGCTCGTAGGTCGGGGTAGGGTGGGGCTTGCCTTCGTTGCGCCGGGTCAGGTCGCGGCGCCCGGCGGTGCGCTGTACCCCGCCCGGGCGCTTGAGCAGCTGTGGCAGGTCGAGGCCCAGGCCGTTGGCGAGCTTCTGCACCACTGCGAAGGTCGGCGAGGTCTGGTCGTTCTCGATCTTCGACAGCGTCGAGCGAGCAAGCCCGGTGCGCTGGCTGACCTCTTCGAGGGTCCATTGGCGCGCCAGCCGGAAGGCCTTCAGGCGTTCGCCAAGGCGCAGCGGTTCGATGAAGGGCTTGCGTCCGGCGGCGATGCGCAGGGCGGCGTCCTGGTCGAGGGAGTCGGTCATCGGTGAACGGTCGCGTCGGGGAGCTGTGATTCGGCCATCCTAGCACAGCGTGGCCGAACAGCGGCTCAGCCCGGCAGCTCGCTCGGCGTTTCGCGCACGCCGAGGCCCGCGAGCGCGTCGAGGTGGAGTGCTACGCATCGCGACAGTGTCTTGGGCGCGTAGCCGCCTTCCAGCACCGAGACCAGCCGACGCTGCGCGTGGCGCTCGGCGACCCCGAGGGCGAAATGGGTCAGCTCGACGAAGTCGGCGTCCTCGAAACACAGCTCGCCGAGCGGATCCTCTCGATGGGCGTCGAAGCCGGCGGAGAGGAAAACCAGCTGGGGACGGTGGGCCTCGAGCCGGGGGAGCCAGTCGTGATCGATCAGTTCGCGCAGGCGCTCCGCGCCCTCACCGGGGGCGAGGGCCGCATTGACCACATTGGCCGGCGCTTCGCGTTGGTAGCGCCAGGGGAACAGGTCGCGCTGGAAGCTCGAGCAGATCAGCACACCCGGATCGTCGGCGAAGATGTCGATACTGCCGTTGCACTGGTGCAGATCGAAATCGATCAGTGCGATGCGCTCGACGCCGTAGCGAAGACGGGCCTGGGCGATGCCAACCGCTACGTTGTTGTAGAGGCAAAAGCCCATCGCGCTGTCGCGCTCGGCATGATGACCCGGTGGGCGTATCGCGCAGAAGGCGTTGTCGCACTGCTCGCGCATCACCAGGTCGACCGCGCGCGCGACGCCGCCCGCGGCGAGGCGGGCGGCGGTGAGGCGGGCGGCGTCGATCGGCGTGTCGGGGGCGGCTTCCAGCGCGCGATGCTCGGCGTCCGCTCGGTTCGCCAAGCGCTGGAGACGGGCGAGGTAGTGCTCGGCGTGCACCGCGAGAAGCTGCTCGTCGGTGGCCGGGCGGGCATCGAACTGATGCAGCTGGCGATTGAGTCCACGGGCGGCGAGCCGGGTTTCCAGCGCCTTGAGACGCAGCGGATTCTCCGGGTGCTGGTCATTGTGATGGTGGAAGGCGGGGTGGCTGATGAGGGCGGTGATCATCCGCTTGTCCTGTCTGGATGGGCGTCGCGGCCGGGTGTCGCGCATGCGATCGTGCGTGACTCCATGTTGCGCTATAGACTAGGGGATGTCACCACGCGCGCGGTGTCCTCCAGATGGCCGAGCGCCATCGCCCGGTTCGAAGAGGTGTCTCTTGGCCAGTCCGTCCCGCCCCTTGATCAGTGCGTCTCGTCCCTCTCTCGGTACACGCTTCCTGCGCCGCTTCTTTTCTCCCGCCTCGCTGCTACTGGTGGGAAGTACGAACGATGATGGGCTCGCTTCAGTGGTGCTCGACAACCTCCTCGAGGGCGGCTTCCCGGGCATCCTCTATGCCCTCGATGTGCGTCCGGGACGCGTGGACGCGAGCGGCGTGACGATGCTGACCGAGCTTGCCGCGGTCTCCGACGAGATCGAGCTCGCGGTGGCCTGCGTGCCGATCGGGCGCACTCCCGCGCTGCTCGAGGCGCTCGGTCACCACGGCGTGCGCGCGGTGATACTGCTGCGCGATGACGATGCCGGCGACGTCGAGCGCAGCGATCTCGCAGGGGTGCGCGAACGGCTCTCGGAGATCGCCCTGCGCCTGGGCATCCGGGTGATCGGCCCCGACTGCCTGGGTGTGGCGGTTCCCGAGGCGCGGCTCAACGCTACCTTCGCCGCCGAGGCGCCGCTGCGCGGCCGGCTCGCCTACCTCGGCCAGTCGGGGATGCTGGGAGCCGCGATCAATGCCTGGTCCCGGGGTCGCGGCATCGGTCTCTCCCACCTGATCACCCTGGGCGACAGCGTCGACGTGCGGCTCTCCGACATGCTCGACTTCGTCAGCCAGCGCACGCGGGCACAGGCGATCCTTTTGCATATCGAGCGGATCACCGATGCGCGCCATTTCGTCACTGCGCTGCGCGAAGCCTCCAAGCGCCGGCTGGTGCTGGCGATCGGCGGCAGCCGCAGCAGCGTGTCCGAGCGCCTCGGGGTGGCACCGACGCCGGGGATTCCCCACCGGGCGATGATTCTCGATGCGGCGCTCAGGCGCGCCGGTACGGTGCGAATCGAGGCGCTGGACGACATCTACGACAGCCTCGAAGTGCTCACCCGGATCGGCCGCGGCTATCGCGGTCCTCGCCTGATGATCGTCGGCAACGGCCTGGCGCCCTCGCTGCTCGCCGCCGATGCGCTGGTGCTGGGCGGCGGCGTGATGGCCGAACCCAGTGAACTGACCCAGCGGGCGCTGATCGAGGCGGGGCTGCTCGCCGAGGGCTGGCCGACGGTGCCGCTCGATCTCGGCGGTGCGGCCCGGCCCGAGGCCTTCGCCACGGCGACTCGGCTACTGTTGGCCGACCCCGGGGTCGATGCGCTGCTGGTGCTGCATGCGCCGACCCGCCTGGCTGGGTCGGTGGAGAGCGCCGAGGCGCTGATCGAGGCCGCGGCCGGTGCGTCGCGGCCGGTGCTCGCCGCCTGGATGGGCCACGACGATGCCGAGGAGATCCAGCAGCGCTTCGCGCGCGCCAATCTCGCCAGCTTCTCGACCCCCGAGCGCGCGGTGCGTGCTTTCCTGCGCCTCGAGGCCCATCGACAGGCGCAAGCGCAGCTGTGGGAGACGCCGGCGCTGGCGGGCTTCGCCACTTCGTCTTCTCTCCGCGCCCGGGCCCAGGCGTTGATCGAGCGCGCCCGGACGCGAGGGCGCGAGAGCCTGACTCACGAAGAGACCGGGCAGGTGCTCAACGCCTATGGCATCGGCATCGCCCAGAGCGAATACGTGCAGAGCGCGCAGGAGGGGATGGAAGTCGCCCGGCGTGCGTTCGGCGCACTGGCGGTCAAGGCGGTGCACGCCGAGCACTGCCTGCCGTTTCGAGAGCGTGATCATCTCGATACCCGCGGCCTGGCCCCCCAGCACCTCAGCCTGATCCAGGACGTCGCCACGCCCCAGGCGATGTTCGATGCGATCGAGCGGTTGCGCGAACGGGTCGCGGAGTGTCATCCCGCCAGCGAACTCTACAGTTTTTGCCTCCAGCCGATGCGACGCGGCCGCCGTTCGCTATCGATCTGCACCGGGATCACCCAGGATGCGGTGTTCGGCCCGGTGATCGTGTTCGGCCTCGGCGGCTATCGCACCGATGTACTGCGTGACCGCCAGGTCGCGCTGCCGCCTTTGAACATGGCGCTGGCCGCCCAGTTGATCGAACGCAGCCAGGTCTACCAACTGATGGTCGAGCGCCTCGAGGGGCGCCAGGGGCGTCTCGAGGAGTCGATCCAACGACTCTGCCGGCTGCTGGTGACGCTGTCGCAGATGTGTGCCGATCTGCCTAACATGCGCGGTCTCGAGATCAACCCGCTGGTACTCGAGCAGGACGAACTGGTCGCGATCGACTACGCGCTCGATTTTGGCGAGCCGGTGCGTCAAGCGATCCGCCCTTATCCGGAGGGGCTGCGCGAGACCCTGGCGCTGGAGGATGGCAACCGTGTGGTGCTGCGCCCGGTGCGCGCCGAGGACGCGGCGCTGATCGAGCGGTTCCACGCGCGGCTCAGCCCGCAGAGCATTCGCTTTCGCTACTTCCAGCACAAGGCGGTGCTGAGCCGCAAGGAGCTGGCCCAGCTGGCGGCGATCGACTACGACCGTGAAATGGCCTTCGTGCTCGAGCGCCACGAGCAGCCGCGGCTGGACGATGACCAGGAGGTGAGCCAGGCGGAAGACGGCAGCGGCGAGATGCTCGGCGTGGTGCGGTTGAATACCGACAGCGACAACCTGCGCACCGAATTCTCGGTGATCGTCCGCGACGACCTGCAGCGTGGGGGCATCGGCCGCCGGCTGATGGAGAAGGCGATCGACTATGCCCGCGATACCGGGGTGCTCGAGATGCACGGTCGGGTGATGGCCGACAACATGGCGATGCGGGGGCTGCTGGAGCGGCTCGGTTTTTCGCTGCGGCTCGATATGGAAGAACAGGTGATCATCGCCCGGCTGTCGCTCAATCCGCCCGAGGACGCTTGGCAGCGGCTGCGCCTGGAGACTTCGCCGGGCTGAAAACCGCGTAGCGGGTCGCTCGCTGCCCTCGGGCATCAGCGCATGCGAATCCCAGTCACTGATGAAAACCAAAGGAGCAGCAAGATGGATAGCGAGAGCATCACCCTCACCGCCCGCGACGGCGCCACCCTGAGCGCCTACGTGGCCCGTCCCGATGGTGCTCCCAAGGGAGCGCTGGTAGTGGTGCAGGAGATTTTCGGGGTCAATTCCCACATTCGCTCGGTGGCCGACGGCTTCGCCGCAAAAGGCTATCTCGCGGTGGCGCCGGCGCTGTTCGACCGTATCGAGCCGGGCGTCGAGCTTGGCTATGAAGGAGAGGACATGGTTCGCGCGAGGGAGCTGCTCGGCAAGCTGCGCTTCGATCTCTCCCTGGCCGATACCCAGGCGGCGATCGACTATGCCGCGGCCGAGAGTGGTACCAAGGTCGGCGTGGTCGGCTACTGCTTCGGCGGCAGCATCGCTTGGCTTGCCGCGAGCCGCCTGAGCGGCCTGGCCGCCGCGGTCGGCTACTACGGTGGCAGGATCCCCGACGATGTCGACGAACTGCCGCGCGTGCCGGTGCTGCTCCACTTCGGTGAGTTCGATGACCACATCCCGCTCCAGGGTGTCGAGGAGGTCGCCAAACGACACCCCGAGGTGGCGGTGCAGATCTATCCCGCCGGGCACGGCTTCAACTGCGACCAGCGCGCCAGCTTCGACGCCCCTTCCGCTGCGCTGGCCAAGCAGCGCACGCTGGCGTTCTTCGCCCGCGAACTCGGATGACTCGCGCCGGGCCGCTGCCCTAGGGCAGCGGTTCAGGGAGCCAGGCGGACTCGGCGCCAGTCACCGTTGGCCTGGCGATGGTAGCGCACGCGGTCGTGGAGGCGATTGCCCTGGCCTTGCCAGAATTCGATCAGCTCCGGTACCAGGCGCAGCCCACCCCAGTGGGGCGGGCGCTCCACCGGCTGGTCGCGATAGGCCTGGGCGAAGCGATTCCAGCGCTCCTCCAGCCAGCGGCGATCGGGAATCTCGACGCTTTGCTGGGAGACCCAGGCGCCGAGCTGGCTGTCCCGCGGGCGGGAGGCGAAGTACTGATCGGACAGCTCGGCCTCGACGCGCTCGACCGCGCCCTCTATGCGCACCTGGCGGGAGAGCTTGGGCCACCAGAACACCAGCGCGGCCTTCGGCGCATGATCGAGCTCGCTGCCCTTGTGGCTTTGGTAGTTGGTGTAGAAGACCATGCCGCTTTCATCGAACCCTTTGAGCAGCACGATACGGGCATGAGGCGTGCCTTCGGCGTCGACGGTGGCGAGCGTCATTGCGTTGGCATCCTCGGGATCCACCTCCAGGGCGGCGCGCAGCCACTCCGAAAAGAGCGGGAAGGGGGTGCCCGGCGTATTGTCGGGGTCGATGCCATGGCCCGAGTACTCGTGCCTGACGTCGGAGATATCACGATTCATGGTGTGTGGCTCCTCTGGCGGATCTGAATTCCAAACACAGCGCGCTCAGCGCAGGGCGAGCGCGAGGCGGCCCAGCCGGTTGCCTTGGCGCCGGGCGAGCTTGAGTTCCTTGTCGGTGAGCGCTCGCGTGCCGTCGGCTCCCGCCAGGTGGCTTGCGCCATAGGGTGTGCCGCCCGCGTCGGTATCGAGCAGCTCAACCTCGCTATAGGGGATGCCGGCGTAGACCATGCCGTGGTGCAAAAGCGGTATCAGCATGCTCAGAAGCGTCGCCTCCTGGCCACCGTGCATGCTGGCGGTGGAAGTGAAGGCGGTAGCGGGTTTGTCGATCAGCGCACCGTTGAGCCACAGCGCCGAGGTTTCATCGATGAAGTGCTTGAGCGGGGCGGCCATGTTGCCGAAGCGGGTGGGGCTGCCGATCGCAAGCCCTGCGCAGTCTCGCAGCTCGTCAAGGGTTGCGTACGGCGGCCCCTCGGCGGGGATTTCCGGTGCTACGCTTTCGCAGACCTTGGAGACTGGTGCCACGGTGCGCAGTCGAGCTTCGATGCCGCGATTCTCCTCGACGCCGGTGGCCAGCGCCTCGGCGAGCTGGCGGGTGGCACCGGAGCGTGAGTAGTAGAGCACCAGCACGTAGGGTTGCATCTCGCTTCCTTGGATCGATTGGCTGCGGCTCGCCGCCTTGGGTGAGCTGGCATTATAGCGGCCCGCACGGTGGCCGCGAACGTGTCGTCGCAAGCCTATGATAGGCTTCGATCATGGCAACGCGCGGCTTGCTCGCGCTTCGTGCCGGCGTCGTCGATCCGACGCCGGCATGGACTCATCGCTCGCGGGGCTCGAACATGCGACTGAACTGGCTTCATCGATTGGCGGCGCTGCCGCTTGCGCGTGGCCAAGACCAGCGTCGGCTGGGCGAGGCGGTGGCGCAGCTCTATTCGCGCTTCATGCGCCACAGCGGCTTCAAGACCGCCGCGTCGCTGACCTACACCACACTCTTCGCGGTGGTGCCGCTGAGTACCGTGCTCTACAGCATGCTGGCCGCGGTGCCTGAGTTCCAGGGGGTGGGCGAGCAGGTCCAGGGCTACCTGTTCCAACAGTTCGTGCCGGCCACCGGGCAGGTGGTGCTCGAACAGTTGAACAACTTCTCAAGCCAGGCGCGCAACCTGACCTTCGTCGGCCTCGGGTTCCTGTTCATCACTGCGGTGATGATGATGGTCACCATCGAGCAGGCCTTCAACGACATCTGGCAGGTGGGCAGCTCTCGCAGCGGGGTGTCGAGCTTTTTGATGTACTGGGCGGTGCTGACCCTGGGGCCGCTGCTGATCGGTGCGGCCTTCGTCATCTCTTCCTATGTGGCGTCGCTGCGGCTGTTCAGCGATGCGGTCGCAGGCGTCAGCAACGACATGCTGCTGTCGTTGCTGTCGCCGCTGCTCAGCTTCCTTGCCTTCCTGTTCATCTACATGGTGATTCCGAACTACCGGGTGCGGCTTCATCACGCCGCTGCCGGTGCGGTGCTCACGGCGCTGTTGATCGAACTGGCCAAGTTCGGCTTCGGTCTCTATGTCGCCAACTTTCCGTCCTACCAGCTGATCTACGGCGCCTTTGCCGCGGTGCCGCTGTTCTTGCTCTGGATCTACACCTCCTGGCTGATCATCCTGCTCGGCGCTGAGTTCATCGCATGGCTTGCCGAGACCCAGCGCGGGGAGTGGCGCCGATTCGCACCGCTGTGGCAGGCGCTGGCGGTGCTCGCCTGGCTGCACGAGGCGCACCGCAAGGGCGAGTCGGTCAGCAGCAAGGTGTTGGTCAGACGGATCGGTGGCGGCTATCGCAGCCTGATGTCGCCGATGGTCGAGCGGGGCTGGATCGCCGAGATGGAAGGGGCGCGCTGGGTGCTCGCGCAGTCGCTCGAAACGCTGCCGCTGTGGCGGGTGATCGAAGAGCTGCCCTGGCCGCTGCCGCTGGAGGCGGCGCCGAGCGAGCTGCTGCCGTCCTTCGGCGCAGAAAGACTGAACGAAAAGCTGCTGGCCTACCGTGAGCAGAGCCGGGCGCAGTTGGATACGCCTGTCGCTACGCTGTTCGAGCCGGCGCAGAGTGCGCCCGAGATGCCCGATTCGATACGCCAGATCGCCCATTCTCCAGCGCAGGAGACGGACCATTGACATTCGAAGATTGCGATCGTCGGCTGTTCGAACGTGAAATGGCCGATGTGACACCTCTGGTCAGGCGTGCAGCCAAGGCCGATAGCCGAGCGGCGCGCCGTAGTCCGAGCGAGGCGCAGCTGGCCCGCCGGGCCAACGCTGAGGCAAGCGGCCAGGAGACCAACTTCCTCAGCGATGAGTTCGTCGAGCTGCTGCCCCATGACCAACCGCTCGCCTTTCGCCGCGATGGGATCCAAAGCGGGCTGTTCGACAAACTCAGCCATGGACGCTATGCGATCGAGGCCCAGCTGCATTTGCAGCGACGCGCCCTCGAGCAGTGCCGTCGCGAGCTGTTCGCTTTCATTCGCGATGCGCACAGCCACCAGCTGCGCTCGCTGCTGATCGTTCACGGGCGGGGCAGGGAGGATGCGTCCCCGGCCAACGTATTGCGCTCCTACGTGGCCAAGTGGCTGGCCCAGTTCGACGAGGTTCAGGCCTACTGCTCCGCCCAGGCGCGCCATGGTGGACTGGGTGCGTGCTACGTGGTGCTGCGCAAGTCCGAGCGTGCGCGCCAGCTCAACCGCGAGCGTCATCAGCAGCGCCGTGGCTGACCGGGGCCGGTTTCAAAGCCTTCGGTAGTGGCGTATCAGGAACTCGGCCTCGCAGTCAAAGCGCGACCTTTTTGCGATTTGCTGGCGCAACGACTCATCGGCACGCCAGGCGAAAGGAGTCATACGCAGCAGGTCGAGCGCCTGCGCGCCGTCGAGCGTCATCCGATGGCCGATCTTCGCGCTGTCGGTCAGCGCGAATCCGGGCGGTGGCGGATCTTCCTCGTCGTGCTCCTGGACCTGTGCGTAGAGCAACTCACGCAGCGAATGCAGGTGGCGCTTGCCGGGCGTGACGATCAGCAGCTCACCGCCGGGACGAATCACGCGGTGGAGTTCGCTCGGCTCGCTCGGTGCGTAGATTCGGCTGACCAGGTCGAAGCTTGAGTCGAGATAGGGCAGCTCGCGGATCGAGGCGACGCAGAAGGCGGCGCTGCGATGGCGCTTGGCCGCCAGGCGCACCGCGGGCTTGCTGATGTCCATCCCATATACCGTTATCTTGGGTGGATTCGCTGGTGTCTGCGCCAATGCCTCGGCGAAAGCGCCGGTGTAGTGGCCCTCTCCACAGCCGATGTCCAGCATCCGCCCGGGCTGCCGGGCGAGCAGCCGGGCACTGAGTTCCTCACGCAGGGCAGCGAAGTGGCCTGCGTCGAGAAAACGGCGGCGAGCCTGGATCATCGATGCATCGTCCCCGGGGGCCTTGGAGTGCTTGCGCTGGACTGGCAGCAGGTGGACGTAACCTTCGCGGGCACGATCGAAGTGATGGCGATTGGCGCAGCGCAGGCCGGTGGCTTCGGCGTGCAGCGGTTCGAAGCAGAGGGGACAGCGATAGGGCATCGGGAAACGTCGGCTGGTGAACGGAACGCTGATTGTACGCGACATGCCCGCCTTGCCACCGGTGCCCGTCGGGTGGGTGGAAAGGCGGCGGGACGGCTCATTCGTCGGGGTTGTAGGAGAGCACCGGCGAGAGCCAGCGCTCCATGGTCTCGAGCGACATGCCTTTGCGGGTGGCGAGCGCCTGCACTTGGTCCTTGCCGATCTTGCCGGTGGAGAAGTAGCGCGACTCGGGATGGGCGAAGTACCAGCCGGAGACCGCGGCGGCAGGCCACATCGCGAAGCTCTCGGTCAGCTCGAGCCCGCTGCGCTCGGTGGCCTCGAGCAAAGTGAACAGGGTCGCCTTCTCGGTATGGTCGGGGCAGGCCGGATAGCCGGGCGCCGGACGGATGCCACGGTACTTCTCGTTGATCAGCGCATCGTTGTCGAGCGCCTCGTCCCGAGCGTAACCCCAGAACTCCTTGCGTACCCGCTCGTGCATCCTTTCGGCGAAGGCCTCGGCGAGGCGGTCGGCGAGGGCTTTGACCATGATCGAGTTGTAGTCGTCGCCCGCGGCTTCGTAGCGCTTGGCGAGCTCGTCGCAGCCGTGGCCGGTGGTGACCGCGAAACCGCCGATCCAGTCGTCCCGGCCGCTCTGCTTGGGTGCGATGAAGTCGGCCAGGCTGAGGCAGACGCCGCCGGGGCCCTTGGCGCTCTGCTGGCGAATATGGTTGAGCCGTTGGATCACCTCGCGACGCGACTCGTCGGCATAGACCTCGATCACGTCATCGTCCACCGTCGCCGCCGGCCAGAAGCCGATCACGCCGCGGGCCTGGATGTGGCGCTCATCGATCAGCGTGGCGAGCATCTTCTGCGCGTCAGCGAACAGCGTGCGCGCCGCCTCGCCGACCACTTCGTCGTCGAAGATCTTCGGATACTTGCCGACCAGCTGCCAGCTCATGAAGAACGGGGTCCAGTCGATCCGCTCGACCAGTTCGTTGAGGTCGTAGTCGTCGAAGCTCTTAAGCCCGATGAAGCCAGGGCGGGGCGGCTGGTAGCCGGCCCAGTCCAGCTTGGGCTTGTGGGCGCGGGCCTGGGCGTAGCTCAGGTCGGCGGCCTTCGGCCGACGCTTGGCGTTGCGCTCCCTCACCCGCTCGTACTCTTCACGGATCTCGGCGACGTAGGCCGGCTTGAGCGTGGGGGAGAGCAGCCGGCTTGCGACGCCCACCGCGCGCGAGGCGTCGGTGACGTAGACCACTGGAGAGGCATAGTTGGGCTCTATCTTCACCGCAGTGTGCGCCTTGGAGGTGGTCGCGCCACCGATCAGCAGCGGCAGCTCGAAGCCCTGGCGCTGCATCTCCTTGGCGACGTGGACCATCTCGTCCAGCGAAGGGGTGATCAGCCCGGAGAGGCCGATGATGTCGGCACCCACCTCGCGGGCGGTGGTGAGGATCCTCTCCGCTGGGACCATCACGCCGAGATCGATGACCTCGTAGTTGTTGCACTGCAGCACCACGCCGACGATGTTCTTGCCGATGTCATGGACATCGCCCTTGACCGTCGCCATCACCACCTTGCCCTTGGTCTGCGCATCGCCGCTCTTTTCGGCTTCGATGTAGGGGATCAGGTAGGCCACCGCCTGCTTCATCACCCGGGCGGACTTGACCACCTGGGGCAGGAACATCTTGCCGGCGCCGAACAGGTCGCCGACCACGTTCATGCCATCCATCAGTGGCCCCTCGATCACCTCGATCGGCCGGCTGGCTTCCTGGCGGGCGAGCTCGGTGTCCTCCTCGATGAAGACGGTGATGCCCTTGACCAGCGCATGCTCGATGCGTTTTCCGACCGGCAGGGAGCGCCACTCCAGGTCTTCTTTCTTGGCGCCGCCCGAGCCGTCGCCGCGATAGCGCTCGGCGATCTCGAGCAGTCGTTCGGTGCCATCCCGGCGAAGGTTGAGCACCACGTCCTCGACCGCTTCGCGCAGTTCGGTGGGCAGGTCGTCATAGACCGCGAGCTGGCCGGCATTGACGATCCCCATGCTCAGCCCGGCCTTGATTGCGTGATAGAGGAACACCGAGTGGATCGCCTCGCGCACCGGGTTGTTGCCGCGAAACGAAAACGACACGTTGGAGACGCCGCCGGAAATCATCGCGTGGGGCAGGTGATCGCGAATCCACTGGGTCGCCTGGATGAAGTCGACCGCGTAGTTGTCGTGCTCTTCGATCCCTGTGGCGATGGCGAAGATGTTGGGGTCGAAGATGATGTCCTCGGCGGGAAAGCCGATCTCCTCGACCAGGATGCGGTAAGCGCGGGCGCAGATATCGGTCTTGCGCGCGAAGGTATCGGCCTGGCCCTCTTCGTCGAAGGCCATCACCACGATCGCAGCCCCGAAGCGCCGGCAAAGCGTGGCGTGGTGGCGAAACGCCTCTTCGCCCTCCTTGAGCGAGATCGAGTTGACCACCGCCTTGCCCTGCACGCACTTGAGCCCGGCCTCGATGATCTCCCACTTGGAGGAGTCGATCATCACCGGCACCCGGCAGATGTCCGGCTCCGAGGCGATCAGGTTGAGAAACTGCACCATCGCCGCCTGGGAGTCGAGCATGCCTTCGTCCATGTTGACGTCGATCACCTGGGCGCCGCTCTCCACCTGCTCGAGCGCGACCTCGAGCGCGGTGGTGAAGTCTTCTTCCTTGATCAGCCGCTTGAATCGCGCGGAACCGGTGACGTTGGTGCGCTCGCCGACGTTGACGAACAGCGAGTCCGCGTCGATGTTGAACGGCTCGAGGCCCGAGAGCCGGCAGGCGGGCGCGATCTCGGGCACTGCGCGAGGGGCCAGGCCCTGCATCGCCGCGGCGATCGCAGCGATGTGCTCCGGCGTCGAGCCACAGCAGCCGCCGATCACGTTTAGCAGCCCGCTTTCACCGAACTCGCGCACGATCGCCGCCATCTCCTCGGCGCTCTGGTCGTACTCGCCGAACTCGTTGGGCAGCCCCGCATTGGGGTGCGCGGAGACGAAGGTATCGGCCTTGGTCGCCAGCTCTTCCAGGTAGGGGCGCAGATCGGCGGCGCCGAGCGCGCAGTTGAGCCCGATGGTCAGCGGCCTGGCGTGGCGTACCGAGTTCCAGAACGCCTCGGTGGTCTGGCCGGAGAGGGTGCGCCCGGAGGCGTCGGTGATAGTGCCCGAGATCATCACCGGCAGCCTTTCGCCGCGCGCCTCGAACAGCTCGTCGAGGGCGAACAGCGCCGCCTTGGCATTCAGGGTATCGAAGATCGTCTCGACCAGGATCAGATCGCAGCCACCCTCGATCAGCGCCTCGGCCGCCTCGAAGTAGTTCTCGCGCAGCTGGTCGAAGGTGACGTTGCGTTTGGCCGGATCGTTGACGTCGGGGGAAAGCGAGGCGGTACGGCTGGTCGGGCCGAGGACGCCAGCGACGAAGCGCGGCACCCCGGTGGCCAGGGCGACTTCGTCGCAGGCCTCGCGGGCGATCCGCGCGGCCTCGCGGTTGAGTTCGGGGACCAGCACTTCCATGCCGTAGTCGGACTGCGACAGCCTGGTGCTGTTGAAGGTGTTGGTCTCGACGATATCGGCACCGGCGTCGAGATAGGCACGGTGCAGCGATTTGATCAACGCGCTCTGGGTCAACACCAGCAGGTCGTTGTTGCCCTTGACCTCGCTCGGCCACTGCTCGAAGCGCTCGCCGCGGAAATCCGCCTCTTCGAGACGCTCCTGCTGGATCATCGTGCCCATGCCGCCATCGAGGATCAGGATGCGCTGTCGCAGTGCGCTTTGGAGTTCGGCGAGGGTCGTCTCGCGGCTGATCGGGGATCGGGTCATGGGAACGGCATTCTCTGCTGCTGCAAGCTGGTGGGAGGCGTGACTGAGCGTCATGGCGATGGTCGTGACGATGCCGGATGGTAGCGAAAACCACACCATCGGCCCAGCACGACCTGGTCCGGGCGAATAGCCGTATAGGATCGCGGATGCGTAAGCGTTAGGGAAATGAATCTTTCTCCGCTGCTGGATGAACCGCGGTCATGCTGTACGCCCGCGCGCCATACTTGACAATATCGCTCTGGTTTTACCGCGACGAGCCGATCGCGTACCATGGACACCATACGTCATCTCGTAACGTCACCGCATATAGTGCAGAGAGTTCGACATGCAACATACCGAAGAGAGCGTGATCGAGGGTGCCGGCCTTCAGATTACCGCCAGTGCGCAGGACTATCTCGCCGAGCTGCTCGAGAAACAGGGCGTCGAAGGGATCGGCGTGCGCGTGTTCATCACCCAGCCCGGCACGCCCTATGCCGAAACCTGCCTCGCCTACTGTCGTCCCGGCGAGGAGGAGCCTACCGATCTGCGCCTGCCGCTGGAGAAGTTCGTGCTGTTGATCGAGGCGCACAGCGAGCCGTTTCTCGAGGATGCGGTGGTCGATTTCAACGCCGACCGCATGGGTGGGCAGCTGACGATCAAGGCGCCGAACGCCAAGATGCCCAAGGTCAATGCCTCGAGTCCGTTGGAAGACCAGATCAACTACGTTCTCTACAGCGAAATCAATCCAGGCCTTGCCTCCCACGGCGGTGAGATCCGCTTGATCGAGATCACCGGCGAGAGCGTAGCCGTGCTGCAGTTCGGCGGCGGCTGCCAGGGCTGCGCCGCGGTGGATCTGACCCTCAAGGAAGGGGTGGAGCGCACCCTGCTCGAGCGTGTACCGGACCTGCGCGGGATTCGCGACGTCACCGACCACAGCGACACCACCAACGCCTTTTACTGATCCGCGCTCGTTGAGCCGCCTTGAAGGCCCGTGACCCCCAGGTCGCGGGTCTTTTTCGTGGGCGGGATGAAAACTGCGGGCGTCGTTTTGCCGGCCCGCGTACGTAGGGCCGCATCGGCGTTGTATTCCTTCGTCCCGCATCGACTGAGATGTCGGTGTCATCTTTTAACCTGGGTAAATAGAAGCTAGGATTGGCTAAGTTAAAAATCAGCTTGGGACGAAAGTGAGGGGCGGGATGCTGCGAAGGGTCACCAACGAAAATAGCGATATCCGCCGGGGCAGCGTCGGCGTGCCGCGCGGCGCCGGTTGGGCGCGCCGCTTGCTGGCCTTCACCGGGCCCGGCGCGATGGTCTCGGTCGGCTACATGGATCCCGGCAACTGGGCGACTTCGCTCGAGGGGGGATCCCGTTTCGGCTATTCGCTACTCTGCGTGATCCTGCTTTCCAACCTGATGGCGGTACTGCTGCAGGCGCTGTGCGCGCGGCTCGGTATCGCGACCGATCGTGACCTTGCGCAGAGCTGTCGCGAGCACTGCTCGAAACCTGTCAACCTGGCGCTGTGGGGGCTGTGCGAACTGGCGATCATCGCCTGTGACTTGGCCGAAGTGATCGGCACCGCGGTGGCGATCAAGCTGCTGTTCGGTATCCCGATCGCCTGGGGCGCGGTGATCACCATTCTCGATACGCTGCTGCTGCTGGCCTTGATACGCCAAGGCTTTCGCTGGTTGGAGGCGTTCGTGATCACGCTGCTGGCCACCATCTTCGGCTGCTTCGTGGTCGAGCTGGTGCTCGCTACGCCCTCGATCGGAGGAATCGTCGGCGGCTTTTTCGTGCCCGATGCCGAGATCGTCACCAATCCGGCGATGCTCTACATCGCGATCGGCATCATCGGGGCGACGGTGATGCCGCACAATCTCTACCTGCATTCGGCGTTGGTGCAGACCCGGGACTATCCGCGCACCGTCGAAGGTCGACGCGAAGCGTTACGTTTCGCCACCTGGGACAGCACCCTGGCGTTGAGTCTGGCGCTGTTCGTCAATGCCGGCATCCTGGTCCTCGCCGCCGCGGTATTCCACGGTGCGGGCCAGGAGGTGGTCGAGATCGAAGACGCCTACCAGCTGCTCGCACCCTTGCTCGGTGTGGGGGCGGCGGCCACGCTGTTCGGCGTCGCGCTGCTCGCCTCGGGGATCAACTCCACCGTCACTGCCACCTTGGCGGGGCAGGTGGTGATGGAGGGGTTCCTTCGCTTGCGCCTCGCGCCCTGGCTGCGCCGGCTGATCACCCGTGGGATCGCGGTGCTGCCGGTGCTCTACGTGGTCGCGGTATACGGCGAGCAGGGCGTCGGCAGGCTTTTGATCCTGAGCCAGGTGGTGCTGTCGATGCAGCTGCCTTTCGCAGTGATCCCGCTGGTGCTGTTCGTCTCGCGGCGCGAAAGCATGGGCGAGTTCGCGATCAAGGCGTCGACCAAGGTGCTGGCATGGGCGATTGCGCTTTTGATCGTGGCGCTCAATCTCAAATTGTTGTTCGATACCTTCGTGCTGCTGTAGCGTCTCGCTCTCCCTCCTTAGTCTGGAGTTCCGCATGGATGCATCGCGCGCAGGTTCGTCGCGCGGCTGGCTGTCGCGCCACCGCGGTGGCGTCGCCCTGGGGTTTGCCGCCGGTGGCTTCGCCGCGGCGGAGCTGACCCTGGCACAGGGTTGGTTGCCATCCACCGCGGCGCAGATACTGGTCACCACCTTCGAAGGGGCACTGGTCGGCAGCGTCGCCGACTGGTTCGCGGTCACCGCGCTGTTTCGCCGGGTACCGATCCCGCTGCTTTCCCGTCATACCAATCTGATCGCCAAGCGCCGTGCGGCGCTTTCCCGTGGCATCGTCGATATGGTCGAGCGGGAGTGGCTTTCGCCCGCGGCGCTGCGCGAACGCTTGTCCCAGCTCTCCTTCGCCGACCTGATCAGCCAGCGGTTGCGCCATGGCGAAGGGCGCGAAGCGCTTCGCCGCTTCACCCGTGGCCAATGCGTCAAATGGGTTGCGCGACTCGGCGACCCGCGGGTGGAGGCATTGGCCGATGAACTGCTCGCCCGGCTCGTCGAGCGCATCGACGTGCGTGAGCAGCTCGCTCCGCTGCTGCGTCGGTTGGCCAGCGACCGGCGACTCGAAGAGCAGCTGTGGCAAGGCGCGCTTGGGCTGCTCGATCGGCTGCTGGTGGATCCCCAGCTGTTCGCCCTGCTGCGTGACATGCTGCTCGAACAGCTCGAAGCGCTGTCGGAGGAGGGGCGCTGGCAGCGGGTCAAGGTATGGCTGGGCAAGCGGTTCCTCCAGGGCGATGACGACCGGGACAAGATCGAACGTCTGCTCGACCAGATCCTGCGCGCCGCGCGTGAGCAGTTGGTCGAAGTGGAGGCCGATCCGTGTCATCCGTTGCGACTGCGAATGCGTGCCCAGCTGCGCCTGACCGCCGCCAGGCTCGGACGCCCAGGGGAGCACAAGCTGGCGCAAGCGCTCGAGCGTGGCAAGCAAACGCTGTTCGAGGCGTTCGTCGGCCAGGGCGGGGCACGCAGCTGGTTGGCTTTTTTCCAGCGCTGGCTGGCGGAAAAAGTCGCAAGCGACGGCTCGCAGCTCAATCGCTATATCGATCGCGGCATCGACCGACTGATCGATCGCCAGTTGGTCGAGCCGAGCGGCAGGGCACGCTTCGATGCGCGGCTGCGCCGCTGGTGCGGCGAGCTGATCGATGATCATCCGGGGTTCATTGGCGCCATCGTGCGTGAATCGCTCTCGGAGGCTCGAATGCCTACCCAGCGCTTGGTCGGTACCATCGAGGAGAAGGTCGGGCCCGACCTACAGTGGATTCGAGTCAACGGTGCTGTGGTGGGAGGCGGCGTGGCATTGCTGATCGCAGTGACGAGAGCGCTATTCGGCAATTGAATTTATACCGTTATCTTGTAAAAGTAAGAAATAGCGCCCGAGCCTCGGTGGCATCTATCCCGACGCAAACACGACCTTTGACAGTCAGTCGGACATTCGTCGCTCCGGGCCATCCCGCAGGTTAGGCGGAATGGCCCGGAGTGAATCGCGGCAGTGCGTGCGTCAGCGAAGAGAGCAGGGCTCAGTAGATGAATGGAGGAATCGGTGCCCGGGCGGCACGTTCCTGCAACACTCGTAGTTCGGTTCTCACCCGCGCCAGCTCTTTGTCACGTTCGCTCAGGTCGCGGGCGAGGCGGTCATTGTGTGCACGGCTTTCGTTGAGCAGCTGATCGGTCTGCTGGGCGTGTAGCATCAGGTCACGGTGCTTGCGCTCTTCTTCCTGCAGCCCGCGGCGCTGTTCTTCGATCTGGGTGCTGAGCCGACTGATTCTTTCTTCCAACTGCTCCATGCGCCGGCGGCTCTGTTTCTCCTGCTCGGCCTTTTCATGCCGTGCGGCGTCGAGCAGTTGCATCAGCCGGCTCTCGGCTGTTTCGTGGCGGGCTTCTTCCTGGCTGAGTCGTTTGCGGTGGGCGAGTTCGAGTCCTTCCACGGCCTGGTGGTGCTCCCGTTCCAGCCGGTCGCGCTCCTCGCTCAGCGAGGCGATCTGGGTATCGCGCATCTGCAATCGCTGGTCGCGTTCTTCCAGCAGTGCGCGGGTCTGGTGCAGCTCGCTTTCGGTACGAGCAAGCCCCGAGGTCTTCTCCTCGAGCCGGGCGAGGGTGGCGTCGAGTCGTTCGCCCAGCGCAGCAAGCCTCTGCTGGGTGTCCTCGGCATAGCGCTGCGCCTGCTCGGCCTGTGCCTTGGCTTCGCTGACGCCTTCATCGGCTTGGCGACGATAGAAGGAGAGTCCTTCATAGGCCTCTTCCTGGGCTTGTTGCCACAGTCCCATCAGCGCGTCCTGCAGGCGCTCGGGGATGCCCTGGGGCAGCGGCGTATCGCGATTTTCCTCACGACGGCTGCGCCATTCGCGCAGATGGTCGCTGATGGTGGTGAAGCTGCCGGTGCCGAGCACATCGCGGATACGCTGCACGCTGGGCGCGTCTCCTCGCTGGATCAGGGTCTCGATCGCTCGCTGTACGTCTTCGTACTGGATGCCGATGCGGGCCATGTCGGTGGATCTCCGTTGCTGCATGCCTTCGGGGAGGGGCGGCGCGAGCGGGGTGGAGCAAGTTAGGTCCGGAGACGCTGCGCTCGATCAAGTCTACCTCAGTCCTATATGCTCAGTCACCATTACGCATAATACGTATTATTAAATTTACATTACGTTTTGGCTTAAAATTCAAGATTACCCTTCTTATCTTGATTGTTCATCGCGTACCGGGAGTCGGTGGGCGGGGAGGCCGGGTTTCGTGTCCTCGGACTCGCGTACGAGCTGGCTTTCAGCGCCGCGTTCGCGAGCGCGGACGGCCTTCATCCACGGCCTAGGGCCGATACTTCCACGGTTTCAGTGCCAGAGTCTTGATCCGCGAGGAGAGGGTGGTCGGCTTCACCCCGAGCAGCTCGGCGGCGCCGCCCGGTCCTGCGACCTTGCCATTCGCCGCGCGCAGCGCCGCTTCGATGTCGGCACGTTCAGCGGCGCGGCGATCGCTTTCGCGCCTTATCTCGGTTGGGCGCGGCGGTGCTGTCGGCGGGGGAGTCTGGATCGCCCGTCCATTGGGCAGGTCGATCGTCAGCTTGCCATCGCGGGCGAGGATCACCGCTCGCTCGATCACGTTTTGCAATTCGCGGATATTGCCCGGCCAGTCGTAGTTCTGCAGTCGTGCCATATCGACAGCGCGGACGCTCAGCCCGTCGAGGAATCCCTTGCGCCCGGGTTTCTGCAGGAAGTGGGCGACCAGCAGCGGTACGTCCTCCAGCCGTTCGCGCAGTGGAGCCGCATGGATCGGGAAGACGTTCAGGCGAAAGTAGAGATCCTCCCTGAAGCGTCCTTCGCGTACCTCGCGGGTGAGTTCACGGTTGGTCGCGGCGATGATGCGTACGTCGACCTGGCGCGTTCGCGCCTCGCCGAGGCGCTCCACCTGGCCCTCCTGGAGCACGCGCAGCAGCTTGCCCTGGAGCTCGAGGGGGATCTCGCCCACCTCGTCGAGGAACAGCGTTCCTCCATCGGCGAGTTCGAAGCGGCCGATGCGATCGCGCAGCGCGCCGGTGAAGGCGCCCTTGGCGTGACCGAAGAACTCGCTCTCGAACAGATCGCGCGGCACCGCGGCGCAGTTGACCCGGATCATCGGGCGGTCTCTGCGCGCGCTTGCATCATGGATGGCGCGCGCGATCAGCTCCTTGCCGGTACCGGACTCGCCGCTGATCAGCACGCTGGCGTCACTTGGGGCGACCAACTCGATCTGCTGGCAGATAGCGTCGATGGCGGGGCTTTGGCCGACGATACCGCGCTGGTCGATGTCGTTGCGGATCTCTTCCTGGAGATAGGCGTTTTCCAGTTCCAGGCGCTCACGCAGGCGATCCACTTCAATCAACGCGTTCCTCAGCCGCTCCTCTCCCTCGCGACGCAGCGTCACGTCACGAAAGACGATCACCGCCCCGACGATCACCCCTCGATTGCGGATCGGCGTGGAGGTGTACTCGACAGGGAACGACGAGCCGTCGCGGCGGAAGAACACCTCATCCGCCACGGTATGCACGGCGCCATCGCGAAAGGCCGCGTAGATCGGGCAATCGCCATTGTGGTAGTGCCGGCCATCGGCATGATGGTGATGGACGCTGGTGTGCATGTCGCGGCCCACGAGGTCTTCCGCCGGCCAGCCGAGCAGTGCCTCGGCGGCGGGATTGAGAAAGGTGGTCCTGCCTTCGGCGTTGACACCATAGATGCCTTCTCCCGCCGCTTTGAGGATCAGCTGGTTCTCGCGTTCGATGTCACGAAAGATCCGGTCGATACGCAGCCACTCGGCGATACCGCTGGTCAGGAAGCGGTTCGCCTCGGTGTCCTTGGCATGCTGCTCCTGCTCGAGCAGATCGATCATCGTGATCAGCAGCAGGTCGTGGCCATCCGGGCCGGGCACCCGGTCGCCACGATACTCGACGCACAGCTCCTTGCCGGCGCCGTGGCGCGGGGTCAGCGTCCGTGTCCAGTAGCGCCCAAGCGTCAGCACCGCCTCGGAGAAGACGATCAGCGCCGGCACCTGCCCGGGATGGAGGCGGCTGAAGCGCAGCCCCTCTATCGTGTCCGGGGCGACGCCGAGCAGCTTCGCCGCCGCGGGGTTGGCACCGCGCACCCGGTCCATCGTCGGATCGACGACGATCATGGCGAGCGAGGCGAACTCGGCGAGTTCGGCATTGCTTAGAGGGGGGAGGGATGCGTCTCGTTCATCGTCGTAGATTAACGAATTATCGTAATGACGCTAACCGAAAAATCGTCACTTAACGATATGGATGCGGTCACGGTGTAGGGAATAGATGATAAGATATTGTTTTTTACACATAAAATATTTAATCGTGAAATGGCACGGCGATTGCTCTGGATAAGCCAACGAGACCATCCAGGAGCAGACCGACCATGGGCCTTTTCGACGATCCCTTCCAGACGAAGACACGTCTCGGCGCTTGTTCGTGCGGAGGACATGCAAGCCAGGGCGAACACGAAAAGGCACTTCGGCATGAGGCCGCCAAGGTGGCCGATGGTGAAGAGACGCGGATCACCCGAATCGTCGAGAGCGCGATAATACGCAAGCTCTTCCCTCAGGATCGCTCGCGGCGCGCCTTCCTCAAGGCCGTCGGCGCCTCGACCGCTGCCGCCGCGGTCGCGCAGCTGCTGCCGGTGGATATGATTTCCGAAGTACTGGCGCAGGGCACGGGCCCGCTCGAGAAGACCCGACTGAACATCGGTTTCATCCCGATCACCTGCGCCACGCCAATCATCATGGCCCATCCGATGGGCTTCTACGAGCGCCAGGGGCTGGACGTCAGCGTGATCAAGACCGCCGGCTGGGCGGTGATCCGCGACATGACCTTGAACGGTGAATACGACGCCTCGCAGATGCTGGTGCCGATGCCGCTGGCGATCTCGATGGGCGTCGGATCGAGTTCCATCCCGATGGTGGTGCCGGCGATCGAGAACATCAACGGCCAGGCGATCACCCTGGCGATGAAGCACCAGCAGCGGCGCGACCCCGCCGACTGGAAGGGCATGCGCTTCGCCGTGCCGTTCGACTACTCGATGCATAACTACCTGCTGCGCTACTACCTTGCCGAAGCGGGCCTCAATCCGGACACCGATGTCTCGATCCGAGTCGTGCCGCCCCCCGACATGGTCGCCAACCTGCGCGCCGACAACATCGATGGCTTCCTCGCCCCGGATCCGGTCAACCAGCGCGCGGTCTACGACGGCATCGGCTTCATCCACATGCTGTCGAAGGAGCTGTGGGACGGTCATCCCTGCTGCGCCTTCACGGCGACCCGAGCGTTCGCCACCCAAGCACCCAACACTTACGCGGCGCTGCTCAGGGCGATCATCGAGGCGACCGCCTATGCGTCGAACATCGACAATCGCCGCGAAATCGCCGAGGCCATCGCACCGACCAGCTACCTCAACCAACCGGTCACGGTCGTCGAACAGGTGCTCACCGGTACTTACGCCGACGGCCTCGGCAGCGTCCAGCGTGATTCCGCCCGGATCGATTTCGATCCTTTCCCATGGGAGAGCTTCGCGATCTGGATCATGACCCAGATGAAACGCTGGGGGCAGATTCGCGGTGAGGTCGACTACGCGAGCATCGCCCGCGAGGTATATCTCGCCACCGACGCCAAGCGGCTGATGGCCGAATCCGGGATGACCCCGCCGGAGCAGACGACCAAGACCTTCTCGGTGATGGGCAAGCAGTTCGATCCAGCCGATCCCGAGGGTTACCTTGAGTCGTTCGAGATCAGACGGAGGGACACATGAAGGCTTCCGAGAATCTCCGCGCAGGCGTCCTGTCCGTCGTTCTCCTCGCCGTGCTGCTGGTGGTCTGGCATTTGACCACCCGGGGTGGGGCAGGGGCAGAGGGGCTCGATCCGGAATACGCTGCCCTCATGGGCGCGCAGGTCACCGAGGGAGCCTCGGCGATGCCGGGTCCGCTCGATCTTGCCGCCAAGCTCTGGGAGCACCTCAGTGATCCCTTCTACAATGCCGGGCCGAACGACAAAGGGATCGGTCTTCAACTCGCTTATTCGCTGGGCCGGGTGCTGCTCGGCTTTATGCTTGCGCTGCTCGTCGCTGTGCCGCTCGGTTTCTTGATCGGCATGTCGTCGCTGATCTCGAAGGCGCTCAACCCCTTCATCCAGATCATGAAGCCGATCTCGCCACTCGCCTGGATGCCGCTTGCGCTCTACACGATCCAGGACTCATCGGCTTCGGCGATCTTCGTCATCTTCATCTGCTCGCTCTGGCCGATGCTGATGAACACGGCCTTCGGTGTCGCCAATGTGCGCCAGGAATGGCTCAACGTCGCCCGTACCCTGGAGATCCCGCCGTTGAAGCGTGCCTTCACGGTGATCCTGCCGGCGGCGGCGCCGACGATTCTCACCGGTATGCGCATCTCCATCGGCATCGCCTGGCTGGTCATCGTCGCGGCGGAAATGCTCGTTGGTGGGACTGGTATCGGCTATTTCGTCTGGAACGAGTGGAACAACCTGTCGATCGTCAATGTGATCGTGGCGATCCTGATGATCGGTTTGATCGGTATGCTGCTCGACCGCCTGCTCGCCGTCTGTACTCGCCTCGTCACCTTCAGGGAATGAGGGCGAATCGATGACCGCACCGCCCCTAGCGCCCACCCGTACCCAGCGCAGCGATGAAATGGAAATCCCGATGTCGGCCAACCACAAGCTCATCTCCATCGAAGGCATCGCCAAACGCTATCCGAGCAAGGGGGACGCGCCGCTGACCATCTTCGAGGATATCTGGCTTTCGATCGACCGCGGCGAGTTCGTCTGCATCATCGGCCATTCCGGCTGCGGCAAGACCACCGTGCTCAATATCCTCGCCGGTCTCGATCAGCCCTCCTCGGGGGTGGTGATCGTCGACGGCAAGGAGATCTCCGGGCCTTCGCTGGATCGCGCGGTGATCTTTCAGGGCCATGCGCTGCTGCCTTGGATGACGGTGCTCGGCAACGTGGCCTATGCCGTCGGGGCTCGCCACCCCAAGTGGCCAAGAGAGCGAGTGCGCGAGCACGCGATGCGCTTCATCGAACTGGTCGGGCTGACCAACTCGGCGCTGCGTCGCCCGGCTGAGCTCTCCGGAGGCATGAAACAGCGCGTCGGCATCGCCCGTGCGCTGGCGCTGGAACCGAAGACGCTGTTGATGGACGAGCCGTTCTCGGCCCTCGACGCGCTGACGCGTGGGACGCTTCAGGACGAGGTGAGGCGAATCTGCCTGGACTCGGGCCAGACGGCGATGATGATCACCCATGACGTCGACGAGGCGATCTACCTTGCCGACAGGATCGTGCTGATGACCAACGGTCCCCAGGCGAGATTCGCCGAGATCGTCGAGAACACCTTGCCGCGGGAGCGTATCCGGCATGACCTTCACCGGCTGCCTGGCTACTACGACATCCGCAATCACTTGATGGATTTCCTCGTCACCCGCTCGGCGAGCTTCGATGACGAACTCAGCAAAGGCCGGGAGTGGAACGCGCGCAGCGTGCCGAGGGTTCGTCCAACCAGCGGCGCGGCGATACCCGGCAATCCCGGCTCACCGGACTGCACCGCTTCACAATTCGCTGCTTCATCACACTCGGCTTCAACCCACCCGACCAAGGACGAATCACCGTGAAACGCACCGAACTGACCGAAAAGATCCTCGACGCAAAGCGTGACGGCGAGCTCAGCTGGAAGAGCATCGCCGAGACGATCGGTGGCTATTCGCAGCTCTACATCATGACCGCCTTGCTCGGCCAGATGCGCCTGCCGCCTCCGCAAGCGAGGAAGGCCGCCGAGCTCTTCGGCCTCAGCGCCGCCGAGGAGAAGATGCTCGGGGAGGTACCGTATCGCGCAGAGCAGAGCCTCGTGCCTCCGACCGACCCGACGCTCTACCGTTTCCATGAGGCGATGATGGTCTTCGGGCCCACGATGAAGGAGTACATCCACGAGGAGTTCGGCGACGGCATCATGTCGGCGATCGACTTCGATTTGTCGATGGAGCGGGAGCCGAACGAAGCAGGCGACCGGGTCAGGATCGTGATGTCCGGCAAGTTCCTGCCCTATCGCTACCATCAGCCGGAGGAGGGCGCACCCGCGCTGGGCTACAAGGAGAAGTAGCGCTCGAAGGAAAATCGAGCGAGCGCGTTTCATCCGCGGCGGCGCGCGGCCTTCGCTGCGCCGCCAGCCGCTTCATACTCGTGAAGACGAGCCTCCATCACCAGTGAAGGAGCCCGGTCATGACATCACAACGACCACCCTTGCCGCCCTTCGATCTTGACAGCGCTGTGCTGAAGGTCCGCAAGGCCGAAGATGCCTGGAACCTGCAGGAGCCGGAAAAGGTCGCGCTCGCCTATACCCCGGACAGCGTATGGAGAAACCGCGCCGAGTTCTTCTCCGGCCGTGCAGCGATCATCGAATTCCTTACCCGCAAGTGGCAGCGAGAGCTCGACTACAAGCTCATCAAGGAGCTATGGGCCTTCCACGCCAACCGCATCGCGGTACGTTTCCAGTATGAATGGCGCGACGCCGATGGCCGCTGGTTCCGTTCCCACGGCAACGAGCAGTGGGAATTCGATGGCGATGGCCTGATGCGTCGGCGCGAAGCCTCGATCAACGATGTCGAGATACGCCCGGCGCAGCGCCGATTCACCTGGGGAAGCGGTCCCCGTCCGGACGACTTCCCAGGCCTCACCGAGCTCGGGCTCTGATTCTGATTCGACCGGCCTCGCCGCTCACTTGCATTCGTCCCGAGCAACGGATGCCGGATCCGGCCGGTGCGACCGAGCGAGGGGGCATGGCAAAGTGACACAAACGCTTGAAACTGGAGCGAATCTGCGACGCAGACTATATCTCTTTGAGGGCGGCGTTCATTTCAGTCGGGGAGCGGTGCCCTTCGACCCACGGCCTCGCCGTTAACTGGCCAGAGGGGATCCACTTCGCAGGGAAGAGAGCAGGAGGTGGGGGATGAGCGTATCCACGATGACCAACGAAGAGCTCAATGCCGCGCTGGCCGAACAGCTACCGATGTATCCGGCCTGTGATTACCTCAACGAGATAGAGACCACCATGGCGATCGCCTTCGAGCGCCACATCTCGGTGCATTGGAATGGCAGCGAGTGGATCGCGACCGGGCGTACCCGCAGCGCCCGTGATGCGAATCCACTACGTGCGATCACCATGGTGCTGCTCGAGGAGCCTCAGCGGCTCAGGGCGTGACCCTGAGCCTGTAACCGTCAGACGAGGGGATCGATCGGGGCCGCCGGTACGCCGGCGGCCTCGATCGCTTCGGCGGCGGCGAGGCAGAGATCCTCGCGAAAGCGCGAGGAGAGCAGCTGCACGCCGACGGGAACGCTGCCCTCGAGCCCAGTGGTCAGTGAAAGCGCCGGCAGCCCGAGCAGGGGAATGCCGATCTGCGGCATCTGCGACCTCCAGACTCTCCGGTAGCCCTCTTCGCCACTGAGATCGAGCTGGTTGGGAAACGCAGGCTCAGCCCCATTGGGAAGTAGCACCACCGGATAGCGAACCAGGAACAGCTGCCATTCGCGGATCAGGCTCGCCCGGCGAGTGAGCGCCGCGGAAAAGTCCGGCAAGGTCAAGCTCTCCGCCACCTGGCGCTGACCATCGAGCGCGGCCAGCGCACCGGGGTCGTTCTCGCGCTCGGCCGCGCGCCACATCGCCTCGAAACCATCCCCCATCCACAGCTTGACCTGAAGCTTCGCCGCCTCCTCTAGCGGTGGCAGGCGCTCGAGGCGCTCCACCTGCCAGCCCGATTCGGCAAGGATCGCCCCTGCGCGCTCGAGCGCGTCGACCAGCACCTGGGCGGTCTCCATGCCGTCCGGATGAGTACATAGCGCCACCCGCTTCTCCACCTGCGGCCCGGTCAGCGGCGCCGGCACCCACCAGGGGTCGCGCGGGTCGAAGCTCGCCATCGCCTCGAGACCGAGGCGCAGGTCGGCGACGCTGCGGGCCAGGGGGCCCGAGACCGCCATCAGCTGCGGCCCTATTCCGCGCTCCGGCGAGGAGGCGTTGAAGGCCGGCACTCGGCCCAGGCTGGGACGCAGCCCGTGGACGCCGCAGGCCGCGGCGGGGTAGCGAATCGACCCCGCGATGTCGGTACCATGGGCAAGATGGCCGATGCCCGCGGTGACCGCCGCCGCGGCACCGCCGGATGAGCCGCCCGGGGTCAGGCTTGGATCGCGTGGGTTGAGGGTCGCGCCGTGGAGCAGGTTGTCGGTGAACCAGCGGTAGCTGAACGCCGGGGTGTTGGTACGCCCGACGATGACCGCACCGGCGCGCTTCAGATTGGCGACCACCGGGTTGTCCTGTTCGGCGATCAGCTCACGCTGCAGCTTCACCCCATTGGTGGTGGCGAATCCCTGCTGGTCGACATTGACCTTGACCGTGATCGGCACACCAGCGAGCGGTCCGAGCCGCTCACCCTCGGCCAGCCGGACATCGATCTCGCGGGCGCAGCGCAGCACTTGTTCAGGGTCATGGTCGACGACCGCATTGATCGCTGGATTGACCTGGTCGAGCCGGGACAGCGCGGCCTCGGCGGCCTCCGATGCCGAGATTTCACGACCGCGGATGCGTGTCGCCAGTTCAGTCGCCGAGAGGCGCCATACTTCACTCATCGATCTGCTCCTTGTTGTTGTCGATGGCTGTTGTCGATGGTCGTTATCGATGTCGTTGTGGACGTTGATATGGGTGACGCCGAGTCGACGCACTCATCCCCGTTAAAGCCCAGTCGTCATACTACAACAGAGGGTGCATCAACAGAGGGTACATCAGCAGTGCTGCGCTTCGCGGCCCGCTCGCGGGCCAAGTCGCTTGGGCCGGCGCCTGCGCGGCGCTAGACTGTCAGCGTCGCATCGACCACTGAATGGATGAACAAGGAGCAACGGTGACCGAGCCCCGAGGAGAAGTCGCACTGCGCCTGCCGCTAGAAGCGACGGGCACCGGGCTCATGCGCCCCGCGCCCGCCGGGGCACGGATCGACGCCGAGCACGACGTGGCCGCGGTAGGCCTGTGGCTCGCCGAGTACCGGCTCAGTCCGCGAACTCAGCGCCACTACCGCAAGGAGGCCGAGCGGCTGTTGCTTTGGCTCGCGGATCATGGACTCGGACTCTCCGAACTCGACCGAAGACGGCTCGCCGACTTCGAGGCTTTTCTCGCCGACCCGCGCCCGAGCGAGCGCTGGATCGGCCCGACCAGGCGGCGCAGCGACCCGGACTGGCGTCCTTTTCGCGGCCCGCTCGGTGCCGCCAGCCGGCGCCAGAGCCTGGTGATCCTGCAGGGAATGTTCGCATGGCTGCAGGAGGCGGGCTGGGTGGCGCACAATCCGTTCCGGCTGGTCCGCGACAAGGGACGGCGGCTCGACAATCGCCAAGGCCGGGTCGAACGCTACCTGGAACGGCCGCTTTGGAGCTGGCTCTGGCACTGGATCGATCAGCGCGCCGCTGCGGCGCCCTCGGGGCGGCCGCGTTTCGAGGCCCAGCGGATCCGCTTCGTGTTCGCCTTCGCCTACCTGCTCGCACCGAGGATCAGCGAGATCGCCGCCGCCCGGATGAGCGACTTTCGTCTGCGTGAAGGCCACTGGTGGTGGGAGGTGACCGGCAAGGGTGACAAGCGAGCGGCGCTGCCGGTACCCGCCGAAATGCTTCAAGCGCTGGCTGTCTGGCGTGGCGAACTGGGGCTTGCGGCGCAGCCGGGAGCCTTCGAACACGAGCCGCTGCTGCGCGGCCTCGATGGAGAGCGTCCGCTCGGCGACAACCAGCTCTACCGGCTGATCAAGGCCGCCTTCCAGGCCGCGGCCCAGGCGCTCGAACGACGAGGCGACGCTCGCCCCGAGCAGCTGGCCGCGCTGCGTGCCGCGACGCCGCACTGGCTGCGCCACACATCGCTCACCCACCAGGCCCAGCACGGCGTCGAGCTGCGCTACCTGGCGCAGAGCGCACGACACGCACGCCTCGACACCACCGCGCGCTATCTGCACACCGAAGCCGAGGAGTGGCAGCGGCAAGTATCCGGCCATCGGCTCGAACCCAGCGGTTGAACCAGCCTCCCGGGCAAGCGCGAGCAGCGCTATAATCGCGGCCAATTTTTCCAAGGAGCAGGCATGAGCACCGAACAGGCCAAGGCCGAGCTGATCGAAGAGTTCGGTTTCTTCGACAACTGGATGGACCGCTATCAGTACATCATCGATCTCGGCAGGGAGCTGCCGCCGCTGCCGGATGAGTGGAAGGTCGCGCAGTACCGGATCGAAGGCTGCCAGTCCAATGTCTGGATCCATCACCAGCGCGAGGGTGACGTACTGCACTTCGATGCCACTTCCGACGCGGCGATCGTCGCTGGCCTGATCGCGGTGGTGATGCGGATCTACAACGATCGCTCCGCCGAGGAGATCCTTGCGACCCCCCCTGACGCATTCAAGCAGCTCGGCCTCGAGCAGCACCTTTCGCCCACCCGCAACAATGGGCTGCATGCGATGCTCGCCCACATCTACCAGGTGGCCGAGCGCGAGGCGCGGGGCTGATCAGCGCCGCCGCCGATGGCAATCGCAGCCGTCTTCATCCCGCGGCGGTATCTTTCTCGAAGGCATCGGTCTTGAACGCATCGGTCGCGAAGGCACTGGGTCGACCCCACCAGGGTGCCAAGGGTGGCATTTGAGGATTCGCTTCAGCGCCAGCCAGCCCCCGCGCAGCGGCCCGTGGGTCTCGATCGCCTCGATCGCATAGCTCGAGCAGCTCGGCCAGAAGCGGCAGCGCGGACCGAGGAGTGGGCTGATCAGGTACTGATAGCCGCGGACCAGCCAGATCAACGGGCGGCTTACCCAGCGCACCAGTCGTGATGAGGGCTCAGCGGGGGCCATACAGCGTCGCGGGGTCGATCAGCGGCGCGCTGACCACTTCGCCGCCGTCGCCATCGAGTCGGGTATAGAAGCAGCTGCGCCGGCCGGTATGGCAGGCAGGCCCGGTCTGGTCGACCTTGAGCAGCAGGGTATCGCCGTCGCAGTCGAGGTATGCCTCGACCAGCTGCTGCACCTGCCCTGAGCTTTCCCCCTTGCGCCAGGGTTTGGCGCGCGAGCGCGACCAGTAGCAGACCCTCCGTTCGCGCAGCGTCTCGAGCAGGGTGTCGCGATTCATCCACGCCACCATCAGCACCTCGCCATCGTCGTACTGCTGCGCGATTGCTGGAACCAGGCCATCTTCGTTCCAGGGCATCGCGTCGAGCAGGGCATCGAGGGCGAGCCGATCACCTGGAGCGGCGGTTTCGAGGGCTTTGAAAGTGGCGGCGGACAAAACTGATTTCTCCGTGAATCGAAAGCGAAAAGGAGCGAGGAGGGCGGCTCAGGCTGCCGAGCGGCAGTCTGGGCAGAGGCCGACCAGTTCGACGGTCTGACGCTCGAGGGTATAGCCATGCTCGGCGACCAGCTGCGACATCAGCGCGGTGACCTCCAACCGGTGCATCTCCTCCACCCGTCCGCAGGCGCGGCAGATCATCAGCTGGAAACCGCCGTGATGGTCGGGACGTGGCTCGGGGCAGGGGCAGGCGACGAACGCGTTCTGCGACTCGATGCGGTGGACCAGCCCTTGCTCCATCAGGAAGTCGAGCGCGCGATAGACCGTCGGCGGACGCGCCGAGGCGTGTTCGGTGGAGAGGCGATCCAGCAGTTCGTAGGCCTTGAGCCCACCCGGCGTATCGCTGACCAACTCGAACACGCGGCGGCGAATCGGAGTGAAGCGCACGCCCAGTTCGCGGCAGCGCTGTTCGGCGATATCGACCAGCTGTTCGGCCGAGGCCGTATGATCACAGTGCATGGAGTCTCCCGGACGCGACCAGTGACGCAATAGTATACCACTTCGCTACGGCGACTCGTCACGTCCTCCGGCGGGAGGCTCCTTCGCCACCTAGTCGAGCAGCTCCGGCTCGGCCTGGGTGATCCATTGATAGAGCGGCTGGAAGCTGAAATAGCCCCCTTTGTGGGTGCCGACCTGGCTTGCGGTCAGCCGCGCCGTCTGCTCGTCGATCAGCTGCACTTCTCCGGCCGCTTCGGCGAGCAGCTGGGTGCGCGCAGCGTTGTCCATGCTGATGAACCACCAGGCCGCCGCCTCGATCGTCGGTCCCACGGTCAAAAGCCCATGGTTCTTGAGGATCAACGCCTTGCGCCGGCCCAGGGTGGCGGCGAGCCGCTCGCCTTCGCTCGGTTCGAGCACGACCCCGCTAAAGGGATCGAATACCTCATGGTCGTCGAAGAACGCGCAAGCATCCTGGCTGATCGGATCGAGCCGGCGCCCCAGCGCCGCCCACGCCTTGCCGTAGGTCGAATGGGTGTGGGCGGCGGCGAGGACCTCCGGGTGGGCTGCGTGGATCGCCGAGTGGATCACGAATCCGGCGTTGTTGATCGGGCGATCGCCGATCAGGATCTCGCCTTGATGATCGACCAGCTGCAGGTCGCTGACCCGAATCGTCGCGAAGTGCTGGCCAAGCGGATTGATCCAGAAACGTTCGGGAAACTCGGGATCGCGCACGGTGACGTGGCCTGCGAGTCCCTGGTCGAAGCCATAGCGTGCGAACAGACGAAAGGTCGCCGCCAAGCGCTGCTTGCGATGCAGCCGCTCCGCTTCGATGTCGCTCGAGCTCTCGCGGTAGTGCAGAGCGAAACCTGGACGTGGCGATTGTGCCGTAGCGCTACTCATGGGGTTCTCCACTGAAGAATGAAGGGGGGGTCAGGCCGAGGCGAGCCCCGCCGAAACCTGCGTCGCTCTTTCGCGTTCGGCCACCTTGGCGTGTACTCGCGGCAGCAGCTCGCGGCCATAGTCGATCGCATCGACCAGCGGGTCGAAACCGCGGATCAGGAAGGTGGATATGCCGAGGTCGTAGTAGTCGAGCATCGCCTCGCTGACTTGCTCCGGGGTCCCGACCAGCGCGGTTGAGTTGCCCTGGGCACCGGTCAGCGCGGCGATCCCGGTCCAAAGCCTCTGGTCGATCCGCTCGCCCTTGGCGGCCGCCTCGAGCAGCCGCTGGGAGCCGGCGTTCTGCGGAGGTGCATAGGCATGATCGCCGCGCAGCGCCCGAGCCCGCTCGAGAATCCGCCGCGCCTTGTCCCAGGCCGCCTCTTCGGTATCGGCGATGATCGGACGCAGCGACAGGCTGAAGCGCGGCGAGCGCCGATGGACGCGCGCTGCCTCGCGCACGCGGTTGAGCAGCTCATCGACCTGGGCCAGGCTTTCGCCCCACAGTGCATAGATATCGGCGTGCCGGCCGGCGACTTCGATCGCCTCGTCGGAGGCACCGCCGAAGTAGACCGGAATGCCACGGCCGCGATCGAACGGCTTGATCTGCGAGTGCGCACCGTCGACGCGATAGTAGGCGCCGCGATAGTCGAACGGTTCATCGCTGGTCCATTCAGCGCGCAGGATGTCGAGATACTCTTTGGCGCGCGCGTAGCGCTGCGCCTTGGTGAGGTAGTCGCCATCGGCCTTGAGCTCCTGGTCATTACCACCGGTGATGATGTGCACCGCGGTCCTGCCGCGGCTGATGTGATCGAGGGTGGCGAGCTGGCGGGCGACGATGCTCGGGGCATTGAAACCCGGGCGATGGGCGATCATCAGGCCGAGCCGATGGGTATGGGCGGCAACGTGCTGGGCGACCAGCAGGCTCTCTGGAGAGTTCGAGTGGAAGGCGAGCAATACGCGATCGAAGCCGCCTTGCTCCTGGGCCTTGGCCAGGGTCTCGACGTAATCCAGATCGAGCGGTGCGCCTTCGGCGGCGAGGCTTTCGGAGCCTGCGTGATTACCGACGAAACCGATGAATTCAACCGGCATGGAAAATACTCCTTGGGCCTCGAGGGCCAGACATGGGGTGATTGGCGGCGGATTCGCGGCCGTGCTGCATCCGCCCGGCTCAGGCCGGGCCAAGCACCTTGAAACCGTGGGTGCCATCGCGCTGGAGCTGCTCGACCAGGCCGAATTCCCACTCCAGGTAGGCTTCCATCGCCTCGCGCGGATTGTCGTGACCCTCGTAGGGACGGCGATAGCGGTCGCGGCGAGCTGAGAGCAGGCGGGTTTCACCGCTCTCCAGCGGCAGTCCTTCCGAACGCCAGGCCTGGTTGCCGCCATCGAGCACCGCGACGTCATCGAAACCGAGGTCGAGCAGTTCGGCGGCGGCGTAGCCGGCGAGCAGGCTGCTGCCGCAGGTGAGCACCACCCGTTCGGGACGATCCGCGCCGAGCAGGCGGGCGAGCTCGGCGCGCTGTACGTAGGCCGCGCCGGGAATGTGGCCGGCGACGTAGTTGGCGCTGGAGGTCAGATCGAACACACCGACCGGCTCCCCGTCTTCGAGCCACTGCGCCAGCTGGCGCGGCGTCACCAAAGGCACTTCGCGGTGGGCCGGCAGCGACGGTTTTGAGCCCTGGGCGGTCAACCGCTGCGGCTCGACCTGGTCGTGCACCCATACTTCCCAGTTCATCTGCGCCAGCCAGTGGCCGGTGAGATTGGCCCGCACGCCATCATCGTCGCTGAGCACGATCCGCGCACCGCGCACGCTGGCCACCGCCTCGGTTTCCTGGACCAGCTGTCCGCCAGGAGCACTGAGAAACCCCGCCAGGTGGCCGGCGAGGAACTCCTGCGGACTGCGCACGTCGAGGTAGTAGGTGGTGCGCGCGGTATCGGCGCGAAAGCCTGAAAGCACGCGCTCATCGGCGCGACGAACCCCGGCGCGATCGGCAAGCTTGCGTGCCTTGGCGCGTAGCTCGGGGGCGGCGGCGGTGTCGGTGTAGCGGCGAGTCTGGCCATGCTCCAGGGCGTGCCCGGCGAGCGTCCAGCCGATGGTACCGTTGCGCAGCGCCTCTACCCGGTTGGGGATGCCGACGTTGATCAGCGACTGGGTACCGATGATGCTGCGGGTACGACCGGCACAGTTGACCACCACTCGAGTCGCCGGGTCCGGCGCCAGCGCCGCTACCCGCAGCGCGAGCTCGGCACCGGGTACGCTGACCCCGGTGGGGATGCTCATGTTCTGGTACTCCTCGAAGCGGCGGGCATCGAGGATCACCGGCGGCGTATCGCTTTCGATCAGTGCCTTGAGCTCGTCCGCCGACAGCGACGGCGTATGGCGCTCGCTCTCGACCAGCTCGCCGAACGCCTTGCTCGGTGCGTTGACATCGATGAACGGCTCGCCGCCCCCTGCGACCCAGCCGGCCACTCCCTGCTCGAATACCGTCACGTCGCTGTAGCCGAGCGCGCGCAGACGGATCGCCGCGCGCACCGCGCGATCATCATCGCCGCCGGCGTCGAAGGTCACGATCGGCACCTCGCGTCTCGGCAGCCGTGCGTACACGTGCAGCTCGAGATTCGACAGCGCCAGGTGGCTCGCGAACAGGGGATGCCCGGTGGCATGCTCAGCCTCCTCGCGGACGTCGAGCAGTGCGATCTCTTCGCCTTCGATCAACCGCCGCTTGATCCGCTCGACGCCGCTTGCGAAGTCGAGAAGCGCAACGCCTGCGGCGTCGGCGCGGTCGGTGGAGGAGGGTGCCTTGTCCAGCAGGGCGTTGCTCATGGTCTGCGCTCCTTGGATCTGTCCCATAGATTGGGGATGCGATCGTTCGAGTAACCGGAAATGAAGGGTTTTCGTTCGCCATCGGCAGTGAACACCGAGCGCCGGATCGCGCCGATGTTGCCGCCGTAGACGTGGATGCTGATCGAGACTTGGTCGTCGAACGCGTTGCTGACCTGGTGGACGTCTCCGGCACTCGGTGACAGCCGGTCGATATCGCCGGGCCGCAGATGGTCGGGATGGCGATGGGGCAGCCAGCGGCCCTGATCGTGAATGAAGCGCTGCGAGCGCTCCTCGCCACGCAGCATGCCGATCAGCCCCCAGGTCGCGTGATCGTGAATCGGAGTGCGCTGCCCAGGACCCCAGACGAAGCTGACCACCGAGAATCGCTCGCTGGCATCGGCGTAGAGCAGGTACTGGCTGTAGTACTCGGGATGGGGAGCGGCGTATTCGTCCGGCAGCCAGTCATCATGGCGTACCAGGCTGGCCAGCAGTGCGCCGCCCTGGTCGAGAATCTGCGCCTCGCTCGGCGACGCATCTAGCAGCGTCGAAAAATCGATCACGAAATCGCGCAGCCGAGCGATACCGCCCTGAGGGGATGGCGCAGCGCTTGAAGTAGAGCGGATCGCTTCAGTCATGGGGCCTCCGGGGCGTGTTGTTGCTCGAGCAGCCGCTGATCGCTCAGCGCGGCCACATCGATGGCGCGGGGAAGGATGTTGTCGCGCACCGCGCTGTCGGCGAGCTGCTGCAAGGTGGCGATGTCCTGATCGGACAGGGCTCGGGTGGCGTAGGCGGAGCGGCGGCTGACTTCGAGCGCGGTAGGCTCTGGAAGCCGGGTCTGGCGCGCTACCGCGGCGCCATAGCGCTCAGGATTGGCGCGAGCCCAATCACCCGCCCTCGCCAGGCGCTGAAGGAAATCCTCGATGGCTGCGCGCTTGGCCGGATCTTCCAGCGAACCCTCGGCCGCGGTGATGAAGCCAAGCGTTGGATTGATCCCGGTGCCGTCGCGCAATACGCGTGCCCCCTGCTCGACGGCGATGGCGAAGTAGGGATCGAAGGTTGCCCAGGCGTCGATCTGGCCGCTGTTGAACGCCGCCATCGCATCGGTGGGCAGGACGAAACGTACTTCGACGTCGTCGGGCTCGAGCCCGGCTTCGCGCAGCGCGCCGTAGAGCTGGTACTGGGAAACGCTGCCTCGCGCCGAGGAGACCACCACCTGGCGCCCCTCGAGATCGGCGACCGAGCCGATCGACGACTCGCGCTGGACCACGATCCCCAGCGAGCTGGGTTCGCCCTGGCGAGTGGCGATGATCTTCATTGGTGCGTCGCCGCTGGCGGCAGCGAGCACCGGCAAGTCTCCCGCCATCGCGGTATCCACCGCACCTGCGCGAAGCGCCTCGAACAGCGGCGCCGCGCCCTGGAAGCTCGCCCAGCGATAGTCGTAAGGCGCATCCTCCATCACACCGGCGGCCTCGACCAAGGTCTGTACGGTCTTGACCTGATCACCCAGCACCAGCGTGGTTCGGCCCGGCGGCTGCTCGGCTCGCACCATGGGGCTATCGACGAGGTATGCACTCGACGCCAGAGCGAACACGGCGCACAGCATGAAACCGTACTGTCGGCTTGCGCGAGGGGAGGTGGTTCGGCGGCAAAGCAGCGAGAGAACTTCGTACCAGCGTAGAAAAGAGTGCATAAGCGCAAGTGGACCAGAGAGAAGAAAGAGGTGTCGGCGAAACCGCGATGAAATTCGAGGGTAACCAGTCGTTGGCGACAATCTAAATATGTATTGCGCATGAGTTGATATCGTCGCGAGATATCTGCTTATAGCGCTATTAATCATCGCTGCGGCGGCCATATATGAATGGCACTTATGTCTGAATATTATTGAATATGCGGATATCGGGAATTTGCATAGCTGAAATGAATATTTCAGTGCATCGGAGTCAGTCCATAGCGTGTGGCCAACGTATCCGCGGACTTGAAGCGCGGGTGCGAATCCACTCGAACCCTTCCCAAGGAAGATGCCTGATGCTTGGCTCGATCCCGATTTTCACCAACCGCACCGACACTCTTCGCTCCGGCTGGGGCCGTCGCTGGCTGATGCTTTCGCTCTGCGCGCTGCCCTGGTGGGCGGCGCTTTCGGCGCAGGCAGCCACCACGCTCGAGATCGGCGATCAGAAGGGCAATGCCCAAGCGATCCTCGAGGCCTCCGGCGCTTTGCAGGGCGCCGACTACCAGGTCAATTGGCACGAATTCGCCAGCGCGGCGCCGCTGCTCGAGGCGCTGCGGGTCGGCTCACTGGACGCTGGCAGTGTCGGCGACGCACCGCTGACCTTCGCGATCGCCGCCGGTCTCGAGGCAAAGGCGCTTTCGGCCTACCACTCCGATGGCCTGTCGATCATCGTGCCGGGCGACGCGGCGCTCCACTCGGTCGGCGATCTCGCCGGCAAGCGGATCGGCGTTGCCAGGGGCTCGATCGGGCATTTGATCGTGCTCGACCAGCTCGGCAAGGCGGGACTTTCGGCGCACGATGTCTCGCTGATCTACCTGACCCCGGCCGAGGCCTCGTTGGCGCTCAGCCGCGGCGACGTCGATGCGGTCGGTACTTGGGAGCCCTATGTGTCGTTTTCCGCCAAGCAGCAGGGCACCCGAGAGATCGCCACCTTGCGCAGCAGGACCTACTTCGTCGCGAGCGACTCAGCGCTCGCCGAGAAGCGCGCCGCGCTCGATGACTTCGCCGAACGGTTGGCCCAGGCGCGAGAGTGGGGGCGCGAGCACCGGCAGGCCTACGCCGAGGCGTTCGCCAAGGTGACCGGACTGCCTCTCGACGTAGCCGCTGCCACCATCGAGCGCAACGACAATACGCCCGAGCCGATCAGCGCGGAGGTGGTGGCTCGCCAGCAGAACGTGATCGACCTCTACCAGCAGGCGGGACTGATTCCCACCCACCTCGATGCTCACGACTTCTTCGCCGAGAGCCCATGAACCTGGCGCTGCGAATGGCAACAGCGCGGTGATCGGATCATCGCCGCAGTGCCGCCTTGCCGGCCTGGACCAATACGATGTCGGCCTGGGGCGAGTGGATCCTTGCGCAGAGCACATCGCGGTAGTGTCGCTCCAAGGCGCTGCGCCGCGATAGCCCAGGGTTACCGCTCGCCTCGATCGCGATCGACACCGCTTCGATCGCCTGTTCGCAGACCAGCCGCTTGAGCTGCGCCGCTTCCACGCCGTCGAGCTCGTCGCGCTCGCCAGCCTCGAGCAGCACCCGGTTGGAGAACAGCAGCCCATCGATCCGCCCGAGGACCTCCTGGAAGCGCGGCAGGCTCGCCAAAGGGGCGCCCAGATTGGTCGGCACACGCGATTGGAGCCAATCGCGGAAGCAGTCGCGGGCGTTGCGCGCCACCGCGTCATAGAGCGTGGACAGCAGTACGTTGAGCCACAGCGTCTTGTCGCCTTGGGAAGGCACGAGCTCGCTCAACGGGCGGACGTCGACGGCATGATCGAGCGGCACCTCGACCTCGTCGAAGCGCACATCGTGGCTGTTGGTCGCACGCATGCCCAGATGGTCCCAGCGCTCGCTGACGCTGATCCCCGGCGATCCAGCCGGGACCAGCCAAAAGCCGACCAGCGGATCGGGATCGTCGCTGGCGGCCCAGACGTTGAGCCAGCTCAACCCCGGGAAGCCGGTCGAGTAGCGCTTCACTCCGCTGATCACCCAGTGATCGCCGCTGCGCCGCGCGGTAGTGGCCGGTACTCCGCCGCGCAGCGGCGTACCGAGATCGGGCTCGACCCGCAGTGCGTTGATCAGCTCGCCATTCTCGATCGCGCCGCGCGCCAGGCGTCGCTTGAGCTCTGCCGGCCAGCGCGGACTGGCGTGCAGCTCCAATTGCTGCAGATACTGCATCGCCAGGATTAGCGCGGTCGATGGCTCACCACGCGCCACCGCACCGATCACCCGGCGGACCTCGGCAAGCGTCGCACCCTGGCCGCCATGCTCCACCGGCACGGTGAGCGCCAAAAGGCCGGCGTCCGCGAGCAGGCGAAAATTGGCGTGGGGGAAATCACCGCTGCGATCATAGCGCTCGGCGCTTTCGGCCAGTGCAGCGCTCAGCGACGCCAAAGCCTCATCGCTCAGCGCAGCGCGGGGGGATTCGAACTGCTCGGGCATCGTCATGCTCTCTGTCGGAGGGAAGCCGTGTAGATAGAGAACCTGTCGATCAGCTCTCATTCAAGTAATCGCGCACGTTTACCTTGCTCCTGAGTATCTCGCGCTCGCTGAGCCAGTCGGCGGCTTGCTGAAATTCATCGAGGAAGGCGGTGTCGTGTACGTCATGCAGCGTGTAGCGGCGCTTGAACTTGGTCAAGGTGTCACGCGTGCGATCGTCGTAACCAGCGGCGCGCTGAGCGATCAGTTCAGCCTCCTCGGGATGTTCGCTGACCCAGTGCGCTTCCTCGGCAAACGCCTGATTGACCGCGCGGACCAGTCCGGGATTGGCTTTCGCCCATTCGTCACGCGCTAACCAGGAAGTGAAGTCGATCTGGAAATCGAGATCGTCCTCTTCGAAGAACACGTTCTTGCCATCGTAATCGTTGCGCGCGATATCGACCTGAGGACTCCACATCGACCAGGCATCGATCTTGCCCTGAGCGAAGGCGGGACCCGCCTCGGGAGGATTGATGTAGATAGCATTCACCTCGCTGCGATCGACGCCGTACTTCTCGAGCGCGGCAACCAGCAGGAATTCGCCGAGTCCGGCGCGGTTGACGGCGACCGTTTTGCCGACCAGGTCGCGCACGCTATCGATCCCCGAGTCGCGCTTGACGATGATCGCAGTGGTGCGTGGATGGCTGACCATGAACTGGGTGAATACCAGCGGTGCGCCGGTGAGTACCGCGGCCAGCGCGGGTGTGGTGCTGCCTCCGAAGCTCAGGTCGGCGGCATCGGCGATCACCGCCTGCATCGACGGCGCATGATTGGGAAACGGACCGACCCATTCGGTGCGAATACCGTTTTCAGCCAGCCTTCGCTCGAAGTCGCCGCGCTGCTTGGCGATCAAGGGCAACCCACCGCGTCCGAACCCGAGTCTGACCAGATCGGTAGTGCGCGTGTCGTCGGCCAGGGCTACGCCGCGGTGGCTGGCGAGCAGTGCCGTCGAGGCGAGAGAAAGGTGAAGAAAACCACGTCGAGTGATACGGGACATCGAGGGATATTCCTGCGGTTGCAAAGCGGCATGGGAGCCGCCTTGGGGGCTAAGGATCGGAGCGCACTTCGAAGGAGAACTCGCCCTCACTGGCGTGGGCATCCCGTAAGGTCACCATTTGACCGCTCCTTTCTGCCAGGCGAGCAAGCGGTCGCGAACACTGAACAGAGCCGTGATGAGCGTGGAGAAGATCAGCGCCATGACGATCAGCGCGGCGTACATGTTGGGGTAGGCCGCCCAGCCCTGGGCCCACTGCAGATACCAGCCGAGCCCGGCCTTGACCCCCATCATCTCGGCGGCGACCAGCACCGAGAACGAGGCGCCGAGCCCCATGAACAGACCGACGAAAACGTGCGGCAGCGCAGCGGGAATTGCTACCCGCAAGATCAAAAAGCGGGGCTTCGCGCCAAGGGTTCGGGCAACGTCGTAATAGGCGGTATCGACGCTGGCCACGCCCGACCAGGTCAGCACGGTGACCGGGAACCAGGTGGCCAGGGCGATCAGGAAGATCGCGGCGGAGAAGCTCGACGGGAAAAAGTAAAGCGATAGCGGCAGCAGGGCGGTGGAGGGCACCGGACCGAGAAAGCGCAGGATCGGGTGAACCCAGTAGCCGAGCCCGCGTGACCAGCCAATCGCCACCCCTGTGCAGAAGCCCGATACGGCACCGAGAGCGAATCCGAACGCGAGCAGTCGCAGCGAGTGCAGCACGCTGTCGCCGAGGCGGTACCAGTCAGTAGCGTAGGCCTCGACCAGCGCATTGGGCGGGGCGAAGAAAGGGGCCGGGAGCAGTGACAGTTTCGCGGTGACGAGTTCCCAGAGCCCAAACAAAATCGCCAGGGCGATCAGCCAGGGGCCGGCAGGATGGATTCTGCGCAGCGTGCGGCCGATGACCGGCGGATCAAACCGGCTCAAGACGACCGCGACGAACAGCGCAGCGGCGATGATCAGCGCAATCGCATCGGTCTGGGCGACATAGAGCGGCTCGGCGAAGCCGATCACCTGGTTAGGAACGAGCTTCATCAACGCATAGAGCAGGGCCCAGGCCAGCGCCGCGACCAGTCCGCTGCGCCAGTGCCTGGCGGGAGTCGCCGCCCGCTCGGCGTCGATGTGAGAACTCGCCGGGGTGATGGTTCTGGCCGTCATGGCGCCTCCGCAGTGAAACAGTGAAAGAGCCACTCACTCTATTCAATCGAATGCTCGGTGAATAAATAGCCAAATGAGATGAAACATACCGCGTCGAAGTTATAAGTAAATTTTCACCGAAGAAGCTTCAACATGACGTTAAATGATTTAGCCAGGCGTGGGTCAGCGGTTAGCTTGTCTGCTCTCTAGGCTTGCGGAGTACGGCTTGATGACTTGGTTCGATGCGGGTGGACCTTCGGCAACCTCACTTTCAAGGCGGCGCTTCATCGGTGTAGGCGCAGGTCTCGGTACCGCTGCCGCCTGCGTGCCCCTCGCTTCGCTGCTGGCCCCACGAAGGGCGCTGGCGCAGTCGCACGAGCATGCGGCGCAGCACGGCCAAGCCGCAGATCAGTCAGCCGACAGTGCGCGCTGGGTGCTGCCGCAGCGCCGCCAGGTAACGCTCGCGACCAATGCCAACGCGATCTGTATCGCACCGGTGACGATCGCACAGGAGAAGGGGTTCTTCGACCGCTACAATCTTGACGTCGAGTACGTCAATTTCGGCAATTCCACCGATGTGCTGCTCGAGGCGATCGCCAGCGGCAAGGCGGATGCCGGCGTCGGTATGGCACTGCGCTGGCTCAAGGCGCTCGAGCAGGGTTTCGACGTCAAGCTCACCGCGGGGACCCACGGCGGATGCCTTCGTCTGCTTGCCGCCACCGACGGCGAGGTGCGTGCACTGGAGGATCTGCGCGGCAAGACCGTGGCGGTCACCGACATGGCCGACCCCGGCAAGAATTTCTTCTCGATCATGCTCAACCGCCATGGCATCGACCCCAACCGAGAGATCGACTGGCGCGTCTATCCCGCGGACCTGCTCGGACTGGCGGCACGCAAGGGCGAGGTGCAAGCGGTGGTCGGCAGCGACCCCTGGGCCTATCGATTGCTGGATTCCGGCGATTTCGTCGAGATCTCCAACAACCTGGTCGAGGACTACGCCAATCTCAGCTGCTGCGTGCTCGGCATGACCGGAACGCTGGTGCGCAACGACACGCCCACCGCTGCGGCATTGACCCGGGCGATTCTCGATGCCCACGTCTGGGCCGCCGAACATCGCCAGGAGGTCGGCGAGCTGTTCATCAAGCACGCGGTGAACGTCACAGCCGAAGAGACGGCGGCGATCCTCGGCGATCATACCCACGCACATAGTGCTACCGGGCAGGCGCTTGCCGACGAGATCGTCTATTACGCCGATGACTTGAAGAAGATCAGCGTGCTGAGGCCGAGCACCGATTCGCGCCGCTTCGCCGACGGGATCACTTTCGACGTCTTCGCCTGATATGCCACAAGGAGACTCTGTCGTATGGCGAGCAAAGCTTCCGCTGCAGCGCTAAACCCACCAAGCTCGCGCGGCCTGCATCTCGATATCCGCGCAGTCAGCCATGCCTTCGATCTCGATGGGCAGGCGCTTGCCGTGCTCGATGAGGTTTCCTTCGAACTCAAGCCCGGTGAGTCGCTTGCATTGCTTGGCCCGTCCGGCTGTGGCAAGTCGACGCTGCTGCGGCTGGTCGCCGGACTGGAAGCCCCGCGCTGCGGCGAAATCCTCGCCGATAACGCTGCAATTACCGCCCCGGACCCATCGCGCGTGGTGGTTTTCCAGGATCCGACGCTCTATCCCTGGCGGACGGTATCGGACAACGTCGCGCTCGGTCTCCAGGCCCAGGGGGTACTCGACCACAATGGCCGCCTTCGCGTGGCCCAGGAGCTTGAACGCGTCGGCCTGGCGGGCTTCGCCAACGCCTATCCGCGCCAGCTCTCCGGCGGGATGGCAAGCCGCGCCGCGCTGGCGCGCGCCTTGGTCAACCGGCCGCGGCTGCTGATCCTCGACGAGCCGCTCGGCAAGCTCGACTCCCTGACCCGGATCAGGATGCAGGGCAAGCTGGTGTCGCTCTGGCAAGAGCGCCAGTACAGCGCCCTGATGGTGACCCACGATGTCGAGGAGGCCTTGCTGATGGCCGACCGGGTGCTGGTGTTCAGCCCTCGGCCGGCAAGGCTGCTCGAGTCGATCGAGGTCGGCATCGCTCATCCCCGGCGTCGCGATGATCCCCGGATGATCACGCTGCGACGTGCAATCCTCGAACTGCTGGGAGCAGCCTGATGCGCGGTCTCAAATATTTCTCTTCGGCAGTCTGTCTGGCCATGCTGGGAATGGGCAGTGTCCATGCCGCCGAGCAGTCGGTCTCGATCGGCTACCAACGATCCTCCACCCTGGTCACGCTGCTTCACGACAGCGGTGAACTGGACCGGCGCCTCGCCGAGCAAGGTTTCAAGATCGAGTGGCACGAATTCACCAGCGGGCTGCCGTTGCTGGAGGCGCTCAACGTCGGCGGTATCGATGTCAGCGCCGATGTGGCCGACGTCGTGCCGATCTTCGCCCAGGCGGCCGGTGCCGAGCTCGAAGTCTATGCCACTGAGCGTCCGTCTCCCTCGGCCCAGGCGCTGCTGGTCAAGCGTGATTCGCCGATCGAGTCGATCGACGACCTGCGCGGCAAGCGCATCGCGGTGACCAAGGGGGCCGGCAATCACTACTTCCTGCTCTCCGCGCTCAAGCGAGCAGGACTCGAGCCGCAGGACGTGTCGATCAGCTATCTGGCCCCGGCGGACGCCCGCGCGGCGTTCGAGCGCGACAGCATCGACGCCTGGATCGCCTGGGAGCCGTTCCTGACCTTGACCGAGCGAGCGATTCCCACCCGCGCGCTGCTGGACGGCAGTGACGGGCTTGCCGATTATCGGCGCTTCTATTTGGCCAGCAAACGCTTCGCCGATGCCCATCCCGAAGTGCTGCAAACCTTGTACACGGCGCTTGAGGAAGAGGGGGCTTGGGTCAAGGCGAATCCACAGGAGGCCGCCGAGCGGCTCGCTCCGCTGTGGGGCGGGCTCGACGTCTCGGCGGTGGAGCAGGCCAACCAGCGGCGCAGCTACGCGGTCGAACCGGTCGGAGACGCCGCCCTCGAGGTACAGCAGCGGATGGCGGACGCTTTTCTCGCAGCCGGCATGCTACCCCGGCCGGTCGACGCCCGCGGCATCGGGGTGTGGCGACCGGCGCCTTGAGCCCCGAACCCGGAGCGGGCTGAGCACGATGGAAGGCGGCAGTGCGTGGCGCTGCCGCCTTCGGTTCGTCGGCGCTTCAGCGGATGGGCAGTTCGATATCACGAAACAGCCTCTCGACCTCGGTACTCGGGGTCGTCAGCGCTTCCTCGACCGTGGATGCATCGAGATGAGCCGCGAAGCGATGAATGAAATCGAACATGTAGCGGCGCATGAAGGTGCCGCGGCGTATCGCCAGCCGGGTGATCGAGTGCGAGAACAAATGGCTTGCATCGATCGCCCTGAGATCGCCGTCCTGGGTCGCGTCGATCGCCATGTGAGCGACGATGCCGACGCCGAGTCCCAGGCGGACGTAGGTCTTGATCACATCGGCGTCCACCGCGGTGAGCACCACATCGGGCGTCAACCCGGCTTCGTCGAAGGCATCGTCGAGCTGTGAACGCCCGGTGAACCCGAAGGTATAGGTCACCAACGGATGTTCGGCGAGCTGCGCAAGGGTAGGGCGCTCGACCGCGCACAGCGGATGATCCTCGGGAACCAGCAGCCAGCGGTTCCAGCGATAGCACGGCAGCGAGACCAGGTCCGAGTACATGTCGAGCGGCTCGGTGCAGATGGCGAAGTCGGCCTGCCCGTCCGAGACCATCTGGCCGATCTGGCGCGGCGTACCCTGGTGAATGTGCAGCGACACCTCGGGATAGCGGCGGCGGAAGGCCTGGATGATCGGCGGCAGCGAGTAGCGCGCTTGGGTATGGGTGGTGGCGATCGACAGGCTGCCTTTGCGCTCGTCGCTGTGCTCCTGGGCGATGCGCTTGATCTTCTCGGACTTGCGCAGGATCTCGCCGGCGATGTCGATGATCTGCCGGCCGCTTTCAGTCACATGACTGAAGTGCTTGCCGCGACGGGCGAAAATCTCGACGCCGAGCTCTTCCTCGAGCTGGCGAATCTGCTTCGACACGCCTGGTTGAGAGGTGTAGAGATTGCTCGCGGTGAGCGACACATTGAGGTTGTTGGCCGCGACTTCCCAGATATAGCGCAGCTGTTGCAGTTTCATCCGACGTTGTCTCCCCACGGTGGCCCGACGATCCGGGCGCATGCTTATTCGTTCCAGGGGGATATTGAACGCGAGCTTGATCCTAATGGTAAGGAATAAAAGAGACTCCAATTATTCTCTTTTGGAATTAAGCGAGGTTCACCGTAGGAGCTGGGTGGATCGGGTGGATCGAGAGTGGCGACCGACACAAAACCAAGCCATGGCTCTCTCATCCTCGATCTCTGTTGATACGCATAATATATATTATGTTAAATGTCATGGATGCCAGGGCATGAATGCGACTTCTTAGGCCCGCACATAGCTGCCATTCCGCCGTCATCCTCGTCCCCACATACGTTCGCTCGCTCATTCCGGCACCGGGTATCCGAGCGCTGCGGCGATTCGCTCGATATGCTCGCTCACCCAGTCACGCTGAATCGCCCCCCAATCGCGGATCACGTACTCCCCCTGCTGGTGCCGGGCGCCTTCACGCTGCTCGAAGGCACATTGGATATCCAACTCATCGAGCGCGGCGACGGTATCTTGCGCGGTGCGCCTCGGCATCCCGGTGAATGCGGTGATCGACGGCACGCTGGCGATGCCCTGGTCGATCAGCCAGGCGACGTAGAGCCTGCGGTAGAAGCTGGAGCGAGTCTTGCTGATGGTCACGGACATGCGGTGGCCTCCCAAGCCAGTGCGAAAACGGAAAAAACCGGGGTTCCCTTGCGGGAACCCCGGCCTGGGCTCACCCGGTCGGAGAATCGACTCTCGCCCGGGGAGCCAGCCTGCTCATTCAGGCCATCGCCTTGACGATCTCTTCGGTCATCTTCTTGGCGTCGCCGAGCAGCATCATGGTGCCGTCTTTGTAGAACAGCTCGTTGTCGATCCCCGCGTAGCCCGAACCGAGCGAACGCTTGACGAACAGGCAGGTCTTGGCCCTGTCGACTTCGAGAATCGGCATGCCGAAGATCGGCGAGGAAGGATCATCGCGCGCCGCCGGGTTGGTGACGTCGTTGGCGCCGATCACGTAGACCACGTCGGTCTGGGCGAACTCGGCGTTGATGTCCTCGAGCTCGAAGACTTCGTCATAAGGCACGTTGGCCTCGGCCAGCAGTACGTTCATATGGCCCGGCATCCGCCCGGCGACCGGGTGGATCGCGTACTTCACTTCCACGTCGTTGGCCTTGAGCACGTCGGCCAGCTCGCGCAGCGCGTGCTGGGCCTGGGCCACCGCCATGCCATACCCTGGCACGATGATCACCCGCGAGGCATTGCTCATCAAAAACGCCGCATCGTCGGCGGAACCCTGCTTGACCACCCGCTCGATGCCGTCATCAGCGGCGGCGCTGGCTGTATCGGCGCCGAAGCCACCGAGGATCACCGAGATGAAGGAGCGATTCATCCCCTTGCACATGATGTAGGAAAGGATCGCTCCCGAGGAGCCGACCAGGGCACCGGTGATGATCAACGCAAGGTTACCCAGGGTGAAGCCGATGCCGGCCGCGGCCCAGCCCGAGTAGGAGTTGAGCATCGACACCACCACCGGCATGTCGGCACCGCCGATCGGGATGATCAGCAGCACACCGAGCGCCAGCGCGACCAGTACGACCAGCCAGAACACCAGGTGGCTCTCGGTGATCACCAGTACGCCCACCAGCACCACCAGCGAGACCAGCAGGCCAATGTTGATCGCATGGCGATTGGGCAACATGATCGGCTTGCCGGACATCCGTCCATCGAGCTTCAGGAACGCGATGATCGAGCCGGTGAAGGTGACCGCACCCACCGCGGTGCCGATCGCCATCTCGACCAGCGCCTGGGCGTGGATGCCACCGAGCGTGCCGATGCCGAAGGCGGTCGGCGCGTAGAGCGCGGCAGCGGCGACCAGCACCGCGGCCAGACCTACCAGCGAGTGGAAGGCGGCGACCAGCTGGGGCATCGCGGTCATTGGGATGCGTTTGGCGATCACGGCGCCGATTCCGCCGCCCAGCGCGATGCCGACCACGATCAGCGCGAAGCCGCCGAAGGATGGGCCAGCCAGCACCAGGGTGGTGACGATCGCGATCGCCATGCCGAGCATGCCAAGCAGGTTGCCCCGCCGGCTGGTGGTCGGGTGCGACAGGCCACGCAGGGCCATGATGAACAGCACCCCGGAGACCAGATAGAGGAACGCAGCGACACTCTCAGACATGATCGTTCCCCTGCTTGGCCGGTTTCTCTTTCTTCTTGTACATCGCCAGCATCCGCTGGGTGACCAGGAAGCCGCCGAAGATGTTGACCGAGGCGAGCACCACGGCGACGAATCCGAAACCAGTGGCCAAGCCGCTGGTCGAGATTCCCACCGCGAGCAGCGCGCCGACCACGATCACCGAGGAGATCGCATTGGTCACCGCCATCAGCGGCGTATGCAGCGCAGGCGTCACCGCCCAGACCACGTAGTAGCCGACCAGGATGGCGAGAATGAAGATCGCCAGGCGAAACACGAACGGATCGATCATTCCGCCAGTCGCGCCGGAGGCCAGGGCCGCCGCGGTATCGCTCGAGGCTGCGTGATGGACCGCGGCGACCGCGGCATCGAGCCCTTCGAGGGCACGGTCGAGAGAAGCGCTCATGCTCGGGTCTCCTTGTTCGATTCGGCTTCCTCGGCGACGCCGCCGAAGCTGGGATGGATCCGCCGACCTTGGTGGGTCAACGCGGTGGCCTTGACCAGCGCATCGTCGAAGTCGATCGCAAGGTGTCCCTGCTCCTTGTCGACCAAGGTGGTGAGGAATGCCAGCAGGTTGCGTGAATAGAGCAGCGATGCACTGGTGGCGATGCGACCAGCGAGGTTGCCGTAGCCGATCAGCTTGATCCCCTCGACCTCGCTCACCTGATCGGCGACCGAGCCTTCGACGTTACCGCCCCGCTCCACCGCCAGGTCGACCACCACCGAACCAGGACGCATCCGCGCGAGCATCGCCTTGGTGATCAGCTTCGGCGCGGGACGCCCGGGGATCAGCGCGGTGGTGATCACGATGTCCTGCTTGCTGATGTGCTCCTCGACCAGCGCGGCTTGCTTGGCCTGGTACTCGGCGGACATCTCCTTGGCGTAGCCGCCGGCGGTCTCGGCGGCCTTGAACTCCTCATCCTCGACGGCGATGAACTTGCCACCGAGGGAAGCCACCTGTTCCTTGGCCGCCGGGCGCACGTCGGTGGCGGATACCGACGCGCCGAGGCGCTTGGCGGTGGCGATCGCCTGCAACCCGGCAACACCCGCCCCCATGACGAAGACCTTGGCCGCGGGCACCGTGCCTGCGGCGGTCATCATCAGAGGCAGCGCGCGGTCGAAGACCTGGGCGGCCTCGACCACCGCGCGATAGCCGGCCAGGTTGGCCTGGGAGGAGAGCACGTCCATCGACTGGGCGCGGGTGATCCTCGGCATCAGCTCCATCGCGAATGCGGTGATCCCCGCCTTGGCCATGGCATCCAGCGCTTGTTCCTGGCCATAGGGGTCCATCACCGCGAGGACTATCGCCCCCTCCTCGATCAGCGCCAGTTCTTCGGTACTCGGCCGGCGCACCTTGAGCACCACCTCGGCGCCCTGCAATGCCTGCGCCGCGCTCTCGGCGAGCGTAGCGCCGGCGGCTTCATACTCTTCGTCGGTGATCATCGAGGCGCTGCCTGCGCCGCGCTCGACCACCACCTCGAGATTCAACGCACGCAGCCGCTTCACGGTGTCGGGCACCGCGGCGACGCGCGTCTCCTCGTCCTGCGTCTCTCTCGTTATTGCGACTTTCATCGCTTATTCCTTTGGCTCGTTATTGTCATGGCCGGTTCGAAGAACAGCGGCCCGCAGGTTGAATCTACCTTTAACATGGCGTCCCCACCTATTCAGTTAGCCTGAATGGAGCGTTCGCGAATGATTTAACGGCGCAGGGACAATAGCGGCAATCGGAGTCGATCTGGCGGCGGAAAGACGCGATGAGGCACAAAAAGCAGCTGAAGCGCGACAGCATCGATTGGCAACGAACTATTCGCGCAAGACGCCATGTGATACTTTCGTGCCTCTAGTTGAGAGCGACTGAGAGAACCTGCTGCTCATGAATTCCATGCCTCACCACGAACACTTCGATCGTGTACGTCAGGACCACCAGCGCGAGCTGGTCGAAGACTACGTGGAGGAGATCGCCCATCTTCACCAGCATCTGGGCGAAGCGAGGGCAAGCGATCTCGCCGAGCGTTTCGGCGTCAGTCCCGCGGCGGTATCCAAGGTCGTCACCAAACTGAAGCGCGACGGGCTGGTCAATGCGCGCCCCTATCGCGGTATCTTTCTCACCGAGGAAGGAGAGGAGCTCGCCCACAAGGTCGCCGCTCGTCACCTGGTGGTACTCGATGTGCTGCGCACCATGGGCGTACCCGAGCCCGTCGCGCGCGCCGACTCGGAGGGTATCGAGCATCACTGCAGCGATGCCACGGTAGAGGCGATGCGCCGCTTTCTCGATCAGTACGGCAGCGATCGCGGCGAGACCAAGCGCGATCTTTGAAACACCCTGTCCCCTGTCTCTTTCCCCGCGTTCCGCCGACCGCCCCGCTCAGCCGAGGAAGGCATCGACCTTGGCCTTGAATTCATCGAAGCGCTCGGCATGCAGCCAGTGTCCGGCATCTTCGATGGTTTCGAGTCGAAGGGCGGGGAAAATCTCCCGCGCCGCCTCGACGCCCTGGGCATCGACGTAGTTCGAACGACCGCCGCGCAGCAGCAAGGTCGCTCCCGGGTAGTCATCGTGCCCGCCAGGCGCTGCGATGATCGCCGGATAGTCCGCCTCGATACGGGCCAGGTCGACGCGCCATTCGAGCGTCTGCTGCTCGCCTCGAATCAGGTTGGTGGCGAGGAACTGGCGGGTGACGGCGTCGCTCACGTATTGCGCCATCGCCGCATCGGCTTCGCGCCGGTTCTGCGCCCTCGCCCGCTCGACCGCATGCATCGCGGCGAAGACGTCTTCGTGGCCGTGGGCATAGGCGACCGGGGCGATGTCGGCGACGATCAGCCGCTCCACCCGATCAGCGCACTGCCGTGCCAGGTTCATCGCCACCTTGCCGCCCATCGAGTGACCGAGCAGCACGAAGCGCTCGACGCCGAGTGCGGTGAGGCTCTCGAGCACGTCCTCGGCCATCTGGTCGTAGGCCATGCCGTCGAGGTGGGGTGAGCGGCCATGGTTACGCAGGTCGAGTGCGATCACGCGGCGGCTATCGCGCCATGCCTTGATCGGCGAGCGCCAATTGTCGGCACTGCCGAACAGGCCATGGAGAACGACCAGCGGAGGGGCACGAAACTCACCGCCGCTGTCCAATGCGTAGAGCGTGGTCGCCATCGATCTCTGGCCTCCTTGGAAGATGGAATTCAATTCAACGACTGGACGCGCTCGGGTCTCGCGAGCCGCGCCAGTATCCATTTGAGCAGCGCGCCGTACAGCGGTACGAACAGGGCGAAACCGATGCTCAGCTTGATCACGTAGTCGACCAGCGCGATCTCCACCCAGTGCTCGGCCATAAAGGCGTTGGGGCTGTGATGGAACGCGATGGCGAAGAACGCCAGGGTGTCGATCAGCATGCCGAACAGGGTCGAGGCCGCGGGAGCCACCCACCACTGCGGCAGCCGCCGCAGGCGGTCGAACACCTGGATGTCGAGCAGTTGACCGAGCACATAGGCGCCGAAGCTCGCCAGCGCGATGCGCGCGACGAACAGATTCCATTCGCCGAGCGCCTGGAAACCACGAAATTGCGCCTCCTGCCACAGCACCGAGACCCCATAGGAGATCAACAGTGCCGGCGCCATCACCTGGGCGATCAGGATGCGCGCGTCGCGCTTGCCGAGCAGCCGCACGGTGAGGTCGGTGGTGAGGAAGATGAACGGAAAGCTGAACGCACCCCAAGTGGTATGCAGGCCGAAGAGCGCCACCGGTAGCTGCACTAGGTAGTTGCTGGCGGTGATGATCAGGATGTGGAAAGCCACCAGCGCGGTGAGCGCGAGGCGACGCTGGCGCCTGTCGAGTGCGAGCATGGGGCTCAGCGCCGCTCCCAGCCGAGCTGGACCAGCCTTTCTATCGCCCGCTCCACCCCACGCTCGACCGCGCGAGCGCTCTGGCGGCCAAGACGCTGGGCCAGCGAGCGGGTCGGCTTGAACGCGAGCTCGAACACCTTGCCCTCCTCCGCGCGGCGCTGCAGGTAGGCTTCGCTGGTCCCGACCTCGTCGATCAGCCCCCGCTCCACCGCCTCGCTTCCGTACCAGATATCACCATCCGCCACTTCGTCGATCGCAAGGCCCGGGCGGCGTGCGCCGACGTACGCCTTGAACAGGGCGTGGGTATCGATCAGGTCCTCGACGAATTTCGCCCGTCCCTCCTCGGTATTCTCGCCGAGAATGGTGAGGGTGCGCTTGTGCTTGCCGGCGGTGAGCACCTCGACATCGATGTCGTGCTTCTTCAGCAGCCGATGGACGTTGGGCACCTGGGCGACCACGCCGATCGAGCCCACCACCGCGAACGGTGCGGCGATCAGCCTGTCGGCACAGCAGGCCATCATGTAGCCGCCGCTGGCGGCGACCTTGTCGACGCAGATGGTGAGCTTGAGCTTGGCTTCCCGCAGCCGGTCGAGTTGAGCCGCAGCGAGGCCATAGGCGTGGACCAGACCGCCGCCGGATTCGAGCCGCACCACCACTTCATCGCCTTCGCGCGCGGCGAGCAGCAGGCTCGAAACCTGCTCGGTCAGCGCCGGCGTAGCGCTTGCGCGCAGATCGCCGTTGAAATCGATCACCCAGGCCACTGCGTCGCCGTCCTCAGGCGCGCGCTTCTTCTCCTCCTTGGCCTTGCGCTTGTCGAGCTTAGCCCACTGCTTGCGCGCCTTGGCGCCGAGCACCGGCCCGAGCCGGGCAGCTTCGAGGCTCTCGCGACGGCGACGGAAATGCTCGCCGCGATCGAGCACCACCAGCTTGCCGCCATGGCGTTGGGCGCTCGCCTTCTGCCTTGCGATCAAGGCGATGATCACCGCGATCGCGATCACCACGGTCGCCGCCCGGGCGAAGAACAAACCGTAGTCGTAAAGCCAATCGAGCATGGAACTCTCCTTTGGTTGCCCTTGGATCAAGGGCGATAGCGCCGCATCGGCCCGGCACATGGAAGAAGCAGGCCTCGTCAGTCCCGAGCGGCGACGCCGTTGACGAAATGATCGATCAGCGCGCGGGAGATCGAACCGCTGGGCGGCAGCGCCGGCAGCATTTCGGGCATGAACCAGTCGGCCGCCTCGATCTCGATGCCATCGATGTGGATTTCGCGGCTCGCCGCCTCGGCGTAGTAACCGAGCATGAACGAGTGCGGGAACGGCCAGGACTGGCTCTTGAAGTAGCTGATCCTGCCGACCTCGACACCGACCTCCTCCATCACCTCGCGCCTGAGCGCCTCCTCGGCCGACTCACCGGCCTCGATGAATCCGGCCAGGGTGCTGAAGCGCCCCGGAGCGAAGCGAGGACTGCGCGCGAGCAGCAGTTCGCGACCGAAGGTCACCAGGGTGATGATGCAGGGAGATATCCGCGGATAGCCACGAAAGCCGCAGCGGGGGCAGACCATCGCGAACTCGTGGCCGTGCGGGCGCGTGGCGGTACCGCAGCGCCCACAGAAGCGGTGGTCGCGGCGCCAGGTGGCGACCTGCAGCGCGGTGGAGAGCAGCGGGTAGATGAACTCCGGCAGCTGGCCCAACCACTCACGGCCCCCCGGCCATTCGGGGCGCTCTTCGTCGAACATGCGCACCATCACCGGCTCGCCGCGCCAGCGACCGATTGGCATCGTTCCCTGGGCGGGCTTGGCCCGCGGACCGAGGATACCGTCGAGCTCACCGGGTGCGATGCGCCCACGCTGGTCGATCGAGATCGTCCGGGCGCGCTCTATCCGCTTGGAGCCGATCAGTCCGCGTTCGAGGACCGGTAGTGAGGGCAATCGTTCAGCCATCGAAGCGATCCCACAGGCATTCGCCTCCGCTCTTGTTGCGCAGCGTCTCGAGCTTCGCCCGGTGGGCGACGAGCTCGTCTTCGCTCGGGCGCACCACCCGCAGTCGGCCGGGAGAGAGCTCGACCCTGCGCATCGAGCCGCCGCCGCTGGTGGCCTGATCGTCCTGTTCGCTACCTTCCGCTCCACCCAGCAAAAGCGCGGTTTGGCCGCCGGTCATCGCCAGATAGACTTCGGCGAGGATCTCGGCATCGAGCAGCGCACCGTGCAGGGTGCGATGAGCGTTGTCGATGTCGTAGCGCTTGCATAGCGCGTCGAGGCTGTTGCGCTGGCCAGGGTGGCGTTCGCGGGCGAGCTTCAGCGTGTCGAGCACGCCGCAGTGTTCACGCACAGGCCCGAGGCGCGGCTCTTTGCGCGCGGCGTTGAGCCGGTTGAGCTCATGATCGATGAAGCCAACGTCGAACGAGGCGTTGTGGATCACCAGCTCCGCCCCCTTGATGAAGGCCCAGAATTCGTCGGCGATCTCGGCGAACTTGGGCTCACCCGCCACCCGCTCATCGGTGATCCCGTGGATCCCGATCGCCTCGACGTCGATCTTGCGCTCGGGATTGATGTACTGGTGGTAGTGACGACCGGTGAGCCGGCGATTGATCACTTCCACGCCACCGATCTCGATCAGCCGGTGGCCTTCGTTGGGGTCTATCCCTGTGGTCTCGGTATCGAGGATGATCTGGCGCATCGTATGCTTCCGTCAGTCGTGGTCGTCGCTTGCCCTGGAGATTTCAGCGATGGCGTTGCGCAAGCTCGTCCATCGCATCATTGGCCAGCCGGTCGGCGCGTTCGTTGCCCGGATGCCCGGCGTGGCCCTTGACCCAATGCCACTCGATCTGGTGTCGCTCGCACTCGGCCAACAGCTCGCGCCACAGCTCAGCGTTCTTCACCGGCTCCTTGGCGGCGGTTTTCCAGCCGCGCTTGATCCAGTTGTGGACCCACTTGGTGATCCCGTTGCGGACGTACTCCGAATCGGTCCAGAGATCGATCCGGCACGCCCGGTTCAGCGTACGCAGCGCCATGATCGCAGCGCTGAGCTCCATCCGGTTGTTGGTGGTCTGCGCCTCGCCGCCCTTGAGCTCCTTCTCGTGCGGACCGCTGATCAGCACCGCCCCCCACCCTCCGGGGCCAGGATTTCCGCGGCAGCCGCCGTCGGTATAGATGGTCACATGCGGCAGCGGTTCACCGCCCAAAGGGTTTTCGCTCGACTGCTCGTTCTTCGACTCATTCTTCGACAAGGCTCGGATGCTCGCTTGGCTGGTGGCGGACGTTTTCGCAACGCTGACGGCAGGCGTTGAGCCCGATCGGATTGGGCCGGATCATCAGCCTCGGGACGAAGCGGGGCTTGAGCGGAATCATCCGCAGCCGCTTGCGCCGGGCGAGGATCACGAAACTGTGGCCGAACGGCAGGTTGTATCTGCGCAGTAGCGACTCCCAGCCGCCGCCGTGGGGCGAGAGCGAAAACGCGCAATAGTCTACCCGCTCGATTTCGAAATCGACAAACGCCAGCCAATCCTTGAGCCGGTGTACGCTGCGCCACTTCTGGTCGAACGGGAAGGACTTGTTGCGCTTGGGGCCGAGGTATCGCAGCGCACCGATTCCCAGCGGCTGCCAGCCGATGATCACCAGTTTGCCGTGGTCGAGCATCACCCGCGCCGCCTCTCGCAGCAGGTGGTGGGGCTCGGGAACCACCTCGAGCAGGTGATGGATGATCACCAGGTCGAGACATTCGTCCTCGAGCGGCAGGCTCGAAGGATCACAGACCAGCGTCGAGGACGACTCGGCGTGCCCACGCACCGCCGCCCAGCGCATCGAATGACGCATCTGGGCCAGCGGAAGCAGCGGTTCGGCAGCGCTGAACTCCAGCGCGTGCAGGCCGATGAGCGGTTCGATCACCGGCCCCAGGCAGGCCCGCTCGAAACGCCACAGTGCGCGCCCTGGGCGCTTGCCCCAGAAGTTCTGCGCGCGCTCGTAGCGCTCGGCGAGCTGGAGGGTCTGCGCCGACGGCAGGTTTGACATGAGCAGGCTCTCCAAGCATTGTGAGGCGATTTTTCATCGGTTCAGGCCCATTTGCAGCGGCGTCCAGGGCGTACCTGGTCGACCTCGTCGCCTTCCGCTTCGTTCAACCGTTGCGTCAACCATACGAGATCTCGCCATGTCTTCGAGCGTAGCGCACCCCGGTGGTCCTGATCGCTTGAGCGTCGAGCCACTCGCCGCCCTATCGGACAATTATATCTGGTTGCTCACCGCAGGTGACGCCGATACCGTCACCGTCGTCGATCCGGGCGATGCCGCCCCAGTGATCGCGTGGCTCGATGGCGAGGCGGGACGCGGGCGCCAGCTCGATCGTATCCTGATCACTCATCATCATCGCGATCATACCGGCGGCGTCACCGAGCTGGTCGAGCGCTACGGCGCGGAGGTGATCGGGCCGCTGGAGTGCCAGTCGGTGGCGATCGATCATCGCCTCGGCGAGGGGGACGTCCTTACCCTGTTCGGTCGAAAGGTGCGAGTGTTGCACACCCCGGGGCACACCCTCGATCACATCGTCTACCTGATCGAGGATGCGATACCGCTGCTATTGTGCGGCGACACCCTCTTCCACGCCGGCTGCGGACGCCTGTTCGAAGGCACGGCGGAGCAGATGCAGGCGAACTTCTCCAGGCTGCGCGAGCTACCTCCGTCGACGCTGGTGTTCGGCGCTCACGAGTATAGTCTCGCCAACCTCGCTTTCGCCCAGAGCGTCGAACCCGGCAACGCCGCGATCGATGCCGCGCTCGAGCGCGCCCGCGCGCTTCGCGATGCGGGCAAGCCGACGCTGCCCAGCGAGATCGGCCGCGAGCGCGCGGTCAATCCGTTCATGCGCTACGACGCACCTGGGGTGCGCGAGGCGCTGAGCGAGCACGCCGGTCGCGCGCCAGCCAGCGACCGTGACGCCTTCGCGCTGCTGCGCGACTGGAAAGACCACTTCTGACTCCCCTGCCGCCTTCTGGCGGTGTGAAAGTAGCGCGGTGACCCGCGGGTCACCGCTTGGATGTGTCCTTTCTTTTCAAGAAGTTTTTTCAAGAAAGGCGTGAAGGAATCAAGTTTTGCCGATAGTTTCGAATGTCACCCGCCGTATCCGCATCCATGCCAAACTCGCGCTGGGCAGTATCGGGGTCGCCTCGGTCAGCGCCATGATGGTGACGATGCCCTCCAGCGTTTGCGCCTCCTCGCTGCAGCAAAATCGCACGGCCTTCCTCTATGGACAGGTCGCCAGCCGCTACGACTCCACCTGGCAGCGGATCGCCTCGGGATTCGCTCTCGATCATCGCCTGGACGACCCCCGCGTGCAGCAGTGGCTCGGCTGGTTCGAGGCGCGCCCGCAGATGTTCGATCAATTCGCCCGCCGCGCCGCGCCCTGGCTGCGCTACGTCGCCGAGCAGGTCGACGACCGCGGCATGCCCGGCGAACTCGCGCTGCTGCCTTTCATCGAGAGCGGCTACGACCCGACCGCGCGCAATCCTGGCGGATCCAGTGGGCTCTGGCAGTTCATGCCGGCGACCGCGCGGGAGATGGGGCTCGACAGCACCCGCGGCTACGCCGGACGACGCGATGTGGTCGCCTCCACCGGTGCCGCGCTCGATTATTTCGAGATGCTGCGTCGACACTGGTATGGCGACGACTGGGAGCTTACGCTCGCGGCCTACAATGCGGGTCCGGGACGGGTCAACGCGGCGTTGGCGAGCAGTCCGGAGGACGATTTCTGGGGGCTGGCGCTGCCGCGCGAGACCCGCGACTACGTGCCCAAGCTGCTCGCGCTGTCGGCGATCGTCTCCGACCCCCGACGCTACGGCATCGACCTGCCGCCGATTCCCGATCAGCCCACCTTCGTCCAGGTCGACCTGGAGCAGTCGCTGGATATCAGGACCGCCGCCGAGCTCGCCGGCATCGAACTCGACGAGCTACGCGCGCTGAACCCCGCCTACAGCGGTACCCTGGTGCAGCGGGGGCTGCTGATTCCGGTCGATGCCCACCGCACCTTCGACACCAATCTCGCCGAGTTCGATTTCGACGCCCAGCCTCAGCGCTACATCGTCGGCCGTGGCGACACGCTGAGCGAGATCAGCGCGCGCACCGGGATTTCGATCGAAGAGATCAAGCGCCGCAATCGGCTCGCCGACAACCAGCTGCGCGTCGGTCAGGCGCTGATGCTGGCCGGCGGCTGAAGGATGCCGGGGCGCCCGATACGGGGTTGGCGTGCGCCCCGAGGCGCGCGCTATAGTGGGCGCTCGTGTCCGTTCCGCTCGATCAGGAAGACCGCTTTGATCGGTACCCTCTGTCGTTTCGCTCTGCTCACGCTGCTCGCCGTCGCTCCCGCGACGTGGGCGGCCTCCCCGGAACAAGTGCCTACCGTGCACGGCCTGTCGCTCTATGGCGAGCCGGGGTTGCCGGCCGGCTTCACCTCCTTCCCCTACGTCAACCCGAATGCGCCCAAGGGCGGCAGCCTGACCCGCGCCGTGCCGGTCAGCTTCAACTCGACCAACCCGTTCATCATCACCGGCAGCGCCGCGGCGGGAATCGACTACTTGGGCCAGAGCTATCTCTACGACAGCCTGATGGTGTCGGATCCGGCCGAGATATTCAGCGCGTACGGGCTGCTCGCCAGCGGCATCCGCCTCGACCCGCAGCGGCGCTGGATGGAGTTCGACCTCGACCCGCGGGCACGCTTCCATGATGGCGAGCCGGTCACCGCCGAAGACGTGGTCTTCACCTTCAATCTGCTGGTCGAGAAAGGCGCGCCGTTCTTTCGCGGTTACTACGCCGACGTCACCTCGGTGCGCGCGGAAGGTCCTCTCACCGTGCATTTCGACTTCGCTGAGAACAACTCCCCTGAGCTTCCGCTGATCCTCGGCCAGCTGCCGGTGCTGCCTGCGCACTATTGGAAGGATCGGGACTTCTCTCGCCCGACCCTCGAGATCCCGGTTGGCTCGGGCCCCTATCGCATCGAGCGGCTCGATCCAGGCCGCCAGATCGTCTATCGGCGCGACCCTGACTACTGGGCGCGCGACCTGCCGGTCAACCGCGGGCGCTTCAACATCGACCGGCTGATATTCGACACTTACCTGGACGACTCGGTGGCGCTCGAAGCGTTTCGTGCCGGCAACATCGATCTGAGAGCCGAGATGACCGCGAGCAACTGGGCCACCGGCTACCAGGGTCCGGCGATGGAACGCGGGCTGATTGGCCAACTGGTCGTGGCGACCCACAACCCCGCGCCGCTCCAGGCTTTCGTGCCCAATCTGCGGCGTGCCCAGTTCCAGGATCCACGGGTACGCCGCGCGATCGGCCTGGCCTATGACTTCGAATGGCAGAACCGCAACCTGTTCTACAGCCAGTACCGGCGCACGCGAGGCATGTTCGATGGCTCCGAGATGGAGGCTACCGGGCTGCCGGAAGGCGAGGAGCTGGCGCTGCTCGAGCCGCTGCGCGACCAGCTGCCGCCCGAGGTGTTCGAAGAGCCGCTGCCGATCGAGGAGCCCAGCGACCTGCGTGAGCGGCTACGCCAGGCGCTGGCGCTGCTCGAGGAGGCCGGCTACAGGGTGGAAAACGATCGCATGGTCGATGCCCAAGGACGCTCGCTCTCGTTCGAGATCCTGCTCTGGGACGGTCGGATGCAGCGCATGGTGCTGCCCTATGTGCGTAACCTTCGCCGTATCGGCATCGATGCGCGGGTCCGGGTGGTCGATCCCAGCCAGTACCAGGTTCGCATTTCCCAGCACGACTACGACATGATCATCGGCTCGTTCGCCCAGTCGAGCAGTCCCGGTAACGAGCAGCGTGAATTCTGGACCAGCGACTACGCCGACCGGCCGCAGAGCCGCAATACCGCTGGCATCCGCAACCCGGCGATCGACCAGTTGGTCGAGTCGCTGATCCGCGCCGATTCCCGCGAGTCCCTCGACGCCCACGCCCGGGCGCTGGACCGTGCGCTGCGCTGGAACTTCTATCTGGTGCCTCAGTACCACAACCCCGGTGCGCGTATCGCCTATTGGAGAAAGCTCGCTTTCCCGCTGCCTTTCCCCGACTACGGGCTCGACCTCGACGCCTGGTGGGTGGATTCGCAGCGCGCTTCCCGCGTCGAGGCCGCCCAGGACGACCAACAGCCATGAACGACTACCTGCTGCGACGACTGCTGCTGATCGTACCGACCCTGCTCGGCATCATGCTGCTCAACTTCCTGATCGTGCAGGCCGCCCCGGGGGGGCCGGTCGAGCAGATGCTCGCGCGGATCCAGGGCATGGGCAATACCAGCCTGAGCTTCACCGCCAGCACCGACGGCGTCGGCAGCGACGCCCAGCGCGGCACGGAGGGGGTCGATCCCGCCTTCATCGCGCAGCTCAACGCCCAGTTCGGCTTCGACCAGCCGATGTGGCAGCGCTTCGGCTCGATGATCCTGGACTATGCGCGCTTCGACTTCGGTGACAGCTTCTTTCGCGGTCAGCCGGTGATTGAGCTGATCAAGGAGCGACTGCCGGTATCGGTCTCGCTTGGGCTCTGGACCACCCTGCTGGTCTACCTGATCTCTATCCCGCTGGGCATTCGCAAGGCGCTGGGCCACGGCTCGCGCTTCGATATCTGGAGCTCGACGGTGGTGGTGGTCGGCTACGCGATACCGGGCTTTCTCTTCGCCACGCTCTTGATCGTGCTGTTCGCCGGCGGTAGCTACCTCGACTGGTTCCCGATGCGCGGCCTGACCTCGACCGACTTCGATCAGCTCTCCCCGCTCGGCAAACTGCTCGACTATCTCCACCACATCGCCCTGCCGGTGATCGCCAACGCGATCGGCGGCTTCGCTGCGCTTACGCTTCTGACCAAGAACAGCTTCCTCGACGAGATCCATCGCCAGTACGTGCTCACCGCGCGCGCCAAAGGGGCAAGCGAGCGGCGGGTGCTCTACGGCCACGTGTTCCGCAACGCGATGCTGATCGTCATCGCCGGGATGCCGGCCGCGCTGGTCGGCATCTTCCTCACCGGCTCACTGCTGATCGAGGTGATCTTCTCCCTCGATGGCCTTGGTCTGCTCGGCTACGAGGCAGTGCTCTCACGCGACTATCCGGTGATCTTCGGTACCCTTTTCATCTACACGCTGATCGGCTTGGTGCTCAAACTGCTTTCGGACCTGACCTACATGTGGATAGACCCTCGAATCGATTTCTCATCGCGGGAGCAATGACGATGCTGGCATGGTTGCGTTCAGGCTCCAGGGCCCACTCGCGCTATAGGATTTCGCCGATCACCCAGCGTCGGCTCGCGACCTTTCGCGCCAATCGCCGTGCACGGCTGTCGCTATGGCTTTTGATCGGACTGTTCGTGGTGTCGCTCGCAGCCGAGCTGATCTGCAACGACCGACCGCTGGTGGTCCAATACGATGGCCAGTGGTACTGGCCGATGTGGAACGACTATCCGGAGACCACCTTCGGCGGCTTCCTGCCGACCACCACCGATTTCAGCGATCCGGCGGTGGGCGAACTGATCCACGCCAACGGCTGGTGGCTGCGCGCGCCGATTCCCTGGTCCTACGGCACCCTCGACATGCAGCTCAGCTCACCTGCGCCCTCTCCTCCCGACATGCGCCACTGGCTTGGTACCGACGACCAAGGGCGCGATGTGGCTGCCCGGGTGCTCTACGGCGTGCGCCTGTCGCTGCTGTTCGCTCTCGGGGTCAGTCTCGGCGCGGTGGTCATCGGTGTCTCGATCGGCGGCATGCAGGGTTACTTCGGCGGTGCGGCGGACCTGTTCGGCCAGCGCTTTCTCGAAATCTGGTCGGGACTGCCGATGCTGTTCCTCTTGATCATCCTCTCGAGCCTGGTCAGTCCGAACATCTGGTGGCTGCTCGGGATCATGCTGCTGTTCGCCTGGCTCGGGCTCGTCGACGTGGTGAGGGCCGAGTTCCTGCGCGCGCGCAATCTCGAATACGTGCGCGCGGCCAAGGCGCTCGGCCTGCCTTCGAGGCTGATCATCTGGCGCCACGTGCTGCCCAACGCGATGGTCTCGACGGTGACCTTCCTGCCGTTCATCTTCACCGGTGCGATCGGCACCCTCACCGCGCTCGACTTCCTCGGCTTCGGGCTGCCGCCGGGCTCGCCCTCGCTCGGTGAGCTGGTCGCCCAGGGCCGCAACAATCTCCAGGCGCCCTGGCTCGGGATCACCGCCTTCGTCAGTCTTTCGCTGCTGCTGTCGCTATTGGTGTTCGTCGGCGAAGGGCTGCGCGATGCCTTCGATCCCCGCCATACCGAGCTGGGGGGCAAGCAATGACGTTGAGCCGGCCGAACCAAGCATCCACGATCGATGCCGAAGAGGTGATGCGCCTCGAAGATCTCTGCGTCGAGTTCGACGGCCAGAGAGTGGTCGATGGTCTCAGTCTGGAAGTGCGCGCGGGCGAGACGGTCGCGCTGGTCGGCGAGTCCGGTTCGGGCAAATCGATCACCGCACTCGCCGCACTCGGCTTGCTGCCGCGCGAGGCCAAGGTCGGCGGCGGGCGCTGGCTGGCGGGGCAGCGACTCGATGACCTCGCTGTGCGCGACTGGCGCCGCCTGCGTGGCGGCGAAGTGGGAATGATCTTCCAGGAGCCGATGAGCTCGCTCAATCCGCTGCATACGGTCGGACGCCAGATCGGCGAGACGCTCAAGCTGCACCAGGGGCTGGATGCCGGCGCGCGACGCCGCCGAGTGCTGGAACTGCTGCGCTTGGTCCGGCTACCGCGGGTGGAACGCCTGATCGATGCCTACCCCCATGCGCTCTCCGGCGGCCAGCGCCAGCGGGTGATGATCGCAATGGCGATCGCCAATGACCCCAAGCTGCTGATCGCCGACGAGCCGACCACAGCGCTCGACGTCACCATCGCCCGCGAGGTGCTGGCGCTGATCGAGGATCTGCGCGAGCGACTCGGCATGGGGGTGCTGCTGATCACCCATGATCTCAACCTGGTACGCCGGCACGCCCAGCGGGTCTGCGTGCTGTGCCGTGGAAGAACCGAGGACTACGGCGATACCGAGCGGGTCTTCGAGGCCCCCGGCAGCAGCTATACCCGCGCGCTGATCGACGCCGAGCCGGACGGCCGCCCGATTCCGCTGGAGGCGGATGCCGAGCCGCTGCTCGATGCCCGGGGCTTGAGCGTCGAGTACCGCGCCAACCGGCGGTTGTTCGCTCGCCAGGCGCCGGCCTTCACCGCGCTCTCGCCGATCGATGTCACCCTGGCCCGGGGCGAGACATTGGGAGTCGTTGGTGAATCCGGCTCGGGCAAGTCCACGCTTGCGCTGGCACTGGCGCGGCTGGTGCCCTCCAGCGGCGAGATCCTGTTCGCCGGAGAGCGGCTCGATCTGCTCCAGGACGCCGCGCTGCGCCGGCGTCGCCGCGATATCGCGATGGTGTTCCAGGACCCCTATGGCTCGCTGTCGCCGCGGATGAGCGTCACCGATATCATCAGCGAAGGCTTGCGCTTCCACCATCCGGAACTGACTCGGGAGCAGGTCGACGACAGGGTGTTGACCACGCTCGATGCGGTGGAGCTGGACCGCGGCATCGCCGGGCGCTATCCCCATGAGTTTTCCGGCGGCCAGCGCGCGCGTATCGCGCTGGCACGTTCGCTGATTCTCGAGCCCAAGCTCTTGATCCTCGACGAACCGACCTCGGCACTCGACCGCCAGGTGCAGAAGCGGCTGATCGTGCTGCTGCGCCGGCTACAGGCAGAGCGCGGATTGAGCTACTTGTTCATCAGCCACGATCTCGCCGTGGTGCGGGCAGTGGCGCATCGTATCCTGGTGCTGAAAGAAGGCCGGCTGATCGAGTGCCGCGAATGCCAGGCGCTGATCGACGCCCCTGACAGCGACTATACCCGGGGGTTGATCGAGGCCTCGCTGCTGAAGCCGTCGGTTCAGCAGCCCTAGCCATGGCGACGCGCGAGATCGCCGTCGAACGAAAGCAGCGAAAGCCGTGATAAAGTGCGCGGCTTCGCGCCCATACAATCGCCGGCCGCGCACCGGCCATCTCCACGCACTCATTACATCGAAGGGCCGGTCATGACCGAAGAGACCTATATTCCCGGTAAGGACGAAGCGCTCGAGCGCTCGATCTCCAACCTCCGAGGAGCGATCGAGTCGCTCGGCTTCAACATCGTCGAAGCACGCTGGCTCAATCCCGCGCCCTACATCTGGTCGGTGCACATCCGCGACCGCGACTGCCCACAGGTGTTCTCCAACGGCAAGGGGGCCAGCCGCGAGGCGGCGATGGCCAGTGCCCTCGGCGAGATGCTCGAGCGGCTGTCGACCCGGTATCTGTGGGCCGACTTCTATCTCACCCCGATGCTCGAGCGGTTCGGCTTCATCCACCAGCGCGACGAGCAGTGGTTCCCGGCCGAGGAAGCGCCGATGCCGGCCGAGCTGCTCGACCAAGGGACCCGCGCCCGCTACGACCTCGCCGAGACCGACGAAGGCGAGCTGGTGACCGCCGAGCTCTGCGACATGAACGGCGGCGACTCCGGGCGCGGCGTCTGCGCCCTGCCCTACGTGCGCTCGCGCGACGGTGAGACCGTGCTGGTACCGGTCAACGTGATCGCCAACCTGTTCGTTTCCAACGGCATGTCCGCGGGCAACAATCGCTATGAAGCGGTGGTCCAGGGGCTCTCCGAAATCTTCGAACGCGGGATCAAGAATCGCATCCTGCGCGACGGCATTGCCCTGCCCGAGGTCCCCGAGGCGGTGCTCGACCGCTATCCGACGATCAAGCAGGGGCTCGAGGCGCTCAACGCGGCAGGCTTCCCGGTGCGGGCGCTGGACGCCTCGCTCGGCGGACGCTACCCGGTAATGTGCGTGCTGCTGCAGAACCCGGCCGATGGCGGTGTCTATGCATCCTTCGGCGCCCATCCGCGCTTCCAGGTCGCGCTCGAGCGCGCGCTCACCGAGCTGCTCCAGGGCCGCGCGCTGGACGAGCTCGAGGGCTTCCCGGCACCTACCAGCGACATGGATCTGGTCAGCGACCCCCACAACCTCGAGCTGCACTTCATCGACTCGAGTGGCTACGTCAGCTGGGCGCTGCTTTCCGACACCCCTGATGTCGAATTCGCCGACTGGGACGACCAGGACGATAACGCCACCGCACGGGCAAGGCTGATCGCGCTGCTCGAGGAGGAAGGCTTCGACGTCTACATCGCCGAGTACACCGACCTTGGCGGCTACGCCTGCCGCATCCTGGTACCTGGCTTCTCGGAGATCTACCTGCCGGACGAGCTGCGCTGGAACAACAACAATCAGGCGCTCGAACATCGCGCCACCCTGTTCGATCTCGCCAACGCCGAGCCGAACGACTGGGAGGCATTGCTCGACGATCTCGAGGGACATGCGGTCAACGAGCAGCTGCGAGTGCTGGAGTGGGCCGGCATCGCCGGTGACAAGGGTACCCCCTGGGCACGCCTGCGGGTAGGCGAGCTGAAGCTGTGGCTGATGCTTGCGCTCGAGCGCTTCGATGAAGCGAAAGAGCAGCTCGACATGGTGCTCGCCTCCGGCCACCTCGAGCCAGAGGAGCGCCTTGCCCTGCGAGCACTGGCGGACACGCTCGATCTGGCGCTCAACGACTTCGATCTTGCCGATTTCCGCCGCGCGCTGGTTGGCTACTACGGCACCGAGCTCGTCGACCAGGCCCAGGCATTGACCGAAGGACGCCTGCGCTTTCCTGGGCTCGGACCACTGGACCCGGCCTGCCCTACCGTTGCCCACGGCAAACTGCTCGAAGCCTACGCCAAGGTGCTCAGCGCTCAGCGCTGATCGAGCCGGTCAGATCGAGTAGATGAAAACGCCGCGGCGGGCTCCACCATTGGTAGAGCCCGCCGCGGCGTTCAGCATATGGCAGGAGGGGCTAGAATCGCAGCGCCACCGAGACGGTCGCGAAGGCGAACATCGCCACCAGCGCGGCCACGCTGAGTCGGCCATAGAGCGGTTTGCGGCTGCGGCTGTAGAGCATGAAGCTGGTGAAGGTCACCAGGAAAGCGGCGATGGTCAACAGCCAGAAGACAGTGGTCAAGCGAGGCTCCTTGCGGGTTCAGGGGGTGGAAGACGAACTGCCACACCCCTTCTGGTAGTGATAAGCATCGAGCTGGGCGAGATAGCCGCGGGCATTGATCGCACTCTGGTCGCCCCAACCGCTGCGATCGCCGGACGACAGGTTGTTCCAGCCATTGCTGCCGTCACCTTCGGCCCTACCGGACAAGCGCAGTAGCTGGGCTCGTTCGGCGTTCAGCTGGGCGCAGTCCATCGCCGCGTATTGGGTCGGAGAGATCGGCTGGTAGCTCGATGCACAGGCGGCCAGCATCAGCGGTGCCGCAAGCAGCACTATGCGCATGGATGAGATCCTGATTTGAGAAGACGGCGGCATTCTACTACGCCGCCGCCGTATGGGTCATGGACTGATGGTGAAGCGATCGGCATCCATCCAGGCGGGAAACTTGGCTCGGAAAGCCTCGAGACTTTCACGGCCGATCACGCCGGTGCGTACGAAGGATATCTCGCGCTCGTCATCGATCAGCGGCTCACCGAGATAGTCGACCAGCATCGAGTCGCCGCTGTAGTGCAGCCCTTTGCCATCTTCGCCAACCCGGTTGACTCCGATCACGTAGCACTGGTTCTCGATCGCGCGCGCCTGCAGCAGGGTGCGCCATGGGATACGCCGGGCCGAGGGCCAGTTGGCGACGCAGAGCATCAGGTCGTATTCGTTGCCAACGTTGCGGCTCCATACCGGGAAACGCAGGTCGTAGCAGACGCTGAGCAGGATCTTGAAACCGTTGAGTTCGACGATCACCCGCTCGCGCCCCATCCCGTAGCGCTCGTGTTCGCCGGCCATGCGGAACAAATGGCGCTTGTCGTACCAGCGTAGCTCACCCTGCGGGGTCGCCCAGATCATGCGGTTGTAGCAAACGCCATCGTCGAGGATCACGATGCTGCCGGTGATCACCGCCTGGGTGCGGCTGGCCTGCTCGCGCATCCAGGCCACGGTTTCGCTGCTCTCCATCGGCTCGGCGAGCGCCTGCGCGTTCATGGTGAAGCCGGTCGAGAACATTTCTGGCAGGACGATCAGATCGCTGCCAGTGACGTCCACCAGCAGCTCCTCGATCATCTGACGGTTGGCGACGGGATCTTCCCAGTGCAGATCCGCCTGCACCAGGGTGATTCGCAACTCGGACATGGAAAGGCCTCTCGCAGTGCCGGACGATGCCGGTGGGGTTGGGTCGAGGATAAACCAACTGCTCGGCGATCCGCACGCTTGGCTGCTGTCACCCCGACAGTGAGCAGGCTAAGATGGCAGCATTCGAGTCACGCTCTCCTCTCACCCGCAGGTCCCTGAATGTCCCAGCTTCGCTTGCACCGCGTCGGTGCTGACAGCCTCTTTCCGCTGCCCTGCGCTGCGACCGCCGCGCGCTCAGGATGCGACCGTCTCGGCATGCGCGATGCCCACCCGCACGGCACCCTGGCTTCGTGAGCGCCGCGCCTTCCGCCACGCCGCTCGAAGGCGTGCTGCTGGGGCTCGTGGCCTATGGCATGTGGGGCTGCTTTCCGCTCTACTTCTCGCTGTTCGGGAGCGTTCCCGCAGGTGAAATCCTATCGCACCGGATACTCTGGTCGGCGGTGTTCCTGTGCCTGGTGATCGCCCTGCTGCGCCGCTGGCGCCCGGTGTTCGAAGTGTTTCGCTCGCCCGTGCTGCTCGGCAGGATCGCACTGTGCGCTGCACTGATCGGCAGCAACTGGTGGATGTTCATCTGGGCGGTGGGAAACCATCATGTGATTCAAGCCAGCCTCGGTTACTACCTCACGCCATTGATCAGCGTGGCGCTCGGTACCGCGGTACTCGGAGAGCGGTTCGGTCGTTTGCAGCAGCTCGCCATCGCCTTTGCGGTGGCGGGTATCGTTGTCCAACTGGTCTATCTCGGCGAGCTGCCGTGGATCTCGCTGGCAATGGCTGGCACTTTCGGCTGCTATGGCCTGTTTCGTAAGCAGATACCGCTCGACAGCATCACCGGCCTGCTGGTGGAGACGCTGGTGCTGCTGCCGGTCGCGCTTGGCGCACTCATCTGGTCGGCCGCCTCCGGGCAGAGCAACTTCGGTGCCGGGACGGGTATCAGCATGCTGCTGATCTCCTCCGGCGTGCTCACCGCGCTGCCGTTGATCGCCTTCGCCGCCGCTACCCAGCGGCTCAGGCTCTCGACGCTTGGCTTTCTGATGTACCTCAATCCGACCCTGCAACTGCTGATCGCGGTCAATCTGCTCGGCGAGCAGCTTGCCCCCATCCAGCTGGTGGTCTTCGGGATGATCTGGATCGGCCTGCTGCTCTATACCGTCGCCAGCCTGCACGACAGTCGGGTCAGAGCGCGAGAATCCGCATGAATATCGGCAGCATGATGGCGGTCGAAAGGCCCACGCAGCCCATCGCCAGGCCCGAGAATGCCCCCGCCAGTGCACTGATGCTGGCGAAGCTCTGAGCGGTGCCAAAGCCATGGGCGGAGGCCCCCATGGTGAAGCCTTTCACCGTATGGTCGTGAACACCGAGTACACGGAACACCAAAGGCCCCGTCAGGCAACCGATGATCCCGGTAATCAGCACGATCGCCGCGGTCAGCGCCGGTATCCCGCCCAGGCTCTCGGCGACCCCCATTGCGATTGGCACGGTCACCGACTTCGGTGCCATCGAAGCGATGATCTCAGGGGGCGCTCCAAGCAGTGTCGCAATGCCGAGCGTCAGGAACGCCGAGGCGACCACCGCGGCGATGCAGCCGCTGAGCAAGGGCATCATCATGCTGCGTACCCGGGCCAGGTTGTCGAACATCGGCACGGCCAGCATTACCGTGGCAGGGCCCAGCAAAAAGTGAATGAACTGAGCGCCTTCGAAGTAGCTCTGGTAGGAAGTACCAGTGAGCTGGAGCAGACAGATCAGCGCGATGATCGTCACCACCGCCGGGTGCACCCCGCGCAGCAGCCTGAAGCGGCGACAGAGCTGGTAGCAGCCTAGATAGAAAGAGATGGTCAGGAACAGCGACAGCAGCGGAGAAGCCGACAGATAGACCCAGATGGTATCGATCTCGGTGAGAATCACCGCCGTTTCTCCTTCAACACCGGATCGGCATCATGGTTCTCGAGCCGGCCACGCAGCGTGCGCCGCATGAACAGCACCATGAAGACCTGCAGCAGTACGGTAGACACCAATAGCGTCACCGTCAGCACGACGAAATTCTGTGAAATCAACGGCCAATTGACCATCACCCCTACCCCGGCCGGCACGAACAGCAGCGCCAGATGCTGGGTCAGTCCCCGCGTGGTCATTCTCAACCCCTCAGGCACCTTGCCATACAGCATCAGCCCCACCAGCAGAAGCACCATACCGATGACTGGCCCCGGTACCGGCAGGTTCATCGCCCTCGCCACCCCTTCTCCAATCAACTGACAGCCGAGCAGAATGCTCATCCCCACGAGCAGTGGCATCGCGCCTGCGCCTCCGTGATCTTTGGTAGCCATGCACTTAAACCATCCTTGACCCCCTGACCACGCGGATGGCAATCGGATAAAAGTCTGAACCTGGGCTTTAGATGCCGCAAGGGGTTCTCCCATCGTCTATAATCACCGGCCGCACGGACAAGCGAATGGTTGGATACCGTTTTCCAACCTCTAGGAGATATCAATGGATCTGCTTCGTATCATTCTCGCCATCATCCTTCCCCCGGTCGGCGTATTCCTCCAAGTCGGCTTCGGCTTACAGTTCTGGATCAACATCGTCCTCACCCTGTTCGGCTATATACCCGGCATCATCCACGCCGTCTGGGTCATCGCCACCCGCTGAGCCGAAAGCGCTTTTCTTTTTCAGAACAACCGGGTAGTATGCGCAGCGTCTTCGGGATCAAGCCCATGAGACGCGGCTCGGAGCGTGGCGCAGTTTGGTAGCGCGCTGCAATGGGGTTGCAGAGGTCGCAGGTTCGAATCCTGTCGCTCCGACCAAAAATCGATTTCAAAACCGCCACTTACGGATCATGCCGGGTGGCGGTTTTTTTATTTCACGATGGCTCCGGCGCCGAGATCGGATTGAGAGCTGCCCAATACATGGTCGGGGTGGACTCCTCCCCGCCTCGATCGGCAGGCACAGCGACTGCTCCACATGGGCTGCGCGAACTACGCAAACATGGATTGGGCCTGGATGGGCCGGTCAACGGCTGTGCAGACTTGTGGAGCACTGGAAAAACATGTGCGGAAAAGCCGCATCGCGGTCGACTCATGGGCCCCTTTCCGCCTGATGAACAGAGTTGGGGTCTGTGCGATATCCGGCGGTACATCATGCATCGCGAGTTTTTCGCCCAGTGCTGATTTTTCGACCACGCTTCGAGGCAGCAAAGTGATGCCGAGATCCGCGCTCACGCATCCCAGGATGCCCTCCAACGTGCCGAATTCAAGACGTTGAAAGCTCGGCCGCCCGATCTGGGTGAGAAATTGCTCGAGACGCTGACGATATGAGCAACCCATTCTGAACATCAATGCCGTCAACGGCATCGAATCATCGTGCAACTTGGACGGGTCACGCAAACGAAGAGAAGTTACCAGCACCAGGTTCTCTTCATATGCGTGATCGACCGACAATAAAGGGTGATCTACCGGTCCGGCGACGAATGCGCCATCCACCTCGTTATCGATGACCTTTTGTACCAACTCAGCTGTAGGCCCGGTTTTCACCTCGAACTCGACGGCGGGATGTTGTGAATGATAGGCCGCGAGAACCTCTGGCAGCCGGATCGCCACCGTGGTCTCCATCGAGCCGATCGACAGGCGCCCCCGCGCTACGCCATCGTCACGAGCGGCCGTCGCCGCTTCCTGAAGCAAGGCCACCGCACGCGAGGCATAGGGCAGAAGACGTTGCCCCGCGCTGGTCAAGACAACTCCTCGACTGTGACGTTCAAAAAGTGCAACGCCGACCTCTTCTTCAAGCTGCTTGATCCTGCTCGTGACGTTGGACTGCACCGTGTTCAGTTCTATCGCCGCTCGCGTGATGGCGGCATGCCGGGCGACTGTAGCGAATGTGATCAGGTCATTTACTTCCATGGGCTGGTATCCCTAGAACTGATGCCTGGTCTCGGAGTGAGACCGTTTCAGTGAATCCCAAGCAAGCGGTATGCCAGCTTCCCTACCCCATGAAGATCAGCCGCGGACCTATGAACGTGCTGCCAATGGCGTGACTGCAAGGCATAGCACGCTGTTACCGCTTCATTTCGATACCTGTATTTCACCAGGGCGCCCAATCTTGGTGCCCGATCTCATGCTATCCAATCCATCTGTCCGGCAGATCGCTGGCATCAGAATTAACCGTTTCTTCCAAGCCATAGGTTCAGCTCATGATCCCAGGCAACGCTGATGTGAAAGACGGCTCCATTGAATAAAGCAATGACCGAATTCAAATGAGGCCGAGCTGTTCTGTGAGACCTGTGCTGTTCATTCGACCGCTGGGTTTTTATATGGAGATCGGAAATGAATTCTGTTATTGCGACCAAAGACAATGAGTCTCTGGCATTCGGCCTGTCACTTACGGCATTGCAGATGTTCGTCTATCTCTCATTCATCCTTGTGAGCTGCTTTCATGCGGAAGAACTGAGAAGGAATGTTCCAATAATCGATCTTCCACTGTCTTTTGTCTTCGGGCTTGCCGTCATCGTCTGCGGAACAGCTTTGACGATCATCTACGTTGTGCACGCCAATGCCGTCCCTGAGGGAGAAGCGACATGTTGAGAATACTACTCTCCATACTTCCAGCCGCTTTCGTGCCCAGTGCGATGGCCGCACAATCCTCTGTCGGAGCGACCAGCCCGACATCGCTCTTGCTTTTCGTCACCGTTATCGCCGTCACGCTCGGCATCACTTGGTGGGCGGCGAAGCAAACGACATCCGCCAATGATTTCTACGCGGCCGGTGGCCGCATATCCGGATTTCAAAATGGCTTGGCCATCACAGGGGATGCACTTTCTGCGGGTGCCTTTCTCGGCCTGACGGCTCTTGTGTTCAACGGAGGTTTCGACGGACTGGTCTATGCGATCGGTTACACCACCGGATTACCGATAGTCGTCTTCCTGATGGCCAGTAAGCTACGCAAGCTCGGTAAGTACACTTTCACCGACGTGGTCTGTTCCAGACTCAGTGGCAACTCTGTACGCATCTTCTCGGCCTGCGCCTCACTGATCATCGTCGCCTTCTATTTGATTGCACAGATGGTCGGAGCGGGGCAGCTGGTTCAACTGCTGTTCGGCATCGACTATAACTACGCCATCATTCTGGTTGGTGTGCTGATGGTCGTCTATGTCGTCTTTGGCGGAATGATGGCGACTACTTGGGTGCAAATCGTCAAGGCGGTGCTGATGTTGGGCATCGGTGTAGTGATGTGCTTGCTCGTGATGATGCAGTTTGGTTTCAGTATGAGAGAACTGCTCCAAAAGGCCGTCGAGGTGCACCCAGGGAAGGAAAACATCCTGATTCCCCAGGCTCTGGCGAGGGATCCTGTCTCCGGTATTTCGCTGGGAATCGCGCTGATGCTGGGCACAGCGGGTCTGCCACACGTACTCATGCGTTTTTTCACCGTACCGGACGCCAAGGCGGCGCGAAGCTCTGTGTTGTGGGCCACGGCGTTCATGAACTGCTTCTACGCGATGATCTTCATCATCGGCTTCGGCGCGTTGGCCCTGCTACGCGACCATTCCGGATACCTCGATGCGAACGGCGCTTTGATCGGCGGAGGTAACACCGCGGCACTCCATCTGTCGCACCTGCTCGGCGGCGACGTGATGTTCGGCGCGGTCTCCGCCATCGCTTTCGCCACGATCCTCGCCGTCGTGGCTGGTCTGACCCTTTCCGGCGCGTCGGCGGTCAGCCATGACATCTACGGGGCGTTGTTCAAGCGCCATGGTTCGGATGCTCCGGACGAGATTCGGATCGTCAAGATCGCAACGGTCGTGTTGGGCGCACTGGCGGTCCTGCTCGGGATTGCCTTTCGCAACCAAAACGTGGCCTACATGATCAGCCTGGCGTTTTCGATCGCATGCTCCTCGACATTCCCGGTACTGATCCTGGCTATTTACTGGAAGAAGATGACTCCTTTCGGTGCCGTCCTGGGCGGTGGTGTGGGCCTTGCTTCCTCCCTGCTGTTTACCGTGCTCGGACCATCCGTGTGGGTGAAGGTACTGGGGTATGCGCAGCCGGTGTTCCCCATTGATCCACCGGCATTGGTAACCGTTCCGCTTGCCTTCACCGTCTGTCTCATCGCCTCGCTGGCGACGCAGTCATCGCGCGTCCCCACGCCGGTGGCCGGCGCCTGACCCAAGCGGTAGCGCAGTATTCAACGCAATCGAATCTGCCTTGCCATGACAAAGCGGCAGCCGAACTGGAAGTCGAGAGCACAGGAGTTTGAACAATGAGCGATGAAGGAACCACTCATGCCATGGGACGAACAGCTGCCTTTGCCGAGCTCATGGAGATTCGAGCCGCGAAGCCGCTGAAGCAGGGAGAAGTCACGATCACCGGTGAGGATCCCCTGTTCCAGTCTCCGTTTCGCATCGGGGAGACGTCGGCCGATGCGCTGGCGGCCCGCGCGGTAGCCGCCAACGATCTCTGGGAGCTTCGAACGGGGCGTCGCCAGTCCATCAGCGTGGATGTGCGGGCGGCAGCGGCAACCTCGCTGGCGGGCGGCGACATGACGCTCAGGCGCGATGCGCTGGGGAAGTATCAGCCGATCCCTTCATCGCCGGAATTCAGGCACATGATCTCGCTCACGCAGCCTTGGCGTGCAGCCGATGGTCGATGGGTTCTGCCGCACACCAACTTGCCGCATCTGGAGCGGCGCGTGCTGGACGTACTGGGCTGCGAGAGTACCCCGGAGTCGGTGGCCGAAGGCGTGAGCCGATGGAATTCGGATGAGCTCGAGGATGCGATTGCCACTGCGCACGCTTGCGCAGGTAAGATTCGCACACCGGAGGAATGGTTGGCGCACCCGCATGGGGCCTATCTGGCGTCTCGCCCGGTCGTGGAGATCACCAAGCTCGCGGATAGCGCCCCGCAGCCGCTGCCTGGGGGCAACCAGCCCGCATCGGGGATTCGGGTACTGGACCTGACACGTATCCTGGCCGGTCCGACTGCGGGCCTCGGCATGGCCGAGCACGGCGCCGATGTACTGATGGTGACGGCACCCTCATTGCCCCAGGTACCGGCTTTCGTTCGCGACACGAGCCATGGCAAGCGCAGCTGCTTTCTCGACTTCACCCGTGCCGACGAAGCGCGGCGACTGCGGGAACTGGTGCGAGACGCCGATGTATTCATCGATGGTTATCGGCCGGGCCGGCTCCAGGCCCACGGCTTTGGCGTCGATGAACTAACAACGCTCCGCCCGGGCCTCGTGCATGTCAGCGTCAACTGCTTTGGCTCCGGCGGACCATTTGCTGAGCGGGCTGGCTGGGATCAGGTGGCGCAGGCCGTAACAGGCATATGCCACACCCAAGGCATGGCGGTCGGCGCAGGTCAACCCAAGCTGACACCGGTCTTCATGTGCGATTTCATCACCGGTTTTCTCGGAACCTTCGGCGCGATGATCGCGCTGGCGCGCCGCGCCAGGGAAGGCGGAACTTACCGCGTGCAGGTGTCTTTGTGCCAGTCCGCCATGCTCCTGCAACGTCAAGGCCTGCTGGCGCGATTCGACCACGCGCCCGGCCGGCTGACCCCTCGAGAGTTCGAGGCGCTTTCGGTGCGCGATGACGGAACCTGCTGGGGCGATCTCAAAAGCTTGGGACCAGTGGTTCGTATGTCCGAGACACCGCCCCGCTGGTTCGGAACGACTCCCGAATTGGGCAGCGGGCGGGCTGCGTGGCTCGACTGAGATTGCCCACCACATAGAAAAGCCCGCCGCTTTAAAGGGCGGCGGGCTCTATGGGGTTATCCTTGGTCACTCAGTTGGTGCCTGAAGTGCCAGTAGTTCCAGTCGTACCGGTTGTTCCATTGGTACCGGTCGTGCCGGCAGTAGCCGCCAAGGTGCCGGCAGTCGTCGAAGCCGCTGAAGGGACATTGACTACCGGAGCGCTGGACAGCGTCGGGGCAGCTGCACCAGCTTCCGATCCCGGTGTGACTGACGCTGTCTGGCTCAGGGCCACGCCGGAGTAGAGCGATACCAGCAGTGATGCCCCTGCGGTGAGCATTGGTATTTTACGCACGGCTATCTCCTGCATTGTCGGTGGATGAAATATTGATCAATCAAAGGTGCAACAGACTTTAGGCTAGTAGCCCTAGATCTCCTGTTGATTACAAAACATGCAATGGAACGCCACATGAGCTAATACAGATGAAAAACGACCTATCATCACCGGCGGCAACGAATACTAGGTCATCGTCGCCGTTCGCTGTACCTGACAGGTCGCCTGGATTCGCTTTGTCGGTATTCACGAGTCGACGAGATGGTAAATCCTCGCCATCCTGATCGAGCGCAATGAAAGCGCAAACTGAGCCTGCGCATGATCAAGCAGCTGCACGAAGGGATGAAGATCCCCTACGAGAGCTTGTTGGGTGATGTCGCTGCGTGAACCGACGGCCTGCAGCTATCCCACGGCAAGGGATATCAGCACGCCGCTGGTTCATGCTGTCAGAAATAGCGCCAGCGCAATCATGTACAACGTGCCAACAGAGATCCAAACGTGGATGTGATCTTTCACGGCCATGCCCTCGTCGTCGTGAGCGTCACAGGAGCGTGCGGCTTGCTGGGAGCTGGGCTCGCCGGCCGAGCAAGACCCGGGAAAGCGACGGCGGAGCCCGTCTGGCTATCCGTTGAAGTAAAAATCTCCACGCATGCCAAGTTAGTGACGCTACACAGTCTTTATGAGCTTCTCTTACTCTCCCCTTACTCAAAAAAATCAGATGAAGGGGCGCATCAGCGGCCGCGGCGGAGAGCTCCCGATACTTCGAGCGCAAGCGCATTAGGATTAGTTAATCAGGTCGTGATAGTGAGCAACCGAATGGCACGAGCAAATGCCGGTCGTCGTGAAATCGAAATGGGGCGCCACCTGTAGCAGGTGGCGCCCCTTCTTGGTCGGTGAAGTGTGTGTAGCTGCACCCAGCGGACGCCCGCCTGTTTAGATGGCGATACCGCGGGATTCAGGGCAGCTGGGCAGCCGCCCGGCCACTACCCTCGTTCATCCGATAGCTCGCCACCCGCTGATCGTTGTTCAGGGTGGCCTCGAGCACTTGGCGCTCGCGCAGACGGCCGAACGGGTTGATCGACTCATAGACCCAACGCATCACTGGCCGGCCCTGGGCGTCCTGGCTGCGCTCCTGCGGTTCACCGAAGCGCGCAACCATCTGGCTGGCGGTCGTGACCCCCGGCTGGATCTGGTTCACGTGATAAGGCTGCATGTAGGAGCCCCGACTGGCGCAGGCGCCCAGCAGCACGACAATGGCCGCCACCAACCAATTCTTGCCAACGTTGCGCATCGACTGCTCCTCACTTGGGGTTCAAAGCCAAACCTTATAGCGCCGCCTCCAATGGCCGACAAGCCCCCAAGCGGAGTCCATCTTCAATCCCACCAAGGAGTTGACCCCCCCTGGTCGAAAGAAAATCGCTCCTTTGCCCCATCTTTCGCTCGACCTCTCAGCGCGAGGCCCTCTCGGCCAGACGAGCGAAATCCTGATCCAATGTGGCCAGGGCCTGATCGATCTGCGCCCGGCGCTCGGTGATCCATGACTGCTGGGCGCTCAGGTCCTCGCTGGCGGCGGCCAGCATGCGCTCCATCTCAGCAGGCTGTGGACCACCGATCGTCGCTCTATTGCGGACGATGGCCGCTGGATCGAGCGCGGCGCGAAAGCGCTCCTCGCTGATTGGTAGTTCGGTCGGATGACCATCGTGTCCTACGCTCTGCGCATAGATGCGCTGCGCCTCGGTGTAGGGAAAATCCAGCGGTTTGATGCTGTGCTGCTTGGCATAGGACACCACCTCTGACGCGAAGTGGTGACCGACACGGAAAGGCAGACCATGCTCGCGCATCAGTACGTCGGCCAGCTCCTGCGAAGCGGTCCAATCGCTGTTCAGCTCCTCGAGTGCCCGCTGGGAGTCGATCACCAGGGCCCGGAGGACGCGATCCCATTTGTTCAATACCGAGATGGCGCTGTCCACCATCGCGGCATTACGTCCGATGTCTTTGGGGTCGCTCATGCCTGGGGTGATGTTGTGCGTCTGGATTACCGGGCCCATGGCCAGGGTCAAGGCCGTCGATGCATCGCTGCGCGTGCTGTTGAGCAGGCCGGGATTTCGCTTCTGCGGCATTGCGCTCGATACATAGGTGTTGTCTGCGCCCTCTTCCAGCAGAATCCAAGGCTGGGTCTGGGCGTACTGCGTCAGCACGTCCTCGATGAAGTTGCCGGCATGCAGCGCGATGCTGGTGACGATGCCAGCAACCTCCACCGGCTGCTCCATGGAGGCGATCTGCGAAGCGTCATAGGCATTGTCCAGCAGAGCGGAAAAGCCCAGATAGTCGGCCATGCGCTGACGATCCAGCGGCCATCCGGTGCCGTTGAGCACGGTAGTGCCCATGGGAGATCGATCGATGCGAGCGTAGGCTTCCCGGATGCGCTGGGCATCTCGCTGCAGACCCGCGGCATGACCCAATAGATAGTGACCGAAGCTGTTGGGCTGCGCCGCCACGCCATTGGTGTAGTTGGGCACGATGGTCTCGGCATGCTGGTCCGCCAGCGCCACCAGCGTGCCGGTGGCTTGATGCAGCTGCGCAGCCAGTTCGAGCAGCTTGTCCCGCAGCATGGCGGATCGGTAGGTCGCATGCATGTCCTGGCTGGAACGACCCGCGTGCAGCAGGGTCACCTCCTCCCCCGCAGCCTGGATCAACAGTGGCTCGAAAGTGATCACCGTCGAGGGGCGCGCGGCGCCGGGCGCTCGTCCTTGCTCCAGCACCTGGGCGATCGCCGCCGCCAACTCGGGTGCCAGGGTTTCGTCGAGCAACCCTTGTTCACTATTGATCACCACGGAAGCCTTGTTGATCTCCCCCAGCCAAAAAAACTCATCGCGTGGGGAAGTGTCGGCGGCCCCTAGCTTCAAGGAGCAGGTCATAGCCACGGCAAGGCCCAAGGTCGTCAAGGAGTGTTTCATGCTGTGCTCGATATGGGAGAGAGCTTTTCATCTTAATTATCAGACAGCTGAAGAAAATGCTCCCATAGTCCATCACAGCTCGTGATACCGATGGTCGTATATGGATCGAACATCGCGAGGCTTTCCATTCTCTCGCCCTTGTTCGTCTCGCAGGATTGAGGATGAAATTCCCGCCCCTTTGCAATAAGGGGCGGGAAAAGTGACGCACTCAGCACGACATCCTTCTTATCCATTGGTTACCGAGAGAGTCACCGAGACGCTTAGTTACCGAGGCTCTGGACTTTCTCCTTCGCACTATCATAGGTATCGGAGGCCTTCTGCCTGATGCCGTCGATGCTGTTCTCGTCTTCTGGCTGCATATCACGCTGCTGATTGCTGTCGGCAGCGCCTTGCGTGCCAGTGGCGGCTCCCTGCCCTCCTTGCGCCGACTGCCCCTCGTTCACGCCATCCTCGCCCAGATTTCCACCGGGCTGCTGGCTGGTCGAGCTATCCATGCCGTTCTGGTCATTCTGGGAAGCCGTGCCCGCAGGCGTTTGCGTCTGCTGCTCGGTGGGTGTCGCAGTCTGCGCGCTGCCCGTCGTCGTGGTGCTGGTCTGTGCAATCGCAGTGGAGGTGCCCGCAAGGGCGACCAGAGAGGAGAAAAGCAAAACCGAGAACTGTTTCTTCATATCACCATCCCTGAATTTTCCATTCAGGGAGGAGCCTAGGACATAGGAGGTAACCCAATTGCTCGTTGCCGTTATTTTTTTTATTCAATTAGTTATTTTCAGTCTTCACAGGAACTCCTAGGCAAGGTCGTCGAAATTCAGCCTCTCGAGCAGGACCTCGGAAATTCGCTCGTATACCAACGCGAGCTCCTCATCTTCGACGCTTTTCTGGATAGACGTGGGATGCGCGCCCTTGCCATCTTCGAAGGCGACGAGAAATGCCTCATTCACCTTCCTGATCGTGATATCTATCAGGAGAAGCTCTTTCGGGTAGGCCTCTGGCGCCTCATCGACGGCGATCCTGAACATCACCAGGAGTTTGTCCTGATCACGCTGCAGCCCACCATTGCGATGGGAAACGAATTCCCCTCCCTCGTTGCGGCCTATTTCGACATAAGGGATACGCTCATCGCCCAGTTGAAGGTGCTGGCCAGAGACTCCCAGATACTCTGCAAATCCCTGCTCGAGCTGAAGAGCCAGGTTCTCCATATCCTCCCAATGGCGGCGGAGGATATCGTTTTTCTTCTTGTACGCTGTTCGCAAGTCATCTATGTCCGGCACAAAACGCTCCTGGGGATCGCGGATGATCAGGTTTCGGCTTTCCGTGGCACCGATCGGGAAAGGTGGCGAGACGACGAGGCCAAGCGCTGTTCCTTGAAGCGACGTCTCGGTCCTGGCCTACCATCCTAAGACGCAAACGACCCTGCGGCGATAGCGCAGGTTAAGGCGCGAGCGGCCACCCATGGGGATTGAACTTTGATCGCAGTGCGACAATTTGCGTCAAGGCGGCGGCTATCCACTCAGTTGCAGCTGGCATAAGGTGAAAGGGCATCGCCTGGAAAGAACCTATAAGGATCGAAAAAGGCTATCACGCAGTCGACCAGTAGACTGGAGACGACCATGAGCTCGCTGAAGACACTATTGTTCGCCACCGATTTCTCCTCCGGCGCCGCCAAGGCTTCCGCGGCCGCGGCCACGCTCGCGCGGCTCTCCGGGGCCAGGTTGCATGTCATCCATGCCGCCATCCTGATCGAGAGATTCCTCTATGGGGCTACCGACTTCGCCGTATCCGGCGCCGATGAGAAACGGATGAATGAAACGATCGTCAAGGAATCCGAGAAGGCATTGGACGAGTTCGTCACCCGCTACTTCAAATCCGCTGAAACAGGTGTCGTGGAGAACCTCGAAAGCCGTGTGATCAAAGCGAGCATGCCCCATGAATCGATCATCGAAGAGGCTGAGAGAATCGGTGCCGACATCATCATATTGGGCACGCATGGGCGCAGCGGTTTGGAGCGCGTACTGATGGGATCGACGGCTGAGCGGGTAATGCGCAGTTCCCCCATACCGGTGCTCACCTCCCGAGGATGAGCAGCCGGTGCGTGATGAGCGTGGGAGTGCCGAGCGGTGAGGTAGCGGTAGACCTTCGACTCGATGCAGCGAGTTGGGAGCTTTTCGGCACTAAGCGCCGAGAGCCGGGAGAGTAGACTTTGGTCGCGATGCGGCAATTCGCTTCAGGATGCGATCTATCCACTCCTGCCCAACTGAAATAATGTAGGAAAGCGTTTGTTCCCAAGCCTCGACGCATCCACACGCCACCAACGCAATAATGGAGACGGTCATGAACTCATTGAATACCCTGCTGTTCGCCACTGATTTCTCGAAAGGCTCGGCCAAGGCGTCGTCGATCGCCGCTACGCTTGCCCAGCTTTCCGGCGCCAAGCTGTATGTCATCCATGTCGCGAGCCTCGTCGACAGCTCGCTTTATTGGCAAGATCCTCTTCTGGCTTCCGGTGTGGATCCAGGGCAACTCAATGGAGAGATAGTCAAGGAGGCCGAGAAAAAACTGAGCGAATTCGTCGCCCTTAATTTCCAATCAGATGATGAAAATGGCCTGAAAGATATCGAAAGCCGTGTGGTTTCCGGTGGTGTGGCCTACGAAATCATCATCGGTGAAGCCCAGCGGGTCGGAGCCGACATGATCATCCTGGGAACCCATGGTCGAAGCGGCCTGGAGCGCGTACTGGTGGGTTCGACGGCAGAGCGCGTGGTGCGAAGCTCCCCCATTCCCGTGCTCACCTCGCGAGGGTAGACCGAGCCATGCCGCGACACCGGGGTCGATGGGAAAGCGTTGCGAACGATGGTATTCGCCGTCGCTCCGCTGTGGTCCTCCTCGAGCGTTCTCGCTACCCTGGCTTCATCTCATTCCCCGCGCATGCATCGCCGCTGGCTAAGGAGATAAGGTGAAGTGGGTCAAGAAACTGCTGAGCATCGGCAAGTCGAACTCGACGGACCGGCAAACCGCCCCATCCCCAGTGGATGTGGCGGCGCTGGCCAAAGAGGTACTGTCACAGGATTCGACTTCTTTATCGGTTGCCGCATCATCGAAAAAAGCCATGACCATCGATATCGAGGCGCACAAACACGACCTGGATGCGATGAAGGCAGCGGCTATCGAGGAGGGCTCTCGCTATTGGCAGGCAGTGTCCGGCCTTGAGCAAAGCGAGGCTCCCCCCGCGGTAAAACCCGATGCCTTTCTCCGCGTCGCGATCCTGAGCCGCAAGGCCCGGGACTTCGATCAGGAAATCGCATTTTGCGAAAAGTGGGTCCAGATCGAACAGGATTACCGGTTACGTGCGGCAACCTGCAAGGCTACGACTGGCCAGTACGTAAAGGACTACACCATCGGTCCAATACCCGAGAACATTCGCAAGAGATTAGCCCGGGCGAAGAAGCGACCGGAGATGAGCTGATGGATCAGGAAACGTCGAAAGAGGGTGCTGCATGTTCTTCACTCTATTGCTGGCGACTTTCGTGGTCGCCCTGCTCGTCTCCTATGGCGTCGTCAAACTGTTCGACAGCTCGATCAATGCGATTCTCACGCGAATCATCAATGCGGACATAAGCGCCGCCTGGCATCGTTACATCACCTTTGCCGCCTACGTCGTCGGGGTCTCTGGTGGAGTTCGCATCTATAGCTTGGAGCGCTACATCAATCCGCCGAGCTCGGATGAATCCCAACTCGCACTCAATGCCGAGCGCTGGACGCTCGAGATCTACCGTACCGTAGTGGGCACGCTGCAGAGCATCGCCTGGATGTATCTGGTCGTGTTCTTGTGCACCTTGATCGCCTTCGTGGTACTCAGGGGATTCGAGCTGCGACAGAAAAAGTGAGTGCCAGTCTCGTTTCCCGCATAACCTCTGCGCTCGGCGATCGTTCAGAACAAGCCTAATGCTGCTCGGCACTCATTCCCCAGCGTCGAACGGTCAAGCGCTCGAGATTATCGAAGAGTAGGTTCTCTACCAGCAGACCGATCACGATCACCATCGCGAGCCCTGCGAACACGTTGTCGGTGATCAGTTCGTTGCGGTTCTGATAGATGTACCAACCGAGGCCGCCTTGGCCGCTGGAAGCGCCGAATACCATCTCCGCTGCGATCAGCGTGCGCCAGGAGAATGCCCAGCCGATCCTGAGCCCGGAAAAGATCGACGGCAGCGCTGCTGGAATAAGGATGTGCGCGACCAAGCGTGGCCCGCGCAGTCCGTAGTTACGGCCGGCCATCTTCAGCGTCGGTGACACGCTCTGGAAACCGGTGAAGACGTTGAGCGCCATCGGCCACAGCACCGAGTGGACGAGCACGAAGATCAAGCTACCCTCACCAAGACCGAACCACAAAAGCGCGATCGGTAGCAGCGCGATCGCCGGCAGCGGGCTGAACATGGAGGTCAGGGTCGACAGCAGGTCACGGCCGAAGCGGGTCATCACCGCCAGCGAGGTCAATGCCAGCGCGAGCACGATGCCGATCGCATAGCCCTTGAGCAGGACTGCCAAGGATCCCCATACCCGCACCGGCAGTTCTCCGCTGGCCAGGCCCCCCGTCACCGCTGTCAAAGTATCGCTGGCACTGGGCAGCAGCAGCGGATTGGCGAAGTGACGCGCGATCAGCTCCCAGCCCAACACCAGCAGGGCCACGATCAAGAGCTTGCGCAGCCAGCCCTGTTCGCCGAGCCGCGCTCGCCAGTCCAGCACCCTGACCTGACGCCGCTCCGGCAATGGCTCGAGAGTGTATTCGTACTCCCCGCGAATCGGTGGGGTGGTTTTCATCGCGGTACCTCGAACAATAGAGAATGGATGTGCTGCGCCTTGCGCTGGAATGCTTCGCTGCCGCCGCTTTCGAGCCCGAACTCAGTACAGTCGAGTTCAGCGCGCACGCGCCCAGGGTGCGGTGAGAGCAGCAAGGTACGATTGCCCACCACCATCGCTTCCTCGATCGAGTGAGTGACGAACAGCAAGGTGAAACGCACCTCGTCCCACAGCGCGAGCAGCTCTTCTTGCATCTTGCGCCGGGTCAGGGCGTCGAGCGCGGCGAAGGGCTCATCCATCAGCAGGATCTTGGGCTGCATCGCCAGCGCGCGTGCGATTGCCACGCGCTGCTTCATCCCTCCGGACAGCTGGTGCGGATAGGCATCGCGGAAACGAGAAAGACCGACCTTGTCGAGACAGTCGAGCGCCCGCTCCCGCGCGTCCGAGCGCTTGAGCACGCGCGAGGCGACGAGCGGGAACATCACGTTCTGCAACACCGTCTTCCAAGGCGGCAACTGATCGAACTCTTGAAACACCACGATGCGATCCGCCCCTGGGCCTTCTACCGGTCGGCCATCGAGAACGATCCGCCCGGCAGCCGGACGCATGAATCCCGCCACCGCTTTGAGCAGGGTGGATTTACCGCAGCCGGAGGGGCCAAGCAGGACGAACCGATCCGCTGGGTAGAGCTCGAAACTCACCTGATGAGTCGCCTGGACTTGCCGCCCACCATCCCGGTACTCGAGATCGACCGCCTCAGCGCGCAGCAGCGGCGCGGGCGCGCTTTCCGCCAGCGGCGCGGACCGGGGAAGGCTCTGCTCAACTGCCGCCATCTGCGTGCACCTCTGGGAAGAAATAGTCCTGCCACGACTGCGGGTTTTGCTTGATCGCGCCGACGCGATGCATGAATTCAGCGAGCGGATAGGTGTGCCGCGGTGTGATGGCGAAGTTGAACTCGGGCTTCTCGAGCAGTGAAGTAACGAAACCGGTGTCGAGATTCGAGCCCGTGACCCGCTTGAAGGTCTCCGCCGACTCCGCCGGATGGGCGGCGATAAAGCGCGAGGCGTCCTCGAGTGCATCGAGGAAAGCGGCATAGACCTCCGGGCGGCTTTCGCGGAAGCGCTTGGTGGCGAAAGCGAGATTGGCCGAAGCATTGTCACCAAGCACATCGTAGGAGCTCAGTACGACATGGGTGTTGGGGCGTTCGAGTTCCTGGTAGTTGAATGGGGGATTGGCCATATGCCCGGTAATCTCGGTGCCGCCCGAGATGATCGCCGCCGCTGCCTCGGGATGCGACATCGACACTGTGAGCGGCTCGAGCCGCTGCCACTGGTCCTCGCCGAACTGTTTGGCCGCGGCCATCTGCAATATGCGTGACTGGACCGAAACCGAGGTTGCCGGTACCGCGATGCGGTCCTGTGCGGTGAAGTCAGCGAGACTCTTGATCCGTTCCTGGTTGGTGACCAGTTCGATCGGAGCACTACCGAGCGCAGCGATCGCACGGACATCGGCGTTACCGTAGGTTCGATCCCACAGGGTCAGGAGCGGACCGACCCCGGCGGCACCGATATCGATCGAGCCGGAGAGCAGCGCCGAGTTCATCTGCGCACCACCGGAGATCTGCCGCCAGTCCACTTCCAGGCCTTCGACCCCACGGTCGGCTGCATGTTTCTCGATCAATCCTTGATCGCGCATGACGAAGAACAGGAGGTAAGGCAGGCCGAACTGTTCCCCGATGGTGAGTCGCTCGTCCGCTTGGGCACGGCTGCCAAGCGAGAAGGCGGTCGCCAAGGCCAGCGCAAGCGCGCCGAGCATTAGGCGATGGATGAATCGGGCGCGTGGCAAAGGCAAGAACATCGAGAACTCCTAAATACGACACGAGGGACTCGACAAGATAACGCCTTCGTTATTAGGCGATAAGGTATAAAAAGCTCTGAAGTTATCGATGACCAGAGAATAAGTAATATCGAAATGGAATGAATTTATTGGAAATGACTTGGCGTCGATCTCAACACCCGCGCCTACCGACCAAGCGTGACGAGCCGGGGAACATCAGCGGATTTTAGGCAACGCTTATGCGACATACGGAATAACGACATTATCTATGTGTAGTTCTTCATGCTGAATGTTGTGACTAGACTGATGGGCCGTCGCGTCTCAAATACCTTGCATGTCCATCGATATCTCCCCCTTCCCTGTCAGGCAAGCGCAGAGTGCCAATCCGCCATGAGCCAAACATCTTTTTCGCTGACCCCCGCCACACCCATCATCGGCGCTTTCGTCGAAGGAATCGATCTGTCTGCCGAACTCGACCAGCATAAGTATCTTGCGCTGCGTGAAGCGCTCAATCGCTACCAGGTGCTGTTCTTCCGCGACCAGCAGCTGTCTCGCGAACGTCATGTGGCGCTAGGGAGAAGGTTCGGTGAACTGCACATCCACCCCCATGTCGTCGGCCCCGAAGGCCATCCCGAGATCATGCCGATCGCCGCCGACGAGAATTCGAGTCTCGACGATCGCGCGGTGCAGCGCGGTGAAAAGCGTTCGGTGACCGGGGACCGTTGGCACTCGGACGTCTCCTGCGATGAAGAGCCGCCGCTCGGCAGCATTCTCTACCTGACCAAGACCCCGCCGGTCGGGGGAGATACGCTGTTCGCCAGCGCCGCAGCCGCATTCGACGCGCTCTCCCCCGCCTTCCAGCGCTTCCTCGAGGGCCTCACCGCCGAGCACTCGGGAGAGTCGACCTATCGCCGCCGGCAGGGCAATAAACCGTTGCTCGACCGTAGCGCCCAAGGCTATCGCAATGGCACCGACTATCCGCGTGCAGTGCACCCGGTGGTTCGCACCCACCCTGAGACTGGTCGCAAGATTTTGTTCGTCAATCGCGGTTTTACCCATGCCATCCAGGAGCTTTCGCTCGACGAAAGCCGCGATTTGCTCGAGTTGCTCTACCGCCATCTCGAGCGCCCGGAATTCCAGGTCCGCTTTCAGTGGCGCCCGAACTCGGTCGCATTCTGGGACAACCGCAGCACGCAGCACCTGGCGATCTACGATTACCATCCCCACCCGCGCTATGGAGAGCGGGTAACGATCAAGGGCGACAGGCCGTTTCTCCACCTGCACGCCGAATTGAGCACGAGCCATGCAGGAGCATGACTAGTACTTCGATGAGTGGGCTTGGTGGCGTGGTCAAGCAAGCCGCGCGTCCCGCCCAGCCGCTAATGTCTTCGATTGGCCGGCTTAGGTGAAAAGCCGATAGTCGACCACTAATCACCCTGCGCCGGAAATTGAGCGCGACTGCGTACAAGCGCCCTCGCCCCTCTAGGCCACCGCCGGCTTTCATGCATCGGCTGCGACCGAGATGAGACTGGCTCGGACCTTGGTCTAGTTGCCTTATTAGTAATACTTTTCAATCATCCCCGGGTCGCCCATCGCAGGGCTTCCTCCATCGCCGTGCTAGGCCCGCAGGCTAGCGGGCATGGCGTGCGCATCGACGGGGAGTCGAATGAAAAGAGCTCTACTGCTGCTCGCACTGCTGATGATCCACGGCTGCGGCGGCGATGGCGAGGGCCAGCAACGGCCGCTCACCCTGATCGTGCCGACCGCGCCGGGCGGCGGCACCGACACGGTCGCGCGGGTACTGGCGACCCAGGCCGAGCCAGCGCTGGGCGCGCCGATCGGGGTCAAGAACCTGCCCGGGGCGAGCAGCGCGATCGGCATGTTCCAGGGCGCCAACGCACCAGCGGATGGCGAGACGCTCACCATGGTGGTCGCGGAGCTGGCGATTCTCAAGTCGCTGGGGCTGGCTGACATCGACCACCGCGGCTTCGCACCGATCATGCTGGTCAACTACGACCCGGCGGCGATCACCGTACGCTGGGACGCCCCCTACGACACGATCAACGAGTTCCTCGACTATGCCAGGGAGCACCCGAATGCCCTGTTGATGGGCAATTCCGGCACCGGCTCGATCTGGCACGTCGCCGCCGAAACCTTCGGCCACGCCACCGACACCCGCTACACCCACGTGCCCTACGAAGGGGCGGCACCGGCGATCACCGCCCTGCTCGGCGGCCATATCGATGCCGTCAGTGTCAGTGCCGCCGAGGTGCTCCCCTACGTGAACAGCGGAGAATTCAAGATACTCGGGGTGATGGCCGAGCAGCGCATCGAAGCGCTGCCTCAGGCGCCCACCTTCACCGAGGCCGGTGTGGACACCCCAGCGTTCGGCACTTGGCGTGGCCTGGTGGTTCCGGCGGGCACCCCTCAGGAGCGAATAGACCAGTTGGCCGCAGCCTTCGCCGAGGCGGCGCAATCCAGCGAGTTCCAAGCATTCATGGCCAGCCGCGGTTTCGGCATCCAGATTCTCCCACCGGCCGAGTTCGCAAGCTTCCTCGATGAGCAGGCGGTGTTCTTCGAGCGCACCCTTTCCACCCTCGGCCTCGCCCCTTGAGCCCTAGCCAGGAGCGCTCCATGAACACACGCAATCTTACGCTGGGTATGATCATCGTGCTGGTCGCGGCCGCCGCCTTCATCGCCACCTTCGGCTTTCGCGATCCAGGGATCGAGCGTACCGGCCCAGCCTTCCTGCCACGCCTTTATACCGGCGCGCTGATCCTGCTGGGCCTCACCCTGGCACTGAGCCGAAGACCGTCCACCGACGCCGGCGGCGCGCCCGCCAGGAGCCTGGTCGGCATGGCGATCGGCGCGGTCTACGTCGCCGCTCTTCCTTGGCTGGGCTTCGTGCTCTCCACCCTGGTGCTCGCGCCATCGATGCTCGCCTACGTCGGTGTGCGCAGCCCCTGGGTGCTGATCCTGCTGCCGCTGGGACTGGTTGGCTTCATCCAGCTGTTCTTCACCGTATTGCTCGGAATAGAAGTGCTTCCTGGCCAGCTTTGGCAATGAACCAGACGGACCACTGCGCAAGGAGTCAAAGATGCTAGAGATGTTGGGGCAAGGGCTGATGCTCGCGACGCAGTGGCAAGTACTGCTGTTCCTGCTGCTCGGCGTGGTGGTCGGGATCATCGTAGGCTCCTTGCCCGGGCTGACTTCCACCATGGGCGTGGCATTGTTGCTGCCGTTGACCTTCGCGATGGAGGCGGCCACCGGCATCTTGTTCCTGATCGGGGTGTATTTCGGTTCGATGTACGGCGGCTCGATCACCGCGATCCTGATCAATACACCGGGTTCACCGGCGGCCGCGGCGACCGTACTGGACGGCTACCCAATGACCCGCAAGGGCGAGGCCTACAAAGCGCTGCAGATATCCACCCTTTGCTCCTCCATCGGTGGCTTCATCAGCGTACTGGTACTGATCCTGGTCGCGCCCCAGTTGGCCGCCTTCGCCCTGCGCTTCAGCGCACCGGAAACCTTCGCCCTGGCCCTGTTCGGCCTGTCCATCATCTCGACGTTGTCGAGCGGCTCGATGGTCAAGGGGCTGATTTCCGGGTTCGCCGGACTCCTGCTCGCCACCATAGGTCTCGACCCGATCAGCGGTATCACCCGCTTCAGCGGAGACAGTTTGCATCTGCTCGGCGGCATCAGCTTCATCGCCGTGATGATCGGACTGTTCGCCATGTCGGAAGTGTTTCGGATGATGGAAGGATCGAGCGCGGTACGAGCAGCCACCGGCCAGATGGTGAAGACCGTGAAAGACAAGGCCGGTCTCAGCTGGAAGGAGTTCAAGTCGCTGATCGTGACGCTCTTGCGTTCGACCGGGATCGGCACCGGAATCGGGATGATTCCCGGCGCGGGCGCCGATGTCGCCGCCTTCGTCGCCTACAACGAAGCCAAACGCTTCGACAAGGACCCCGAGGGCTTCGGCAAGGGCTCGCTCAAGGGCGTCGCCGCCCCTGAGGCCGCCAATAACAGTCTCACCGGCGGTGCGATGGTGCCGCTGCTGACCCTCGGCATCCCCGGCGACGCGGTCACCGCGGTGCTGCTCGGGGCTCTGCTGGTGCAAGGTCTTCAGCCCGGACCGATGCTGTTCGAGAACAACGGCCCGCTGGTCTACACGTTGTTCATCGGCATGCTGCTGGCCAATGTATTGATCTTCGTCATCGGCTGGAGCTGCATCAGGCTGTTCACCCGGATCCTGAGCGTGCCGATCGGCCTGATGATTCCGGTGATTCTGGTGCTCTGCGTGGTCGGCGCCTACGCGCTCAACAACCAGTTCTTCGATGTGATCGTGATGTTCCTCGCCGGCATGCTCGGCTATGCGATGAAGCGCTACGATTTCCCGGTCGCCCCGCTGGTGCTGGGAATGATCCTTGGGCCGATGATGGAGAGCAACCTGAGGCGCGCACTGATCATGTCCCAGGGCAGTCTGGAGATCTTCTACACCCGCCCGGTCACCGCCGTGCTGCTGCTGCTGGCGCTTGCGACCCTGCTTTCTCCGCTGTTCAAGTGGCTCAGGACGCGACGCCCATGATCGCGGGCCGCGGTCATGGGCTGCCGACTAAAGGATACGTCGGACGGATCTCGCCGCATCCACCATGTTTACAAGCGCCGCTTCGGTTTCCGGCCAGCCGCGGGTCTTCAGTCCGCAGTCGGGGTTGACCCACAGCCGCTCGACCGGCAGCACCACCGCCGCCTTCTCGAGCAGCTCGACCATCTCCGCCACGCTCGGCACGCGCGGCGAGTGGATGTCGTAGACGCCGGGTCCGATCTGATTGGGGTACTCGAACGCCTCGAAGGCGCGCAGCAGCTCCATCTGCGAACGGGAAGTCTCGATAGTGATCACGTCGGCGTCCATCGCCGCGATCGCTTCGATGATCTGGTTGAACTCGCTGTAGCACATGTGGGTGTGAATCTGCGTCGAGTCCTTCACCCCGCTGCTGGCAATCCGGAAAGCCTTGACCGCCCAGTCGAGGTAATGCTGCCAGTCGCGCCGGCGCAGCGGCAGGATTTCACGAAAGGCCGCTTCGTCGATCTGGATGATATCGATGCCGGCCGCTTCCAGGTCGCAGACCTCGTCGCGCAGCGCCAGGGCGAGCTGCTGCGCCTGGGTTTCACGGCAGACGTCCTCACGCGGGAAGGACCATGCCAGCATGGTCACCGGGCCGGTCAGCATGCCCTTCATCGGCTTTTTGCTCAGGCTTTGCGCATAGCTGATCCAATCGACGGTCATCGGCGCGGGCCGGGTGATGTCGCCATAGATGATCGCCGGCTTGACGCAGCGCGAGCCGTAGCTCTGCACCCAGCCGAAGCGGGTGATCAGGTAGCCTTCGAGCTGTTCGGCGAAGTACTCGACCATATCGTTGCGCTCGGGCTCGCCGTGTACCAGCACATCGAGGCCGACTCGTTCCTGGAAGGCAACGACCTTGCCGATCTCATCGCGCATCGCGCGCAGGTAGTCGGCCTCATCGAGCCGGCCCTGCCGGTAGGCCGAGCGCGTGCGCCTTACTTCGCTGGTCTGCGGGAACGATCCGATCGTCGTGGTCGGAAGCTTTGGCAGTGCCAGTTTGCGGCGCTGGGCCTCGATGCGCTGCGCGAAGGGAGCGCTTCTCTGGGCCTGGGCATCGCGTATGCCTTCGACTCGCGCTTTGACCTCGGCACGGTGGATGCGCCGGGAAACACTGCGTGCCGATTGCACCGCGCGACTCTCGCGCAGGGCGAGTTCGACTTCGTCGCTCTCCTCCCCTCGCGCCGCGCGGGTCAAAAGGGCCACTTCAGCGCACTTCTGGATCGCGAAGGCGAGCCATTGGCGCAGCTCATCGTCGAGCCCGGTTTCGCGCTCGAGATCCACTGGAACGTGGAGCAGCGAGCAAGAAGGCGCGACCCAGAGCCGATCATTAAGCACGCGGCGCGCGCGTGCGAGCTGCTCGAGCGCGCGATCCAGATCGCAGCGCCATACGTTGCGCCCGTCGACCACGCCGAGCGAGAGCACCTTATCGCCGTCGAAGGCAGCCGACGAGAGCAGCTGGTCGAGCTGGCCATCGCCGCGAACCAGATCGAGATGGAGGCCATCCACCGGCAGCCCCGCGGCCAGTTCGAGATTGTCCTCTAGTGGGCCGAAATAGGTAGTGAGGAGCAGCTTCACATCTCGTTGGCGCAGCATGTGGTAGGCGCTGCGATAGGCCTGGCGCCATTCATCGGGCAGATCCAGCACCAGCGCCGGCTCGTCGATCTGCACCCAGTCGACGCCAAGCCCGGCAAGCCTTGTGAAAATCTCGTGATAGACCGGCAGCAGGCGATCGAGCAGAGCCAGCTTGTCGAACTCGCGACCGCCGCATTTGCTCAGCCACAGATAGGTCAGGGGGCCAAGCAGCACCGGCTTGACCCGATGACCCAATGCGATGGCCTCCTCGACCTCCTCGAACAGCTGATGCCAGCCCAGGTGGAAGCGCTGCTCGGCCTCGAGCTCCGGCACCAGATAGTGGTAATTGGTGTCGAACCACTTGGTCATTTCCTGCGCCTGGGCGCCGTCGCCGGCGCAGCCGCATTCGGTGCGCACCAGGCCCCGCCCCATGGCGAACAGCGTATCCAGACCGAGCCCGTCGTCTGCGTGACGAAACCGCGGCGGTACCGCACCGACCATCAGGGTATGGGTGAGCACCTGGTCGTACCAGGCGAAATCTCCCACCGGCAGCAGTTCGATTCCGGCCTGCGCCTGGATCCGCCAGTGGCTTGCGCGCAGCGCCTTGCCGGTCTCACGCAGCTCATCCTCGGAGCACTCTGCGCGCCAATAGCGCTCCAGGGCGCGCTTCAACTCGCGATCGCGCCCGATGCGCGGAAACCCCAAGGTGTGAGAAATGGTCATCGCCGACTCCCGCTGAAGGTTGAGCCGACCAGCATGGCGAGCGGATGATCATCAATCAAACGCAACTAATGGGAGATGCAGTTGAACTAAATTCATCATCCGGACTCGGCGTCGAGGTGCTGCCGGTACTCGGTATCCAGCGTCCTACCGGGGGATCGGTTGGTGATAAAGAAAAACCGCCCTGTAAAAGGGCGGTCTGGGTGATACGACTGCTTCATCGGCATCCTTGCCGCATCGTCGATTCCTTCACAGGGGATGAAATTGACGATTTCAATCCTGCAGACGATTGAATCTTTAAACCGATGAGGCGAAGGGGATTCCCTTTCCACGGTATGCTCGTTGGCCTGAACCAGATTCCCTGGCATCGTCCTTGATGCCCTTTCAGCATCCTTCGCCTCATCTGTAACCACTGTAAGAGGCCGGTCATCGAGTTGTATAGATTGAAACTGGTGTAAAGCGGTACTGGACACGGCCTTTATCGTAAAAAATGATCCACAGATCCAGTCATTAGATTTTCTTATCAAGATAAAGTGACCCGAGCGCTCCAGCGGTGGTCGAGCCGATGGCTGAGTAATCGTCGATGGCGGCGATCTAATGCTTGAAATGCGCTCCAAAGGTGCCTAACGTCGAGCGCTTCAACGTTTCGAACCGGCGGCCCCCGATGCTTCTACCCTCGCTCGTCGCCCTCCTGGTCCTTGCCTATCTGTTCGCCGGGCTGCTGCACGCCTCGGCCTGGACTTTCGCCGGCCGCGTCCAGCGGGCCGCGCTCTGGGAGTTCTGCACGGTGGTGCTGTGCTGGCCCGCTTATCGCCTCCAGCACTCGGTGTCGCTACGCGCGCACCAGTACACCTGCGAGTACGTCCGCCATTCCGGAGACCCGCGCAAGGTCTATTCGATCGCGACGATCGCCAGGTCGCTGCCGGAGGCCCGAGGCAAGAGCATTCTGCTATTGAGGCAGCGCTATGGGGACGACTTCGGACTCATCGGCGTGGTCAGGTCTTGCGTGACTCAATAGCCGCGTCGAAGCCGCGGCTGATGGGTGCGCGTGCCCGAGCACCCCGGACCAGCGCGGCGAGTCGAAGCACGCAACGGGCTTTGACGCCCTTGAGGGGCGCGCCGCTGCGTGCAGAGCGTCAGGCGCTACTGCCGCCCCTGCTCGTCGTCTTCTTCGAAGTCCAGCCGTTTGATGCTGGCCTCGATACCCTCTTCATCGGCATCGGTGGTTTCAGTTTGCTGCTCGAGATATCGCTCTTTTTCCTGCAGCGCTCGCTCGTCTTCGTCCAGCCCACGCTCCTGCACCAGTTCGACGTAATCGTCGAACTCATCGGGTAGATCGGACGCATGCTCGCTACTGGCATTGCCATCGATCGCGTCTGGATCGAGCGCCTCGATATTCCTTGCGCTCGCGTCTACATGAGTATCGATATCTTCATCCTCGTCTCGCCCTCTATTCGAGCGGATACGCCTGTCATCCATGGTTCGGCTCCTCATTTTCGCGCCTGGGACGAGATGTCCGGCATGGCAATCGACCACACCGCACGACTATTCCAATGACTCGTCCTCGTAGCGCCGCTTCGCCTCGAGCGCATCCTCCATCGAAGGATGCTCGCTCAGAAGCAGGCCGGCATCAGGGGTGACACCGCGTAGCTCGAAGCTCACCACCCCCTGCGATGAGTCACCCTTCGTCACTTCGACGATCTTGGCCTCGCGTGGGTAACCGGGATTGTCTGGCATGGTAGACCTCCTTTCACCTGAGTTCTGCGGCTTCCGATACCTCTCAGAGAGGAGTATAGACACTGGTGCGAATGCCGCCGAAAGGGTACGACCGATACCCTATGGACAGCCTCAAAAATTCGGTTCTTGATGAAAAGGGTCTGATGAGTTCGTCCATATCACTGCTTGGGCGAAATAGATGTTCTTGTTGTTCGACAGATTGATCACCGGCGAGCCATGCAGTTTGTATCCGTCGCGCAGGGCCTGACTGACTTTACGGTTCAATTCGTCTTTGTTGACCGAGGTGAGAAGCATGTAATCGAGCCTCTGTTCATTCGATCTCTCGGATTCGCTAGCCATTGTGCTACTCCTGGAAAAAATAGGTGGCTGGGTTACTTCGGAAGCGGGAGGCTCGTCCAACCCTCTTTTGCAGCCGTGACGAGTGTGCAAGCAACAAGGAAAATCCCCGATTTTATATCCACCAGCTGTTAACCTAGTAGTCTACGCCAAGGCGTCAGGGGCTGCGCTGCCACTTCGCCCTCCGCTCTCGCCCTTTCTGACCAGATGATGACATGGACGATATGCGAAATTCGAAGAAGATCGACTATTCCAATTCCAAACCCGCTCGACATGCGCCGCATTCCGCGCTCGACAACGCTTCCATCATCTCTGCCTACAAGCGCTGGGCCGGGGTTTACGACCGGGTCTTCGGCGGGGTTTCGGGTCCTGGCCGGCGCCGCGCGGTCGAGGCGGTCAATGCCCTTCCCGGGAAGCGGGTGCTCGAGGTGGGCGTGGGCACCGGCCTCGCACTTCCCCACTATGCGCAAAGCAAGTGCATCACCGGTATCGATCTCTCTCCTGAAATGCTCGCCAAGGCCCGTGCACGGGTCACCGAGCATGGCATCACCAATGTCGATGCGCTGCTCGAACTCAACGCCGAGGAGACCGGCTTCGACTCCAGGTCGTTCGACATCGCCGTCGCGATGTTCGTAGCGTCTGTGGTGCCCAATCCGGATCGACTGATCAGCGAGATGCGCAGGGTGGTCAAACCCGGCGGTTGGCTTTTGATGGTCAATCACTTCCAGGCCGAGAAAGGTGCGCGGCTGCTGGCCGAGAGAGCGCTTGCGCCGGCGTCGCGCAAACTGGGCTGGCACCCGGACTTCGCGATGGAGTCGATCCTCTCGGAAGAGGATCTGCGCACCGCGACCCGCACACCGATTCCGCCGTTCGGCCTTTTCACCCTGGTTCAGCTGCCCAACGACTGACGCTAGGGCGTGTTGACACGCACTGGTGCCCCGCCGGATGGCGGGCGGCGCATCTCGACGTGAGGGATTCCATCCTCGAGATAGGTTTCCCCCTCGACTACGAAGCCGTGGCCAGCATAGAACCCCTGCAGATGCGCTTGAGCCGAGAGCTTGATCACCCTCCCCGGCCAGCGCTCGGCCATCTCCTCCATCGCGCGGGCGATTAGTCCGTGCCCTTGGCCATTTCCTCGCGCCGCTCGAGCGCAGACGACGCGGCCGATCGCTACTTCTCCATTGCCGCCGCCGCATCCCTGCGGGCCGAGCAAGCGGGCGTAGCGCGCCAGCTCGCCGTGCTGGTCGAATCCCATCAGGTGCAGTGTATCCGGCTCGGTGTCGAGTCCATCGAGGTCGAGGAATGCACAGGCCTGCTCGACCACGAACACCTCGGCGCGCAGTCGCAGCAGCGCGTAGAGCCGTTCGGCGCTCAACTCGTTGAAGGACGCCACCTGCCACCGTGCATGATTCATCCCATTCCCCCTCTTGCTGGTTTGTCGCTAGAGCCAAAAACAGCGATGCCCCGCCGAGGCGGGGCATCGTCACGACAAGACTACCTGTCGCGCTACCAGCTGATCGCGCTCTGCAGCTGCTCGGGGGTGAGCAGCCTCGCGGCGAACTGCTGCCCAGCGGTGGACGCCGGAGGATATGGATTGGCGCCGCGCTGATAGGCGGTAAGCACCTTGTCGTCCTTGGTGCCCAGCACGATCGGCTGGACGAAGTCCCCACCCACTTCGGTGACCAGCTTCTCGAGCTGGTCGCGACTGTACACTGCGAGCACCAGCAGCGGCTCGGGTTGGGCATTCGCCTGCTGTGGCTGGTAATTGAACACCACCACGTTTTCGGCCGGCAACGGCCTGCCGTTCCATTCCAAGGTATCCTCCGGCTGGACCTGGGTGCCCCAGCTCTTCGGATAGGTCAGCGTATAGCCGACCGAGGTGTTCTCGTAAGCCGCGGGCTCGATCTGTCCAATCGCCTGCGCGTTTGGATCCTGCACCTCGGGCGCACTGCTGGAGCAGCCCGCGAGTACAGCCAGGGAACCTGCCATGGCGGCGGCGAGAATCGTTTTGGTTGGTTTGAGCATCACATCCTCCTGCGTGATCCGTGATCTCCACGGCTATGACGGCGCCGCATTCCAGCGGCGTTTCAATACCCAAGCCAATATAGACAACTATTTCGATTCTCACCGACTCGCGTCGATTTCGTCCCAACGATCCTCCATCACCACTTCATCCAGCGGACGACGTCGGTCCCATCCCTCGAGCTCGAGCATCGGCCCGGGATAGAAGCGCTCGACATGGCCAAGGCAGAGGATCGCGATCGGCTCGACTCCCGCAGGAGCCTGGATCACATCACGCACGGCGCACGGCTCGAACAGCGATACCCAGCCCATGCCGAGCCCCTCTGCGCGCGCGGCAAGCCAAAGGTTCTGAATCGCGCAGCTGGCAGACGCGAGATCCATCTGCGGCAGCGTGCGCCGGCCGAATACGTAGCGCTCGCGACCGGACCCGAGCGCGACCACCAGCACCTCGGCGCACTCTCTGATGCCTTCGACCTTGAGCCGCATGAACTCGGCACCGCGTTCGCCAAGCGCCTCGGCGGTCGCCTCACGCTCGCGGTCGACCAGCGCCGCCAGCGCGGCGCGGCGCTGGGCATCGCGGACCCTCACGAAACGCCAAGGCTGCATGTAGCCGACGCTGGGCGCGAGATGGGCCGCATTGATCAGCCGTGTCAGCACCGCTTCATCGATCGGTGTGGAAAGAAAGTGACGCATATCGCGCCGCTCCTCGATCGCTCGGTACACACCGCGACGTTCGGCTGGGTCGAAACCAAACTCCATCGGCATTCTCCTGGTCAGTAAGCTCTGGCGAACAGCAATACGGCGCTGAGCAGCACCAGCCAAAAGATCAGCGCGCGATCGATCAGACGGCACGCGCGCAGGATGTCGGCGGCTTTGGCGGTGCGACCTTGGCCAAGGTCGCCGCGCTCCTGAAGCACGCCGTGATAGCGGCTCGGCCCACCTAGAAGCAGCCCGAGCGCGCCCGCGCCCGCCGCCATCACCGGCCCCGCATTCGGGCTCTTCCAGCGACGCCCCTGGCGCCAGGCGCAGTCGAGGGCGAGCCGTGCGGCGCTCGCACTGCCGCTCGCACAGGCATAGGCGAATACGGTGAGACGCGCCGGAATCCAGTTGAGCAGGTCATCGATTCGTGCGGCGGCCCAGCCAAACTGGCGGTAGCGAGGATTCTTGTAGCCCCACATCGCGTCCAGAGTATTGGCGCAGCGATACAGCACCACGCCCGGCAACCCCAGGAGTGCGAACCAGAAAAGCGCCGCGTAGATCGCATCGCTGCCGTTCTCGAGCACTGACTCGGTAGCTGCGGTAGCGATGCCGGTCTCGTCGAGTTCGGCGGTGTCGCGACTAACGATCATCGCGAGCGCCCCACGCGCCTGATCGAGTTCGCCATGGCGCAGCGGCTCGGCCACTTGGCCGGCATGCTCGATCAGGCTGTGCCAACCGATCGACAGATAGACCACCAGCGCCGCCACCAGCACATAGAGCAGCGTTCCATTCAGCACGCCCTGGAGCACTACCGCCACCGCCACAGGGCCCGCCACCACCAGCACCCAGGCAAGCAGGCCCCTGGCACGCGCATGGCGCTCGCCATGCGCGCGCGCCTCGACCAGGCCGATCCAACGACCCAGGCCGATCAGCGGATGCCAGCGCAGCGGTTCGCCGCACAAGCGGTCGAGCAGACAGCCAAGCAGCAGCGCCGCCAGGGTGGTCATTGTCCCTCCTCCACGCCTTGAGGGGCGCCGAAGTGCTCGAGCCTGACCCACCGTCGATGGGGGGTGCGTGATCCACACCGACCCGGAAGCGCACAAGCCCGGCGTAGTCGAGTCCCAGCGTCGCCAGCCGCGCGGCGTCGAGTCCGGGCAGCCCCAGGTGCGCCACGAGCCACCCCTTGATCACACCGGCATGGGTGATCACCACCACCCGCTCGCAGCACGGAGAAACCAAGCGCTGCCAGGCGCGCTCGATGCGAGCGCGAAACGCGGCCATCGGCTCTCCTCCCGGCGGAGGCGCCGCATTGGGGTCGGCCCAGAACGCAGCCAGCTCTTCGGGGTGATCACGGGCGATGCGTTCGAGCGGCACCCCGTCCCAGGCGCCGAAGTCGATCTCCTCGAGCTCCTGATCGATCTCCAACGGCAGCGCCCAGCGCTGCGACAGCTGCTCGGCGCTCTCGCGGCAGCGCTTCAGCGGCGAGCTCACCAGACGATCGGGAGGCCGCAAGCGAAGCGCCGCCCGCTCGAACGCGACCCGCCCCTGCGGGCTGAGCGCCACATCGGTGCGACCGCGCAGACTCGAAACCCCCTCGCAGGCGCCGTGTCTCAGGCAGTCGATCACCATCTCGTGGCTATGCATCCGGGCGCCCCTTGAGACACTGCGGTAGCCCCGCCACCACCCACCAGACACGCTCTGCCCGCTCGGCGATCCGCTGGTGGAGGACACCGCTCAGGTCGACGAATCGACGAGCCAGCGCGTTCATTGGCACGCCCCCTTGCCCCACCTCGTTGGATACCACCACGATTCGCCCCGGTGCAGCGGCGAGCGCCGCGACCAGCGCGGCGCTGCGCTCCTCGAGCTGTTCCGGCGCCTCCATCAGCTGGTTGCTCACCCATAGGGTGAGGCAATCGACCAGCAGCAGCCGCGTTTGTCTGGCTTCGCGCTCGATCGTCTCGGCCAGCGCCAGCGGGGACTCATGCAGCCGCCAGCCGGACGGGCGGCGGCTGCGGTGCTGTGCGATACGCGCGCGCATCTCGTCGTCCCCCGCTTGCGCAGTGGCGATGTAGTGGACTTCCAGTCCACTCGAGGCGGCCAGCCGCTCCGCGTGCAGGCTCTTGCCGGAGCGCATCCCGCCGAGCACCAGTTCGAGCATAGTGACTCCTTCAGGTGCCGCCGAGCCGTATCGCCAGCACCAGGTAGATGAGGATTTCGGCGCCCTGCTGGGTGGCCCCCAGGGTATCGCCGGTGAAACCGCCGATGCGGCGCTTGAACCACTGCCGCAGCAGCGCGAGCAGCGCGGCCAGCGCCAACAGCAGTAGCAAGGTCGAGAAGAAGCCGCTCAACAACAGCGCAAAGAGTACTCCGCTCCCGATGAGCAGGCAGAGATCGAAGCGCGATTGCGCTGCGCTGAGCGCGACCACTTTGCTTTGCTCGAGGCGTGCATAGGGCAGCAGCGAGATCATCGAGGTGGCCGCTATTCGGCTCAGCGAGGCGCCGAGGATCAAGCCGGCGGCGATCGCCCCCGGCTCGGCCGCCAGCGTGACCAGCAGCCCAAGACGCAGCGCGAAAGCGCAGATCAGCGCCAGCGCCCCGTAGCTGCCGAGGCGCGAGTCCTTCATGATCTCGAGGCGACGCTCAGCGGTCCATCCCCCACCGATGCCATCGGCGGTATCGGCAAGCCCATCCTCATGCAACCCCCCGGTGAGGATGATCAACAGGGTCAAGGTCGCCGTCGCTGCCACCCAGATTGGTAAAACATTCGAGATAACGGTATAAAAAAGCGTAGCAAGCAGCCCTAGAAGCAGGCCCACCAAGCCGAAGTAGCGACGGCAGCTAGCCATCTGGCCCTCATCGGCCCGCCCGCCTGGCACCGGCAGCCGGGTGAGGAAGCCGACCGCAAGGCCGAACAGGCGCGCCTCCACAGCGGCGCGGCGGCGAACTCCAGCGCGGTTCATACCTTGACGCCCGCTTCCTCGAAGCTGGCCATCTGATCATAAAAAGACAGCGCCGCGCGCAAAAGCGGCAGCGCAAGCGCGCCCCCCGCCCCCTCGCCGATACGCAAGCCAAGCTGCATCAACGGCTTGGCTTCGAGCCACTCGAGCAGCAGAGCGTGGCCCTTCTCGCTCGAGCAGTGGGCGAACAGCAGGTAGTCTCGCACCGCCGGCACCAGCGCACAGGCCAGGAGAGCCGCGACACAGGAGACGAAACCATCGAGCAGCACCGGCACCGCGCTTTCGGCGGCACCGATCAGCGCTCCCGCCATGGTGACTATCTCGAAGCCCCCAAGGCGCGCCGCCAGCTCGAGCGGATCACCTCCCGCCGGCCCCTGGTGCAGCGCCAATGCACGGATCACCAACTGCTTCTTGCGCAGCAGGGTACCAAGATCGACCCCGGTACCGCGTCCGACGCAGGCGTCGACGGAGAACCCCGTCAGCGCCGCCATCAACGCGGCAGCGGCAGTGGTGTTGCCGATCCCCATCTCGCCGACGCCGAGCAGGTCCATGCCCCGCTCGGCTCGCTCCAGCGCCAGCCGCCGGCCGTTGTCGAGCCCGAGCAAGGCCTGCTCACGGGTCATCGCCGCCGCTTGGTGCAGCGCCTGGGTACCATCGCCGAGCCGCCGCTCGACCAAGCCCTCACTGGCCGGCAGCGCAGCGAGGATGCCGCAGTCGACCACCTCGAGCGCCATTCCGACCTGCCGGCAGAAGACGTTGACCGAGGCGCCCCCGGCCAGGAAGTTGCCGACCATCTGCCTGGTCACGGCACTCGAAGTGATCGATACCCCCTCGCTTGCGATACCGTGGTCGGCCGCGAACACCAGCATCCTCGGCGCGGCCAGCCGCTCGGCGGTGGTGACACCGCGCAGCTCGGCCAGCGCCACCAGCCGCTGGGCCAGCTCCTCGAGCGCGCCGAGCGCGCCGAGCGGCTTGGTCTTGGCGTCGATGCGGGCCTGGATCGCCTCGAACCGGGCAGCGGGCAGCCGCGCCGCCAGCGCAGCGACCAAGGAGGCGGAAATGGCGGAGGACGAAAGCTCGCAGGTCATTGGGCGTGCCCGGGGTGGAGAAAGGCGGATGAACATAGCAATCGCGCCCGGTCAGCTCAAGCTCGATTGACGCGCTCGGATGCGCCACCCTAGGATAGGTCCGATCCAAGGTGCCTCGCCTGCAAGCTCGCGAGGATAATCGGGAAAGCGATGTGAATTCGCTGCTGTCCCCGCAACGGTGATCGAGTGCTCCATGCGAAGCCACTGTCGAGCGTCAAGGCCGACGGGAAGGCGCATGGCGCGGGTGAGCCATCTCACCACCTCGTCAGCCCGGAGACCGGCCTTGGGACGATAACCACGCTCTGCCATGCGCACGGGACGATGCGCGGCGCGCCGAGAAGCATTCCTCGCTACGAGCGCACGGCGAATCGCCGTGCGCTCGTAGCCACTCGCCGCCCGCCTTTCGCCCCTCCCGCCATGCCGGAGCGATCACCCAACCGTCGCTTTGCGCGCCGGGCCGATCGCGAGCAATGTCCGATGAGCGCTGCCACCGCCCCAGCCGAACCAACACCTGGCTTTCCGTTCGTCGCGGTAGTCGGCCAGGAGATGCTCAAACGCGCCCTGCTGCTCGCCACCGTGGAACCGCGTCTCGGTGGTGTGCTGATCCAGGGCCCGCGCGGGGTGGCCAAGTCGACCCTCGCCCGCGGGCTCGCCGACCTGCTGCCCTCCTCCACTGCCCGCTTCGTCGACCTGCCGCTCGGTGCCAGCGCGGAGCGGCTGACCGGTTCGCTCGATCTCGAGCGCGCGCTGCGCGACCGCGCGCTGGCCTTCCAGCCCGGGCTATTCGCCGCCGCCGACGGCGGCGTGCTCTACATCGACGAGGTCAACCTGCTCGACGACGCGCTGGTCGATCTGCTCCTCGACGTCGCCGCCTCGAACGTCAACCGAGTCGAACGCGACGGGCTGAGCCACGCCCACTCCTCGCGCTTCGTTTTGATCGGAACGATGAACCCCGAAGAAGGCGCGCTGCGCCCGCAGCTCTGCGACCGTTTCGGGCTGTCGGTGGCCATGGAGGCGTACACCGGGGTCGAGGCACGGATCGACATCGTCCGCGCCCGCCTCGCCTTCGAGGCCGACCCCGAAGCCTTCATCGCCCGCCACGCCGATGCCACTCGCGCGCTCAGGCAGCGCCTGCTCGAGGCACGGGAGAGGCTGCCCGATGTCGCCATCGCAGCCAAGCTCGAGCGGCTGATCGCCGAGCGCTGCATCGCGGCCCAGGTCGACGGGCTGCGCGCCGACATCGCCTGGCAACGCGCCGCACGCGCCCAGGCGGCGCTTTCCCATCGTCTCGAGGTCGCCGTGGAGGATATCGATGCGGTCGAGCCGCTGGTGCTCGACCACCGTCTCGACGCCACCGCCGCACCACCACCGGCTTCGACACCGCCCTCCACCCCCGTGCCGGGCGGCGGAAGAAGCGCAAGCTCGCTGCTCCCCTCCGGCGCAGGGCACGACCCGGGAACGCGCGCCGCGCCGCGCGGCGATGGCGAAGGCTGTAGCGCACAGCGTCATCCCCAGCCAGAGCGACGCGATACCCGCTTGCCTGCGCCCACCGCGCCATCGCGACCGCATTCCTACCGCGGCGCGAAGCGAACCGCTGCTGCCTCTGCGCGCGGGCCGGTCGACTGGTTCACCACCTTAAGTATGGCGGCCAATCGCGGGCCGGGGCCGCTGCGCGCCCTGGCCCGCCATGCGCCCGCCGCGCGGACGCCGGGGCAGACCCTGGTGCTGCTCGATCTCTCCGCCTCGACGCTCTCTCATCGCGCGCTCGATGCCGCCGCAGGTTTGGTACTTGGGATCGCGCGACGCAGCCGCCGCTTTCGTCAGCGCTTCGCCCTGCTCGGCTTCGGCGCCGGGCGCCTTGATTGGATCTGCGACGCTCGCCGCGCGCCGGGCGATCTCGCCGAGCGCCTCGCACGGCGGCAAGCCAGGGGGGGCACCCCGCTGTGCGATGCGCTCGCCGAGGGGCGGCGGATGCTCGACCAGCGACGCCGCCGCCTGCCGGATGTCGCGCTCGACACCTGGCTGATCGGCGACGGACGCTGCCGCGAGGACTTCTCCAACCAACGCCGTTGGCCAGGTCGTCTGCGGGTGATCGACAGCGAGCGCGGCCGGGTGCTTCTCGGCCGCGCCAGATCGCTCGCCGAAGTGCTCGGCGGCGACTACCAAAGGCTCGATGAAGGCCGCGACGATCGAGGAGCAAGGCGATGAGCGACGACCAATCGGTTCAACAGGCCCACCGGACCAGGATGGCGGCGAAGAAACGGGTGGTCGACGAGCGCATCGCCCGCGCCCAAGAGAGCAGAGGCGTGCTCATCCTGCTCAAGGGCAATGGCAAGGGCAAGAGCAGCTCCGCCTTCGGTACCCTCGCCCGCGCGCTCGGCCACGGCCAGCGCGGCGGAGTGATCCAGTTCATCAAGGGACGACGCGAAACCGGAGAGCATCTGTTCTTCCGTGACCATCCGCGGGTCGATTTCCACGTCATGGGCCACGGCTTCAGCTGGGAGACCCAGGACCTGGCCCGCGACCGGGAAGCCGCCGAGGCGGCCTGGGAGCTCGCCGAACGGATGCTGGTCGATCCGGGCTACCAGATCCTGGTGTTCGACGAACTCTCCTACATGCTCAAGTACGGCCATCTCGATGCTCAGCGGGTCGCGGCCGCACTTAGCGGGCGCCCGCGCGAGCAGAACGTGATCATCACCGGCCGCACCATGGCCAACGCACTGACCGAGATCGCCGACACCATCAGCGCGGTCGCCGACGAGCGCCATGCGTTCCGCCTCGGGGTCAAGGCCCAGCCGGGGATCGAGTACTGATGAGTAAAGCGCCCCACTGCCCAGCGCTGTTCATCTCGGCATTCGCCTCGGGCCAAGGCAAGACCACGGTGACCGCTGCGCTGGCGCGGCTGCATCGCGAGCGCGGACGCCGGGTGCGGATATTCAAGACCGGCCCCGACTATCTGGATCCTTTGATTCTCGAGCGCGCCGCCGGCACCCCGGTCGAACCGCTGGATCTATGGATGACCGGCGAGGCACGCTGTCGAGAAGCGCTGCACCTGGCGGCCGCCAGCGCAGACCTGATCCTGATCGAGGGCGCGATGGGGCTTTTCGACGGCTCGCCCTCGAGCGCGGACCTCGCGATCGCGCTGGGCATTCCAGTGGTGGCGGTGATCAACGCGCGCGGCATGGCCCAGAGTGTCGCCGCCATCGCCCATGGCCTCGCCCACTATCGCCCGGAGCTTAAGCTCGCCGGAGTCGTCGCCAACCAGCTCGGCAGCGAGCGCCATCGCGCGCTGATCGAGCAGGCGCTGCCGCCCGAGACGCCGCTGCTCGCCGCGCTGCCGCGCGATCAAGCGCTGGCGCTACCAGGCCGACATCTGGGCCTTGTACCGCCGGACGAGCAGCCCGACCTCGAACGGATCATCATCGCAGCGGCGAGCGCGCTGGTTGATGGCCGCCTCGCCGAGCTGCCCGCGCCGATCGCCTTCCCCGCGCCAGAGACGCTGCCACCGGCGCCGCGCATGCTCGAAGGGGTCCGCATCGCGATCGCTCGCGACCAAGCGTTCAGCTTCGTCTATCCAGCCAACCTGCGCTTGCTCGAAGCGATGGGCGCTCGGCTTTCGTTCTTCTCACCGCTCGTCGACACTGCCCCCCCCGAGGCCGAGGCGCTGTGGCTGCCCGGCGGCTACCCCGAACTGCACGCCGAGCGTCTGGCGGCCAATACGCCGATGGCGGCGGCGCTGCGCGCCTTCCATGCCGAGGACAAGCCGATCCTCGCCGAGTGCGGCGGGATGCTCTACCTGCTCGACAGCCTGCGCGATCTCGACGGGCGAACGCACCGGATGGCCGGAGTACTGCCTGGACGAGGCGAGATGCGCGACCGCTCCGGCTGCCAAGGCATGCAGAGCGCAGCGCTGCCCGAGGGCGAAATCCGCGGTCATGCCCACCATCGCTCGCGCAGCTACGACATGCCGGCACCGATCGCCCACGGCATTCGCCCGAGCCATCCAGCGCCGGGCGAGGCGATCTACCGCCAAGGGCGGCTAACCGCGAGCTACTTGCATCTTTACTTCGCCTCCAATCCGCAGGCGATCGGCACGCTGTTCGCCCCGTCATGACCAGCATGCGCTATGCCCTAGGCGTCGGCTTTCGACGTCACTGCGAAATCGGCGAACTGGTGCGTCTGGTCGAAGCCGGGCTCGGCGAGGCAGGCCTGGCGCCGAAAGCGGTCAGCTGGCTTGCGAGCATCGAAGCCAAGCGTGGGGCGAGCCAGCTCGAGGCGCTGGCATCGCGCTTCGGCTGGACGGTCGAACTCTGGCCGGCCGAGCGGCTGGCCGCGACCCCCGGGGTGCGCCAGCATTCGCCCCTCGCCTCGCGGCTGTTCGGCAGCCCGAGCGTCGCCGAGGCGGCGGCACTGGCCTCACTGTCAGAGCATGGCGTGGAGCCCCCGGCGCTGCGGCTTGCGACGCTGCGCTCCCAGGCAGCCACGGTGGCGATCGCCGAAGCGCGCGGCTAAACGCCTTCGCGCAGCGCGTGCAGCTTGAACCAAGCGACCAGCAAGGCGACCAGCAAGAGCGCTGCGATGAAACCGGCCACGCCCGGCCATCCGGCGAGATGCCAGAAGAAGCCACCGCTGGTGCCGGCGAGCGAAGAGCCGAGGTAGTAGTTGAACAGATAGAGTGAGGACGCCTGGGCGCGCGCTACCGGTGCGCGCTTGCCTACCCAGCTGGAGGCGGTGGAATGAGCGGCGAAGAAGCCGAAGGTGAACAGCAGCACACCGGCGAACACCACCACGATCGGCGTCGACAGTGTGAGCGCAAGCCCCGCCAGCATCAGGGCAACGAACCACCAGAACACCCTAGGCCGGCCGAGCCGGTCGGCCAGCGCCCCGCCCCAGGCGGAGCTGTAGATGCCGGAGAGATAGACCACCGAGATCAGCCCGACCACGCTCTGGCTATAGCCGTAGGGCGCGCCGAGCAGGCGGTAACCGAGGTAGTTGAACAGGGTGACGAAGCCGCCCATCAGCAGAAACGACTGGAGGAACAGCCACGGCAGCCCAGGGTCGCGGAAGTGACGGACGAAGCCATCCTGCAGGGTGCGCGGATCGAGACGGCGGGGAGAGAAGTTGCGCGAAGGAGGCAGCATGCGGATGAAGGCGAGTGCGCTGACCAGCGACACCGCACCGAGCACCATCAGGGTGGCGCGCCAGGAGATGAAATCGACCAGCACGCCGCTGATCAGCCGCCCGCTCATCCCACCGATCGCGTTGCCGCCGATGTAGAGCCCCATCGACACCCCGAGGGCGCGCGGCGAAACCTCCTCGCCCAGGTAGGTCATCGCCACCGCGGCGAGTCCGGCAAGCGACAGCCCGACCAGCGCACGCATCGCCAGTACCCCGCCCCAGCTCGGCATCAGCGCGCCGAGCAGGGTGAACAGCGCAGCGGCGAGCAGCGACACCGACATCACCTGCTTGCGCCCCACCGCGTCCGAGATCGGCCCGGTGACCAGCAGGCCCAGCGCCAGGGTCGCGGTGGAGACCGAAAGCACCAGGCTCGAACGCGCCGCATCGATGGCGAAGGCGTCCGACAGCACCGGCATCAGCGGCTGCACGCAGTAGAGCAGCGCAAAGGTGGCGAAGCCGGCGGAGAACAGCGCCAGCATGGTGCTCCGGTAGGCGCGGGTGCCACGTTCGATGTAGCGCGGCTCGACCAGCGCGCCGAATTCGTCTTCGAGCCGTCGCTCGGTTTGTGCCTCGAGAGAGGGAGAAGCGGCTGGAAGTTTGGAACCACGGCGCTTGGAGCGCGAAGCGGGCGACAAGGGAGCTCCTCTCATCAGCGGCGCCAGCGGCAACAGCGGTCGCTCACCGACATAGTTAAATTTGGGTTAACCATACGCCGGTCGGCAGCGCCCAATCAATTCACTCGCCAAGGATAGCCTCATGCCCCATACCCCCAACCTCGCCAAGATTCCCGCCACCGTGGTCACCGGCTTTCTCGGCAGCGGCAAGACCACCCTGCTCTCCGGGCTGCTCAAGCGCGCCCAGGGCAAGCGCATCGCGGTGATCGTCAATGAGTTCGGTGAACTGGACGTCGACGCCGAGCTGCTGCGCGGCTGCGCGGTGGAGAACTGCGCCGCCGAGGAGCAAGCGGGTCGCGGTGGAATCTACGAACTCGCCAACGGCTGCATCTGTTGTACCGTCGAGGAAGAGTTTCTGCCGGTGATGCTCGAGCTGGTCGAGCGTCGCGACGAGATCGACCATATCCTGATCGAGACCTCCGGGCTGGCGCTGCCCAAGCCATTGGTACAGGCCTTCAACTGGCCCGAGATCAAGCGCTCGTGCACCGTCGATGCGGTGATCACGGTGGTCGATGGGCCCGCCTTCGCCGCCGGTCGCATGGCCGACTCCGAGCAGCGGGTCGAGGCCCAGCGCCTGGCGGACGAAAGCCTCGACCACGACCCGACCCTCGCCGAGCTGCTCGACGACCAGCTCGGTGCGGCCGATCTGGTGGTGGTGAGCAAGAGCGACCTGCTCGACGAGCCCGCGCGCGCGCGCGTGGCCGATAGCCTCGCCGCGCGTCTGCCGGCCAGCGTCAAGACGCTGTTCCTCGCCCACGGTGAGTGCGACCCCAAGACGATCACCGGACTCGGGCTCGAAGCAGAGGCGCGGATCGATCGGCTTCATACCCACCACGATCACCATCACGCCGAGGGCCATGACCACCATCACGCCCACGACGACTTCGACGGGCTGGTGATCGAGCTCGGCCGGGTGGACTCCGAGCGGCTTGAGTCGCTGCTCGCCGAGCTGATCGGTGCGCATGCGATCTACCGGGTCAAAGGCTTCGTCGACACCGGCAAGCCAATGCGCCAGGTCATCCATGCCGTCGGCGCTCGCCTGCAGCGTCACTTCGATCGCCCCTGGCGCGAGCAGGAGCAGCGAGCCACCCGGCTGGTGGTGATCGGTCGCGAACTCGACCGCGAGGCGATCGAGCGCCACCTCGCCCCCGCCACGGCCTGACGAGGTCACCATGCATCTTTTCGCCGCCCAGCCAGGAGGATTCAGCGATGATGAGGGGATCGTCGATCTCGACCAGCAGCCCGCGCGGCTGGTGATCCTCTCCGCCGCCGACAGCACCCTGAGCCTGCTCGCCGACACCGCCGAAGCGCTGCCGGCCGGCTACCCATCGCTACGCCTGGCCAACTGGCTCAACCTGGTCAAGCCGGCCGCGTTCGATCTCTACGTCGACAAGGTGCTGGACGCGCGCTCGGCCGAGGCGCCGAACGGTACCGAGGTGGTGGTGCTGTCGCTGCTCGGTGGCGCCAGCTACTGGCGCTACGGCCTCGAGCAGCTAATCGAGTGGTCGAACCACCCTGGGCGTCGCCTGATCGTGGTACCCGGCGAGGACTACGAGGACAAGAGCCTGCTCGAAGCCGGCAACGCCGGCGCGCAGTGCGCCTATCGGGCCTGGCGCTACCTGCGCGAGGGCGGACGCGTCAACGCCCAGGCGCTCTACGACTTCCTCCGCGCCGAGCTGCTCGAACCCGGCGCCTGCCGCTGGCGCGAACCGCGAGTGCTGCCGCGCGCGCTGCTCTATCACCCTCGACGGGGCGAAGCGACCCTTGAGGAGTGGCAGGCCGAGTGGCGCTCGCGCGAAGTCGCCGACCGCCCGAGCGTACTGCTGGTGCTCTACCGCAGCCATTTGCAGGCCGCCGACACCGGGATGTTCGACGCCCTGCTCGAGGTGCTCGACCGGGCCGGGCTCAATACGCTGCCGCTGGCGGTCGCCTCGCTCAAGGAGGCCGGCTGCCTGGAGACGCTCAACCACCTGCTCGAACGCAGCGAGAGCGCGCTGATCTTCAACGCCACCGGTTTTGCGATCGGATCAAAGCTCAACGACGGCAGCGCCGCTGAACCGAGCGAATACCATTGCCCCTTCTCGCGTCGCGTGCCGGTGCTCCAGTTGGTGCTCGCCAGCACCACCCGCGAAGAGTGGGCGTGTCAGGCCCGAGGACTACGCGCGCGCGATCTCGCCATGCAGGTCACCCTGCCCGAACTCGACGGCCGGATCATCACCCGGGCGGTAGCGTTCAAAAGCCTTGCCCTGCGCCACGAGCGCAGCCAGATCAACAGCGTGCGCTTCGTCCTCGACCCTGAACGGGCGAACTTCGTTGCCCGGCTCGCCGCGGCCTGGATCCGCCTCGCCAGACTCGACAACGCCGAAAAACGCATCGCCCTGGTGCTGGCCAACTATCCATCCAGCGATGCACGGATCGGCAACGGCGTCGGTCTCGACACCCCGGCCTCATCGATCAACCTGCTGCGCTGGCTCGAGCAAGCGGGCTATGCGATCGAGGGCGCTCCTGAGGATGGCGATGCGCTGCTCGAAGACCTGCGCGCCACGGTGACCAACCAGCTCGATGGCCTCGCCTACCGCCCAAGCAGCGAGAGCCTGCCGCTCGAGCAGTACCTGTGCCACTTCGAGCGTCTGCCGCAGGAGTGCCAGAGTGCAGTGCTGGAACGCTGGGGCGCGCCCTTTGAGGATCCGCGCTTTCGCGCCGAAGGCGCGAGCGGGCGCTTTACGATCAGCGGCCGGCGATTCGGCGCCGTGTTCGTCGGCGTGCAGCCGGCGCGCGGCTTCGACATCGACCAGCAGGCGCTCTACCACGATCCCGACCTGGTGCCGCCCCACGGCTACCTGGCGTTCTACTTCTGGCTGCGCGAGCGCTTCCAGGCAGATGCAGTGGTCCACGTCGGCAAGCACGGCAACCTCGAGTGGCTGCCAGGCAAGGGCGGGGCGCTCTCGAACGCCTGCTGGCCGGAGATCGCCCTCGGTCCACTGCCCCACGTCTATCCATTCATCGTCAACGATCCAGGCGAGGGCGCCCAGGCCAAGCGGCGCGCCCAGGCGGTGATCATCGATCACCTGATGCCGCCGATGGCACGCGCCGAGACCTACGGCGAGCTTGCCGAGCTCGAGGAGCTCGCCGATGAGTACTACCAGGCGCTGGGTGTCGATCCGCGCCGGGAGGCGAGGCTCAAGACGCTGATCGCGGCCAAGGTGCGCGAAACCCACCTGGCCGAGGAGCTGGGCCTCGATGCCGAAGGTGACGACCAGGCGCTGCTCGAGGAGCTCGACGCCTACCTGTGCGAAATCAAGGAGGCTTCGATCCGCAACGGCCTGCACGTGCTCGGCGAACTGCCGGCGCGCGCGGAGCTGGTCGAGACGCTGGTCGCACTGCTGCGCCTGCCGCGCGGCGGGCAGGCTGCGGAGTGCGGGCTGCTCCACGCACTGGCCAAGGATCTCGGCCTGCCCGGGGACTACGATCCACTGGCCCCGGCCAAGGGGCGCTGGCAGGGACCGCGCCCCGCCGCCCTGAGCGCGGCCGTGGCTTCGCCATGGATCACCACCGGCGACACCCGCGAGCGTTTGGAGGCGCTGGCGCGAGGATGGGTCGACATCCTCCTCGAAACCGGCGGCGAGGACGCCCGCGAGTCACTGGCGGCACTGCCCACGACCCGCGCAGTGCTCGACTTCGCCCGTGCGTCGCTGCTGCCGGCGCTCGAGCGCAGTGCGACCAACGAACGCTTTGCGCTGCTCGAGGCCCTGGCCGGGCGCTTCGTCGACCCTGGGCCGAGCGGTGCGCCGACCCGCGGGCGGCTCGACGTACTGCCCACCGGGCGCAACTTCTACGCCGTCGATAGTCGCGCGATCCCGTCCAAGACCGCCTGGGCGCTGGGCCAGCAGGTGGCCGACGCGCTGATCGAGCGCTACCTGCAGGAGCACGGCGACTATCCGCGCAGCCTCGGCCTCTCGGTATGGGGCACCGCGACGATGCGCACCGGCGGCGACGACATCGCCCAGGCGATGGCGCTGATCGGGATCGAGCCCGTATGGGCGGCGGGCAGCCAGCGGCTGATCGACTTCCGGATCATCCCGGCCTTCCAGCTCGGCCGCCCGAGGGTCGACGTCACGCTCAGGGTCTCGGGACTGTTCCGCGATGCCTTCCCCAACGTCATCGCCCTGTTCGACGCCGCGGTACGCAAGCTTGCCGACTATCAGGAGCCGGGCGATGGCAATTCGATCCGGGCGGCGGTCGAAACCCGCGCCGCCGAACTCCAGCGCCGGGGCGAATCACCTCCGACCGCATGGCGTCGGGCCAGCTATCGCATCTTCGGCGCCATGCCGGGCGCCTACGGCGCGGGGATCCAGGGACTGCTCGACAGCGGTAGCTGGGAGCGCGAGCGCGATCTCGGCGGCGCTTACGTCCAGTGGGGCGGCTACGCCTACGGCCAGAGCCTCGACGGCGCCAGCGAAGGCAGCGCCGACTTCGATGCGTTCGAGACTCGGCTCGCCGGGCTGGATGCGATCCTGCACAACCAGGACAACCGCGAGCATGACCTGCTCGACTCCGGCGACTACGCCCAGTTCCAGGGCGGCATGGCGGCAGCGGCGAACGCCCTGCAGGGCCGCCGGCCGGCGCTCTACTTCGGCGACCATGCCGATCCGGCCCGGCCCCGGGTGCGGGCGCTGAAGGAGGAGTTGAACCGGGTGGTACGCGCGCGGCTACTCAACCCGAAGTGGCAGGCAGCGATGCGCAGGCATGGCTACAAGGGCGCGTTCGAGATGGCCGCTAGCGTCGACTATCTGTTCGGCTTCGACGCCACTACCGGGATCGTCGATGATTACCAGTACGACCTGATCCAGGACTCGCTGCTCGAAGCGCCGCTCAACCGCGAGTTCTTCGCCAACCACAACCCCCAGGCCGGCCGGGAGATCGGCGAGCGCCTGCTGGAAGCGGCGCAGCGTGGGATGTGGCGGGTCGAACCATCGCGCCGCGAGCGGCTGGAAGCGATGCTGCTCGAGATCGACGACAGCGAGGAGCGCATGGATTGAGTTTAGTGCGTTCCTCATTGGCCACCTGCCTGCGCTAGACTGGGAGTTGCAAAAAATTACCGATGCCCACTGCGGAGAGTTTGCCATGTCACGCAAGATCCTCGTTGCCGTCGATCTCGATGCGCCCTTCGCCATTGCGCTGATCGAACACGCCCAGCGCTTCGCCGCAGTGATGGGCGACCGGCTCGCTCTGCTCCATGTGGTCGAGCGCGGAGGGCGAATCGCGTTCCGAGGCGCGGTCGCGGAGCTACCGACCGATCCCGCCACACTGATCGAAGCCGCCGAAGGCTGGCGCGAGCGGCTCAACGAGCAGCTCGAAACACCCATCGCTCCGGGACAGCTGCGCCTGCGGGGAGGGTCGATCAACGAACAGATCGGCGCGGAGATCGAGGAGCAGGGCTTCGAGCTATTGATTCTCGGCGGCGAGTCGCGCCATACCCTGGCGCTGTTCTTCGACGGCGGCGGTACCGCGCGGCTTGCCCGCCACGCGCCCTGCGACGTGCTGGTGGTGGCGAGGAACAAGCTCGGCATCGAGGACTGAGCGCCGCGTGCTTTGCTAACATGAGCGCCCCGCTCGCCTGGAGCCCGCGTCACATGCCCGACACGCCTCGCTTTCGCGCCAGCACCACGCTGATGGTCCAAGGCACCACCTCGGACGCCGGCAAGAGCGCACTGGTCACCGCGCTGTGCCGGCTCCATGCACGGCAGGGCCGCAAGGTCGCCCCGTTCAAACCGCAGAATATGGCGCTCAACAGCGCAGTGGCCGAAGATGGCGGTGAAATCGGTCGGGCCCAGGCGGTCCAGGCCCAGGCCGCCGGAGTGCCGGCACTGACCGCCTTCAATCCGATTCTGCTCAAGCCCAACTCCGACACAGGCGCCCAGGTCATCGTGCGTGGACGGGCGATCGGCCACTATCCCGCTCGCGCCTATCAGGCGCTCAAGCCGCGTCTGCTCGAGACCGTGGTCGAGCTGCACGGCGAACTCGAAAGCGACTATGACCTGGTGCTGGTGGAGGGCGCCGGCAGTCCAGCGGAGATCAACCTGCGCGCCAACGACATCGCCAACATGGGCTTCGCCGAGGCGGTGGACTGCCCGGTGATCCTGGTCAGCGACATCGACCGCGGCGGCGTATTCGCCCACTTGGTCGGCACCCTGGCGCTGCTCTGCGAAGCAGAGCGCGAGCGCGTCCGCGGCTTCGTGATCAATCGGTTTCGCGGCGACCCCGAACTGCTCGAACCCGGGCTCGCGTGGCTCGAGGCGCATACCGGCAAGCCGGTGCTGGCGGTAGTGCCCTACCTGGAGGAGTTCCACCTGGAGGCCGAGGACGGACTGTCGCGCGGCGGCGACACCCAGCGCGGCGAATTCCAGGTGGTGGTGGCGAGCCCACCGCGGATCAGCAACGATACCGACTTCGACCCGCTGCGCCTGCACCCTGGGGTATCGCTGCGCTTCGCCAAGCGCCCCGAACTGGCGGGGCCCGCCGACCTGCTCATCCTGCCGGGAAGCAAGAACACTCGAGCCGATCTGGCCTGGCTGCGAGCGCGCGGCTGGCAGGGTTACATCGAGCGTCACCTGCGCTATGGCGGCAAAGTGCTCGGAATCTGCGGCGGCTACCAGATGCTCGGCCACCGGATCGACGATCCCGGCGGGGTCGAAGGACCGGCAGGCAGCAGCGAAGGGCTCGGCCTGCTCGAACACAGCACCCTGCTCACCGCGGACAAGACCCTTCGCCGGGTCGGCGGCCGCAGCCTGCTCGGTGGGGGCGAGGCGCGCATCGAGGGTTATGAGATCCATGTCGGCGAGAGCGCGCGGACAGCCGCGCCGCTTGCGGCCTTCCAGCTCGACGATGGGCGCCTGGAGGGCCAGCGCTCAATGGACGATCGAGTGCTCGGCAGCTACCTGCACGGGCTCTTCGACCATCCCGAGGCACTGGCGGCGCTGCTTGGCTGGGCCGGGCTCGAACGGCCGGAGCCTTTCGACTACCGCATGCAGCGCGAGCATGAGATCGACCGCCTCGCCGATGCGCTGGCCGCATCGCTGCGCCCGGGCTGCCTCGAAGAGCCGCTGCTCGCGCCGCTCTACCGCGCCGCCCAAACCTAGCGGCAAGGCTCAGGACAAGAGGAAATTACCTTGGTGCCCGTCGCCAAGTTCTGAGTCAGCGACGCTGTCATCCTTGAGCGTTATCCCCGAGGCGCCGAGCGCGCAGGCTTCGCGTGCCAGATAGGCGAGCAGCTGCGCGGCGGCCTCGAAGCTCTGCCCGCGCGGGCGAATGTTGGAGATGCAATTGCGTTCGCTGTCGCGCCTGCCGGGGCGCGGGTCCCAGGTGAAGTAGACGCCGAGGCTGTCGGGCGAGCTCAAGCCGGGACGCTCGCCGACCAGCACCACGCTCATCCGTGCGCGCAGCGCCGCACCGACCGGATCACCCACCGCCACCCTGCCCTGCTCGATCAACGCCGCCGGCCCCGCCCGCAGTCCCAGGTGTTCGAGCTTGGGCAAGGCGACATCGAGAAACGCCAGAGCATGCTCGTGGATCGCCCTGGCCGAGAGCCCGTCCACCACGCAGATCGACAGATCACATGGCGCGCGATCGAGCGCCGCCAGCTGGGCTTCGGACTCGGCATCCAGGCGGCGGCCATAATCGGGGCGGCGCAGGTACTCGCTGCGATCGCGCGCCACGCTGTGCAGCCGCAGCGCAAGCGGAAAGCGCTTGGCCAGCCCTTCGATCATCCGCTCGGTGTCGAGTGCCAGATGCACTGCGTCACGGGCCTGGGCATGGTCGAGCTGGAACGCCAGCTGGGCGGCGGTCGGCAGGCTGCCGCCGGCACGCCCGAGGCCGATGCGCGCGTCGGTATGCTGGCGAAGCCGGCGCCACGGATTGGCTATCACCACCGAGGAGTGCTCGCTGCCTGGTTCGCTCATGCGTGCCGCCCTCGCTCGAGGACGGCCGCGCCGGCGTCGTCCAGCACTCGCTGGAACCGCGGCGGCAGCTCGCCGGCCACCCTCACCCCTTCACCATGGACGTAGATGCCGCTCTCCTCGAGCCAGCGCTCGAACTCCGGCGCCGGGCGCAGCCCGAGCACTTCGCGCAGGTAGAGCGCATCATGAAACGAGGTGGTCTGGTAGTTGAGCATGATGTCGTCCGACCCGGGGATGCCCATGATGTAGTTGCAACCGGCGGCGCCGAGCAGGGTCAGCAGGGTGTCCATGTCGTCCTGGTCGGCTTCGGCATGGTTGGTGTAGCAGATATCGCAGCCCATCGGCACGCCGAGCAGCTTGCCGCAGAAGTGATCCTCGAGACCGGCGCGAATGATCTGCTTGCCATCGAACAGGTACTCGGGGCCGATGAAACCGACCACCGTATTGACCAGCAGCGGCTTGAACTCACGCGCCACCGCGTAGGCGCGCGCCTCGAGGGTCTGCTGGTCGAGCCCGTGATGAGCATCCGCCGAGAGCGCGCTGCCTTGGCCGGTCTCGAAATACATCACGTTGTCGCCAAGCTCGCCGCGTGAAAGCGAAAGCGCCGCCTCGCGCCCTTCGCGCAGCAGCGCGAGATCGATGCCGAAGCCGCGGTTGGCCGCCTCGCTACCAGCGATCGATTGGAACACCAGGTCGGTCGGCGCGCCGCGCTCGATCGCCGCGATCGCGGTAGTGACGTGGGTAAGTACGCAGCTCTGGGTCGGGATCTCGTAGCGCTGGATGATTTCATCGAGCATCTTGAGCAGGGTGATCACCGCGCCGGTGTTGTCGGTCGCCGGGTTGATCCCGATCACCGCATCGCCGCTGGCGTAGAGCAGCCCATCGAGAATACTCGCCGCGATCCCGGTCGGATGATCGGTCGGGTGGTTGGGCTGCAGCCGGGTCGAAATACGTCCCTCGAGCCCGATGGTGTTGCGAAAGCGGGTCACCACCCGGCATTTGCGCGCCACTAAAACCAGATCCTGGATCCGCATCAGCTTGGAAACCGCGGCGACCATTTCGGGGGTGAGGCCAGCGGCAAGCGCAGCCAGGCTCTGAGCGTTCGCCGCCGGCGATAGCAGCCAGTCACGAAACTCGCCGACGCTGAGCCCCGCGACCGGGGCGAAGGCACCACGGTCGTGACGATCGAAGATCAGCCGAGTGATCTCGTCTTCCTCATAGGGAATCAACGGCTGCTCGAGAAAGACATCGAGCGGCTGATCGGCCAGCGCCAGCTGGGCGGCAACCCGCTCCTCCGCACTGGCTGCCGCGACGCCGGCAAGCTCGTCTCCCGACCGGCGCGGCGACGCCGCCGCCATCAGCGCACCAAGATGATCGAAGCGATAGCGACGTCCACCGACGTCGATATGATATGCGCCCATCGACTCTCCTACTTGCATGCTTGTCGTTATCTGCAGGACCAGACTCCGCCGCGCCATTCGCCAAGTCAATCGCCGCGGCGATGCCACGCCAGGTGCGAGCGTCTAGTCGAAAGGTCTGAAAAGCCCCGGAGACGGGGCTCTCGGGCTCGTTTCGCGCTGCGCAATGGAGTATACCGGACGAAGCCTCTTCTTTTGCCGAGGCGCTACAGTGGCTATCGCGAGGACCGGGACGTGGCTCGGGGAGTGTTGCTCATCATCGCGCTGACTTGCTCGGCATGCACGTCGCTGGATTGGCACCGGCCCAACTCCACCCACCAGGATCTGGCCGGAGACCAGGCCGACTGCCAGGCTTTCGTCGACTCAGGGCTGAGGCGCGCGAGCCTGGACAACGAGTTCGGCCTGGGGCTGAGCATTTCGACCATGGGCATCGGCACCCGTTTCTACACCAATCCAGGCGATTCGAGCGTCGACAACTGCCTCAACCAGATGGGCTGGACGCTCGCACCGCGCTGAGCGGTGCGAGACGCAGCTATGCCGCGGGCGTGGACTGGATCAGACACTGCTGGACCCGGTCGGCGGTGGCGGAAAGCGCCTGGTACACCGCGGTCGGGGTCTCGCGCTCCCAGGCGCCGAGCGGTCGATAGTCGCTGACATCGTCGCTGCGCGTGGAGGCGAGACCGAGCTGATCGAAGAAGTAGTAGTTGCTGTCGCCGAGGGTCTGCAGTTCCAGCCGGTAGGCCAAAGTCTGCTCCCCTACCTCTCCCCAGCCGCTGATCCGCTGGGTCTGCGGCTCATCGCGCACGCTGCCTTCCGTGACCACCGCCTGACCCGGCTGCGAAGGCAGGGCCGCGGCGCTCTGGTCACGATTGGTGTGCTGCACGTTACTGGCAAGGCAAGCCGCGACCTGAGGCTCCTCGGCCGAGACTAAATCCCGACGCATGCTGATCGAGCCGATCACATTGCCTTGATCCGTGTTAACCACGTTGACACCTTGGGCGCTCTCCACCTCACGCGACATCACATTGTGCGAAGTCGCACAGCCCGAGAGCGTTGCCATGACGGCCAAACCACCTGCCAGCAGCGTTTTTTTCATCGCGAAATCCAGTTCGATTGATCGAGCGTAAAAAACAACGGTCACTATAAGCCAAACTTCCACCCCGCGTCGCAAATCGGTGACTGGGGCGATCGGGCGCAGCTACCCCCGCCCGATCGACGCACCGCTAGGCAGCTCCCCGGTGGAGTGCGACAATCCCCAACCTGCCGCAGCTTACCGGGCATGATCGCCTGGGACCTGCGTCCACGCACGGCCTAGCAAGGAATTCCGATGACTGGCTCCACACTTCTCAACGATTACCGCCGTTGGCAACGCTTCCAGGAACAGGACCGCCTGGGCCGCGAGCACGGTGCCGCGGTGCGCAAGCTCGAAGGGTCCGGGGCGATGGCCAGCAAGCTGGCCGAGGCCTATCGCAGCATGGCCGGCCGCGCTGCCGCTGAAGGCGCCTGCTATCGCACCCTGTTTGAGCGTGAGCAGGAGGATGGCAGCACGCTGGCCTGCGAGGGATGGCTGTTCATCCGCCGGGTGATCAGCGAGGGAGGCACCACCCGCGTGCGCGCGACGATGCTCGAGAGCTTCACCCTGGAGCACGGCCGGATTCCACCGGGGGAACGCCCGGCCTATTCGATCACGCTCGAGCTATTCGACCAGATATCGATCCAGCGCGGCATGGCGATGAGCAGCCGGGTGGATCGCCAGGACGCAGCCGGCGACATCCGCTTCGTTACCTTCGTCGATGCGGTACAGAACTACAAAGCGCACATGCAGGTCTGACGCGCCCATGCGTCCTCGGCTCCGAGGGCGCCCCTCCCGCACCCGGGACGATCGCGCCCGGGCCGCCCGCTCCCGCACTAGATCTAATGTCGGGGGCGAACATCGATGCTCAAACGTTGGATTGACCTTCTACCAGGCCTATACTCGGCCGGGAGAGCTTATTCAAAACTGAATAATATTCAATCCGACAGCTTCCTCCCGAGGCATCGCCCCCGGGACCCTAAGGAGCATGCCATGGTCGTTCCCCCTACCGATTACAGCACCCTGCCACTGGTCGGACTCAAGGAGGTATCCCGCCTCTCGCGCCCTCCTCAGCTCGGCTCCGAGCTGGAACTGGGCATGCATAGTCCGGCCACCTCGCTGATGACCGACTTCGCCCAGACCCGCGCCCAGACCATCTACTCGGGCTCACGCGCCAAGCTGGCGTTGACGACGATGAAGAACAGCGACGTGCACATGCTGGTGGTGCTCAACGACAACGGCGCATTCGTCGGCATCCTCACCGCGCGCATTCTGGTCGGAGGGCGCTGGTTGACAGTGGCGGCGCAGAGCTACGAAGTGCCCTACAGCGATGTCACGGTCGAGATGATCATGATCAAGCGCGACAACCTACGGGCGATTCCGTATCGACGGCTCTGCCAGGCCAACCTGGGCGACGTAGTGCAGACGTTGCGGGATTCCGGCGAGCATCACATCTTGATCCTCGACGACGAGAGCGCTGACGCCCCTGCCATACGCGGGGTGATCTCGGCACGTGACGTCAGCGCCGCACTGGGCGTCGACCTCGAGCACCCTCCCGAGGCGCACAGCTTCTCGGCGATCCGCTCGGTGGTGCTCGGCCACGATCTCTGACACCGCCTGACCGCCCGCCCCGATGGTTGGTGACCTTCGGGGCGGGTACATGTCGGCCGTGTCCGCACCGGTCACGCACCTCATCCCCGAATCAATTTCACCAGCAGAGCCGCCAGCGCGAACACCCCTGCCAACGAGCCGAGCAGCAGAAAGTACGCACCGTCCGATAGAAACCTGGTCCGGCGTGCCCTTCTGACCGGGAATCTCGGATCATGACGGGCGGACTTGGAGGCGACGAGGAAACGCCGCTGCATAGAACGATTGAGCCCCGTCCGATCATCCAACATGCCCGCTCCCCTCCCGCTTGATGAAGCCCCGCAACCGTACTCATGGCACGAACGTCTCGCACTCGGCGGGCACGCCGAGCCAGCTTGTGCGCGAATCGTCATGGATTGCCAATGATACGGACTGCCGGCGTCATTCTACCTTGGCCGCTTATCCATTAGTCGTGGAAAGTGGCTGATCGAGGGATGAAAAGATGCGGTGATGCAACTCGGGACGAAGTGATGCAATCCAGCGGGGAGAAGCCACTTCCGGCGGAGTCGGCAAGTACTTGGATAGCCTAACGACAAGATAACGGTATAAAAAAGACGTCCGCTGCCATGCTGAACGCAGGGCAGCAGGACGCGCACAATCACTCCTCGGGCAGCTGGGGGGCTTCCTGCAGTCCATAGAGCTCGGCGTGGCGCTGCTGGCGATACTCTTCGAGCAGCTGTTCGTAGCGCCTCGGCAGATCGACATCGGTGCGGCGGACGATGAATATCTCTTCATAGACCGGGTGGCTGAGCGCCACCTCCCTGACCTGCCGCTGCCACGGCGAGGTCTCCAGCACTGAGCGGGATATCACGGTGAAGCCGAGCCCACGTGCGACCGCGTCGAGCACCTGCCCCACTTCGCTGACCACGCCCTTGTTGGGAAAGTGGCTCATCGAGCGGAACTCGGAAGCAAAGTTGCCACGCAGGAGGCGGGCTGCGTTGGCGACACCGTTGGAATAGTTGATGAAGCCGAGCGCGAGCAGCTCGCTGAAGTCCGCACCGCGAAAATCGGCCGGCACCACCAGACAGAGCGGCTCGTGGTGCCAGAGCTCGAACTCGAGATCGGTATCCGCATGGCGCGGCGTCTCGGTCACCAGGCCAAGATCATAGCGACCGGCGAGCAGATCCTTCACGATTTCAGCGCTGTAGGCGAAGGTGTAGTTGACCGTGAGCTCCGGATGCAGCTGCTGGTAGCCGAGCGTGAAGGGATAGAACATCAGCCCGACGCTTGCGGGGCTCGCGATCCGGCATTCGCCGCTATGGATCGACTCATCGTCCAGGGCGTGGCGGAACTTCTCGTGCTCGGCGAACAGACGCAGCGCATAGTCGTAGGCCCGCCGGCCCGCTTCGGTAAGGGTGAAGCGACGCCCCTGGCGGCGCAGCAGGGTCCTGCCGAGATAGGCTTCGAGCTTGCGCACGTGCTGACTGACGCCCGGCTGGGTCATCTCCAGCGTGCGGGCGGTGAGCGTGAAGCTGCCGGTCTCGACCAGCGTGATGAAGGTGCGAAAATAGAGAGCGTTGAACATGGGTAGGGTCGACATATACCCGATCTGGAGAAGTGCTTAAATCATATCAGATTTTTCACCGTCCAGGCCCGACCCGGTATGCTCGCATGTTAGGCTTGGAGAGCGGGAGGCCGGTGGTAGGGCCCGCTGGCGATGACTTCGATGAGGATGGAGCGGTATGCCTGACCCTTTCGCCCTGCGCGGCGACCAGATCAAGAACGTCCTGCTCGGTATGGAGCGCGAGGCCGAGGAGAGCGACCTGTTTTCGCTCGGCTACATGATTCCCCAGGTAGAGCTGGTATTGGAAATGGCCGATTACGATCCCGAGGGGGTCAATGCGGAGGATTTCGACGCCAGCTACTGGCAGTGGCTGGAACACACCTTCGCCCAGGATGCGATGAGCGATGGCGACCAAGAACAGATCGCAAGCCTCTGGCGCCAGGCTCTCTCCCTGGCGTGAACGCCACCCTCGCCACCAGTTCCAACCAGGAATCGACCATGCACAACTCCGCCGTAGACACGAATTCCAGCGTAGAGACCTTTTCCACCATCATCTCTCCCGAGGGCAGCCTCGAGGTCCTGTCGCAGATGGAGGTCCAGTATCTGCGTGACTCCTCCACCCAGGGGGTGCACGACGTGCTGCGCCAATGCGCGCTGGCGATCCTCAACGCAGGCGCCGTCACCGACGACGCGCGCAGCGTGCTCGAGCGTTACCCGGGCTTCGACATCGAGGTGCTGCAGGAAGACCGCGGGGTCAGGCTCAAGATCGACAACGCACCGGCGCACGCCTTCGTCGATGGCAAGATGATCCGCGGTATTCGCGAGCAGCTCTCGGCGGTACTGCGTGATCTCGCCTACTCGCGCGCCACCCAGGAGATGATGCGCCGCGGCGCATCGGGTCTCGGCGGTGAGCGGCTCAGCGAGAGCGAGACGATCACCAACGGGATCTTCGAGCTATTGCGCAATGCCAGGATGTTCAAACCCTCGGTCGAGCCGCGCCTGGTGGTGTGCTGGGGCGGTCACTCGATCTCGAGGGTCGAGTACGACTACAGCAAGGCGGTGGGCTACCAGCTCGGCCTGCGGACGATGGACATCTGCACCGGCTGCGGCCCCGGGGCGATGAAGGGACCGATGAAGGGCGCCAACGTCGCCCACGCCAAGCAGCGCTACCGCGAGAGCCGCTACCTGGGCATCTCGGAGCCAGGGATCATCGCCGCCGAATCTCCCAATCCGATCGTCAATGAACTGATGATCATGCCCGACATCGAGAAGCGCCTGGAAGCCTTCGTGCGTGTCGGCCACGCGATCATCGTCTTCCCCGGCGGCGTCGGCACCGCCGAGGAGATCCTCTATCTGCTCGGCATCCTGCTTCACCCGGACAACCAGGATCTCCCCTTCCCGGTGATCTTCACCGGCCCCGCCTCCAGCGCCGAGTACTTCGCGCGCATCGATGAGTTCATCGCGGCGACCCTGGGCGAAAAGGCGCGCAATCGCTATCGGATCATCATCGACGATCCCCATGAAGTCGCGATGCAGGTGAAAAACGGTATCGCCGAGGTCACCAACTTCCGTCGCGAACAGAAAGATGCGTTCTACTTCAATTGGCGGCTCAAGGTTCCCGACGACTTCCAGCAGCCGTTCATCCCCACCCACAAGGCGATGGCCGACCTTGCCCTGCATCGCAACCAGAGCGTCTCGGCGCTCGCTGCCAACCTGCGCCGCGCTTTTTCCGGCATCGTCGCCGGCAACGTCAAGGCGCAGGGTATCGAGGCGATCGAGCAGCATGGCCCTTTCCGCCTGACCGCGGAACCATGGCTGATGAAGCACCTGGACGCGCTGCTCGAGTCCTTTGTCGCTCAACAGCGGATGAAACTGCCGGGCAGCGAGTACGTGCCCTGCTACACCCTGGGATGATTCGCCGCGCCGCGCCGCCGCTGCGGCGCGGCGCCCCCGCGCCGGGCGTGCCGACACGCAGCTAGAGTTGCTCGATCCAGCGCTCGGCCCAGGCCACGCCTTCCTCGTCGGGATGGAGCACCTCCATCGCATCGATCTCCAGGCGCTCTCCCAGCCGCTTCGCGCCGTATTCGGCCAGAAGCCCGTCCAGCCGACGCCCTGCGCCGCAGAAGGTCGGATAGCTGCTGTCACCTATCGCGATCAAGCCATAGCGCAGGCCTTGCAGCGCCGCGCCGCGCTCATCCAACGCCTGGACGAACGCAACGAAGTTGCCGGGAAAATCACCGCAGCCGGTGGTGCTGATGCAGAAAAGCGCCAGATCCGGCAGCGGGTCGGTCAACGCCTCGAGCACCGGCTGGTCGAAAATGGTGACTTCGAACCCCGCCTCGCGCAGTAGTGGAGCGATCTCCTCGGCGACATCCAGCGCACCGCCGAAGACGGTGGCGACGAAGATTCTGGCAGTCGGCATGCAACTCCTCCATTGATCAGACCACGCGCAGAGCGCGCGAACGCCGGCATGCTAGCACAGCGATCTGCGCGCGATCTTGTCGGCACGGGTGGCGCCGAGCGAAAACTTTTATTAGTCTTAACCAAATGAAACCACATCGGGGATCCCAACATGCTTTCCGGTCTTTCCATCGGTCATCTGCTGGTCACCCTCGCCGTGATCCTCCTGGTATTCGGCACCAATCGGCTTCGCTCTGCCGGCGGCGATCTCGGTACAGCGATAAAAGCATTCAAGAGTGCGGTGAAGGATGACGAGGCGGCACCTGACACAGCCGACGCGCCACGCAAGCCAGACCAGCAATGAGCCCGACCCCTGTCCCCAGCGGCTAAGGCCAGCCAAGACGAAGACGCCCGCTCCAAAGGAGCGGGCGTCTTCATTCGCCGCGAGCAAAGGTCACTCCTGCGGCTGACCTGCAGCGGCAGCATGCAGCTCCACCTGACTCTTGAGCTTCTGCCCCGGGCGGAAGGTCACTACCCTTCGCGCAGAGATCGGGATCTCCTCGCCGGTTTTCGGATTCCGCCCGGGTCGCTCACGCTTGTCACGCAGATCGAAGTTGCCGAACCCGGACAGCTTGACCTGCTCGTTTTCTCGCAGGCAGCCACGAATCTCATCGAAGAACGTCTCCACCAGCATCTTGGAGTCCCTCTTCGACAGGTTCAGCGACACGTTCAGGTGCTCGGCTAGCTCCGCCTTGGTCAAAGCGCTCATCGCGATCTTCCTCGTTGACAGTCGACCTAGCGTCTCAGCGTCACCCCGAAGCGTTGTTCAACGCCCACGACGACCGCCTTGACGAACCCTTCGATCTCTTCATCGTTGAGCGTGCGCGAAGGATGTTGCCAGGTCAAGCCTAGCGCAAGGCTCTTACGCCCCTCTTCCACTCCTTTGCCCTGGTAGACATCGAACAAGCGCAGATCGCTCAACCACTCGCCAGCGCTCGTGCGCATCGCCTCGAGCAGCGATGCCACCGGCAGCGCCTGATCAGCGACCAACGCCAGATCGCGACGCACCTCGGGGAAACGCGAGAGGCTTGAGAACTCGGGCAGCGTACCGGCCTGCAACAGGCCCAGATCGAGCTCGAACAGGAACACCTCGATCTTGATGCCGAGCGCGGCACGAAGCCCGGGGTGCAGCGCGCCGATCCAGCCGGCGGTGCGCTCCTCGCCATCGACTCGACGCAGGATCCGCGCGCTCTGGCCCGGATGCAGCGCGGGATGCTCCGCGGACTCAAAGCGCCAGCTGGCGGCGTCGCCGCCCAGTGCGAGGAGGCTCTCGACGTCGCCTTTGAGATCGAAGAAGTCGACCGCATCGCGGCGCGCGCTCCAACCCTCGGGATCACGGGACCCACAGACCACGCCACCGACCCGCTGGGTCTGGACGAGCGATTCGCCGCACTGCCCTTCGAACACCATGCCGATCTCGAACATCCGCACCCGGCTCTGCTGCCGGTTGAGGTTGTGGCCCAGCGCCTTGATCAGTCCCGGCCAGAGGCCGGCGCGCATCACTGACATATCGACCGAGATAGGATTGGCCAGGCTCGGGGCGAGGGCATCGGGCAGCAACCGCGCCTGCAACTCGGGGGCGACGAAGCTGTAGGTGATCGCCTCTTGGTAGCCACGCGCGATCAGCTGGTCGCGCAGCAGCGCCTTGGAGCGCTGGGCCTCGGATCTTGGAACCGGCGCGAGATGCGCGCTCGGGTAGTGCACCGGGAGACGATCGTAGCCGTGGACACGGGCCAGCTCCTCGATCAGATCCGCCGCCTGGGTGACGTCGAAACGCCAGCTCGGCACTGCCACCCGCCAGCGGCCCTCGCTCTCGACGCTCAGCGAGAAGCCGAGCCGCACCAGGATGTCCTCGATCTCGCCCGCTTCGAGCGCGATGCCGAGCAGGCGCTCGACCTGGCCGTGATCGAGCAGGACGTCGTCGCGACTGGGCAGCTGCGTCTCATCGGCGAGGGTGACCAAAGGACCTGGCCGTCCACCGGCAAGCGTGACCAGAAGCGCTGTGGCACGCTCGATCGCCAGCTCCTGTAGAGCGATGTCGACCCCGCGCTCGAAACGCTGGGAGGCATCGGTGTGCAGGCCATAGGAACGCGCCTTGCCGGCCATCGCAAGTGGCGTGAAGAACGCAGCCTCGAGCAGCACGTTGCGCGTGCTGGCGGTGACCCCTGAGCGCTCGCCGCCCATGATCCCGGCGATTTCCAGCGGCCCTTTGGCGTCGCCGATGACCACGGTGTCCGCGCGCAGTGTCATTTCCTGACCATCGAGCAAGGTCAGCCGCTCACCTTCTCTTCCCATCCGCACGCAGAGATACTCTTCGAGCTGGTCGAGATCGCAGCCGTGCAGCGGCTGGCCGAGCTCGAGCATCACGTAGTTGGTAATGTCGACGATCAGATCGATCGAGCGCACTCCGCTGCGCCGCAGTCGCTCCTGCATCCAAAGCGGCGTCGGTGCCGAGGCATCGACTCCTTCGACCACCCGAGTGGCCAGGCGAGGACAGGCATCGAAGGCCTCGATGCGGATCGGAAAAGTCCGCTCGCTGCGCACCTCCACCGCGGGAATCTCGGGCTCCTGCACCGCCAGCCGGTTGAGCACGCCAACCTCGCGAGCCAGCCCGCGCAGGCTCAGGCAGTCGCCGCGGTTGGGGGTGAGGTCGACATCGACCACGCTGTCGTCCAGCTTCATCCAGTCGCGCAGCAGCGTGCCTATCGGCGCGTCCTCGGGCAGCACCATGATTCCGCTCGAGTGCTGCTCCTCGAGACCGAGCTCGGAAGCGCCGCAGAGCATGCCGTGGGACTCGACACCGCGCAGCTTGGCCTTCTTGATCTTCAATCCGCCCGGCAGCAGCGCTCCAACCCTCGCCAGCGCCACCCGCTGCCCGGCGGCGACGTTGGGCACCCCGCACACCACCTGCCAGCGATTTTCTCCATCGTCGACCTGGCAGATGCTCAGTTTGTCGGCATCGGGATGCCGCTCGAGCGCGTCGACCCGAGCTATCACTACATCGCTGAAGGCCGGAGCGACCGCTTCGACCGAGTCGACCTCGAGACCGGCCATGGTGATCTGGTCGGCAATTCCTTGGATATCCAGCGCCGGCGACACCCACTGGCGCAACCACTGTTCTGAAAACTTCATGTTGCCTCGCTTGTCTCGCAGCGAATGTTCAGGGTTCCAAGACTGAAAAGCTCAGAACTGGCGCAGGAAGCGCAGGTCGTTGTCGAAGAAGAGCCGTAGATCGCCCACGCCGTAGCGCAGCATCGCCAACCTCTCCGCGCCCATGCCGAAGGCGAAACCGGAATAGCGCTCGGGGTCGATACCGACGTATTCGAACACCTTGGGATTGACCATGCCGCAGCCCATGACTTCGAGCCAGCCGCTGTAGGCGCCCCGTCCCTCGCGCTGGATTCGAATGTCGACCTCGGCCGAAGGCTCGGTGAAGGGAAAATAGGATGGCCGGAAGCGCACCTCGATCTCATCGCCTTCGAAGAAGGCGCGCAGGAATGCCTCGATGGTGCCCTTGAGGTCCGCGAGGCTTACGTTCTCGTCGACGAAGAGACCTTCGATCTGGTGGAACATCGGGCTGTGGGTGACATCGGAGTCGCAACGATAGACCCGTCCCGGACAAACGATGCGCAAAGGCGGCGCTTGCTGCTCCATCGTACGGACCTGCACCGGCGAGGTGTGGGTACGCAGCAGGTAGCCGGCGTCGAAGTAGAAGGTGTCGTGCATCGCCCGCGCAGGGTGATGGGAAGGGATGTTGAGCGCCTCGAAGTTATGATAGTCGTCTTCGATTTCAGGCCCTTCGGCAACGCTGTAGCCGATCTCGCAGAACAGTTGCTCGACCCGCTCGAGCGTGCGGGTCACCGGATGCAACCCCCCCGGCCGCTCGCCACGCCCCGGCAGAGTGACATCGATCCGTTCTGCGGCGAGCTTGGCATCGAGCGCCGCGCGCTCGAGCATCTCGCGCTTGGCGTCGAGCAGCGAGGAAACCGCCTGCTTGGCCTGGTTGATCGCCTCGCCTGCCGCCGGGCGCTGCTCCGGGCTGAGCTTGCCGAGCCCTTTGAGCTCCAGGGTCAAAGCGCCCTTCTTGCCCAGGAATCGAACCCGCACCTCGTCGAGCGCCTGAGTCGAATCAACGGCGGCAACGGCGGTACGCGCCTCGTCGACCAGCGCGGACAGATGATCCATCGGTTTCTCCGAAGTCTTGAATGCTCGGCGTGTCTTGCACGCCTCCAAGCCCGAGCAAGGCAGCCGCCCGGACCTCGACAAAAAACGGGGGGAAGAGCAGCCGCTCTTCCCCCCTTCGGTGCCAGGCACCGGCGTCTCTATCGACCAGAAGTCGATGGGACGCGGCTCACTGAGCGGCCTTGGCCTTCTCGACGATGGCGCCGAAGGCAGCCTTCTCGTGAACCGCCAGATCCGCGAGCACCTTGCGGTCGATTTCGACGCCAGCCTTCTTCAGGCCTGCGACGAAACGGCTGTAGGACAGGCCATGGATGCGGGCAGCCGCATTGATACGAGCGATCCACAGGGCACGGAACTGACGCTTGCGCTGACGACGGTCGCGATAGGCGTACTGACCGGCTTTGATCACGGCCTGCTTGGCTACGCGGAAGACGCGCGAACGAGCGCCGTAATAGCCTTTGGCCTGCTTGAGGATCTTCTTGTGACGACGGTGCGCTGTGACACCACGTTTGACGCGGGGCATGATGTTCTCCTGACGAGTTTACGAAGTTGACCGAGCTTAGAGGTTCGGCAGCATACGGGCGATCAGCTGACGATCAGCCGCGTGCAGCTGCTTCATCCCGCGCAGCTGACGCTTACGCTTGGTCGACTTGTGAGTCAGGATGTGGCTGCGAAAGGACTGCTTGTGCTTGAAGCCGTTGGCAGTCTTCTTGAAGCGCTTGGCCGCGCCACGATTGCTCTTGATCTTAGGCATGGGGTGAAAAACTCCATTGCAGCGAAGAACGCCGCTTTGTTTAGAAAACCCGGGGCCGATTCCCGGTGGCTACGCAAGCACCCACCAGGCATCCGTTGTACCGCCGCCGGATCACTTCTTCTTAGGGGCCAGCATCATGGTCATCTGGCGACCTTCCATGCGGGGGCGTGATTCGACCACCACCAAGTCACCGAGATCGCTCTCGATGCGTTCCATCAGCTTGCGGCCGAGGTCCTGGTGTGCCATCTCACGGCCGCGGAAGCGCAGCGTGACCTTGCCTTTGTCCCCGTCTTCGAGAAAGCGCATCAGGTTGCGGAGCTTGACCTGATAGTCTCCCTCGTCAGTCCCTGGACGGAACTTGACCTCTTTGATCTGGACCTGCTTCTGCTTCTTCTTCTGCGCAGACTTCTGTTTTTTCTGCTCGAAGACGAACTTGCCGTAGTCCATGATCTTGCAGACGATCGGCTCGCCGTTGGAAATCTGTACCAGATCGAGCCCAGCTTCCTCGGCCTTGGCCAAGGCGTCGCGCATCGGCACTACGCCGAGCTGCTCACCTTCGGGGTCGATGAGGCGGACCTCGTCGGCGCGAATGCGATCGTTGATGGGAGGCAGTTTTTCCTGCGGGCGTCCGCGTTGATTGTTCCGCTTGATCTCTACATCTCCGTAGTCAGTTTGGAACGGTCACTTCGCGCACTCGGCCTTGAGCCGTTCAAGCAGAGAGTCGAGGGAGAGCGCTCCCAAATCCTCACCACTGCGCGTTCTGACCGCGACGGTGCGATTCTCTACCTCCTTGTCACCGACGACAAGTAAATAGGGAATTTTTTGCAGCGTATGTTCCCGAATTTTAAAGCCGATCTTCTCGTTTCTCAAGTCCGCCTTGACACGGATCCCGTTTCGCTGCAAGAAGCCAACGGACTCGCTCACGTACCCGGCCTGGGCATCGGTGATGTTCATCACCACCGCCTGCACCGGCGCGAGCCAGGTCGGCATCGCCCCCGAATGGTGCTCGATCAGGATACCGATGAAGCGCTCGAAGGAACCGACGATCGCGCGGTGGAGCATGATCGGCGTCCTGCGGCTGCCGTCCTCGGCAACGTACTGGGCACCCAGGCGTGCAGGCATCATCGGGTCGACCTGCATGGTCCCCACCTGCCATTCACGGCCGAGGCAGTCCTTCATATGGTACTCGATCTTGGGACCATAGAAGGCGCCCTCTCCCAGCAGCTCCTGCCACTCGACACCGCACGCGGATAGCGCCGAACGCAGTGCGTTCTCGGCATGGTCCCATGCCTCCTCGCTGCCGATGCGCTTGTCCGGGCGCAGCGCGATCTTCACCGCGATATCGTCGAAACCGAAATCGGCATAGACCTTCAGCGCCTGGGCGTGGAAAGCGGTGACCTCGGACTCGATCTGCTCCTCGGTGCAGAAGATATGACCATCGTCCTGGGTGAAGGCGCGCACACGCATGATGCCATGGAGCGCCCCCGAGGGCTCGTTGCGATGGCAGGCACCGAACTCGCCATAGCGTATCGGCAGTTCGCGATAGCTACGCAGGCCTGAGTTGAACACCTGGACATGGCCGGGACAGTTCATCGGCTTGAGCGCGTACTCGCGCTTCTCCGACTCGGTGAAGAACATGTTCTCGGCATAGTTGTCCCAGTGGCCGGACTTCTTCCACAGGCTCACATCCATCACCTGGGGCGTACGGATCTCCTGGTAGCCGCCATCCTTGTAGACCTCGCGCATGTACTGCTCGACCGCCTGCCACAGCGCCCAGCCCCGCGGGTGCCAGAACACCATGCCCGGCGCCTCTTCCTGCTGGTGAAAGAGATCGAGCTTGCGCGCGATCTTGCGATGGTCGCGCTTCTCGGCTTCCTCGAGCCGATGCAGGTAGGCCTTGAGCGCCTTCTTGTCTTCCCAAGCCGTGCCGTAGATACGAGTCAGCATCGGCTTGGAGGCGTCGCCGCGCCAGTAGGCACCGGCCAGTTTGAGCAGCTTGAACGCTTTGATCAACCGGGTGTTCGGCACGTGCGGTCCGCGGCACATGTCGACGTATTCCTGGTGATGGTAGAGGCGAATGGTCTCGCCTTCGGGAATGCCAGAGACCAACTCCTGCTTGTAGGGCTCGTCGCGCTCGACGAAGGTGCGCATCGCTTGGTCGCGATCGACGTATACCCTCTCGACTTCGTAGTCGCGGTCGATCAGCGCTTGCATGCGCTCCTCGATCGCTTTGAGATCATCGGGAGTGATCGAATGGCCAAAGTCGATGTCGTAATAGAAACCATCTTCGATCACCGGCCCGATCGCCATCTTGGCTTCGGGATAGAGCTGCTTCACTGCGTGGCCCACCAGGTGCGCGCAGGAGTGACGAACAATCTCCAACCCCTCGCGGTCCTTGATCGTGACGATGCTCACCTGGGCGTCGCGATCGACTACATCGGCGGTGTCGACCAGCACGCCATCGATCCTGCCGGCCACGGCGGCCTTGGCCAGCCCTGGACCGATCGACTCGGCGATCTGCATGATGGTGACGGGAGCATCGAAATTGCGCTGGCTGCCATCCGGCAGCGTAATGGTGGGCATGGGTAAATCCTTAACTATTCAGTGGTGCGCCATACCAGGGCGCACTTGAATGATGCACGCAAGTGCCTGGAAGCGAAGAAGAGGTGCGACTTTAGCAGCGCGCCAGCCACAACGTCCACCATCGGGAAGCGGTGGGATCAAAACGAAAAAGGGGCGCCCGAAGGCGCCCCTTTGATCATCGCACAGCCGGCTTAGTTGCTGGAGCCGTTCTCGATCGGTGCGATTTCCACACGACGGTTCTGCGCACGCCCTTCGGCGGTGTCGTTGGACGCCACCGGACGGGTGAAGCCGAAGCCTTCGGTGGTCAAGCGAGCGGAGTCGACACCCTGGGTGGACAGGTATTCGGCCACCGAGTCGGCACGCTGCTTGGACAGGCGCTGGTTGTAGGCCGCGGTGCCGACGGAGTCGGTGTGGCCTTCGACGCGAACGCTGACGTTCGGGTTGGCGGACAGACGTTCGGCGACCACATTGAGGGTCTGCTTGGAGTCGTCGGTCAGCTCGTACGAGTCGAACGCGAAGTGGATGTCACGGAGCACCAGGTTGGCCGGGCAGCCGAGAGCGTTGACTTCAACGCCGGCCGGGGTATCCGGGCACTGGTCCATGTAGTCCGGCACGCCGTCACCGTCGGAGTCGAGCGGGCAACCGCGCGCGTCGACTTCAACGCCAGCCGGAGTTCCGGGGCATTCGTCCATGTAATCCGGTACGCCGTCGCCGTCGGTGTCGAGCGGGCAACCACGAGCGTCTACAGCAACGCCAGCCGGAGTACCCGGGCACTCGTCGATGTCATCCGGGACGCCATCGCCATCGGAATCCGCAACGCCGGTATCCGGAGATTTGCACAGCAGCGCAGCAGCGGTAGCACCCGCCACAGCACCGATGGCAGCACCGGTTTCTTCGTCGCTGCTACCGCTGACGGAGTAGCCAAGGCCGCCGCCGATCAGACCGCCTGCGATGCCGCAGACGACTTTGTTCTGGTACCACGGTGAGGCGCTAGAGCCAGTCGGGGACTGATTCGAGCTGGCACAGCCAGACAGCCCCAGCACCAGGGCGGACCCTAGCAGTAAGCCAGTCGCAGATTTGTTCATGCAAGACTCCTTCTTGATACAACGCCATCGTAACGAAGTGTTACTCGAGCGATTCCGATTTATTAGGCGACCCGACCAGCCTGGACTATTTACTCGAAACGCTTCCGCAGGAAGCTCATCCATGCCGTCTCGGCCCGTGGAACGCCCTTACGGCCGAGCGCTCCATACTCCTTCTGGCGAGCACAAAGTGCCCCAAGCGAGAGCATGATGCAATACTCGAACAGCGTTTTCAATCGCCGCCACTTCTATGCGGAAACGATCGAACGAGTACTGCAACGAGACCCCGGCCCACGTTCGGTCTCACACCAAAGCGATTCCCATCGTGTTCGGCATCGAGCAGAAGGATAGCCACAATGCGTTGATTTCGCACGCTGGAAATAAGGCCAGAGATATAATTGTCGCTAAACGACAATGACGCTCAACCACATTCCCACTCGAACGTCAGCGATTGAATACCTATTTCGACATCCGCGCGGCTTATCCTCGGATCATCACAATCAGTTCCAACCAGGGGGTTTTCGTTCTCATGAAGCGCATCCAGCACTACATCGACGGCCGCATGACGGGCCTCGACTCCACCCGCACCGCTGCGGTCTTCAACCCCTCCACCGGCACCCAGTCCGCCGAAGTATCGCTGGCCTCAAAGGCCGATACCGAGAGCGCCATCCAAGCCGCCGCCAAGGCCTTTCCCGGTTGGGCCGCCACCTCCCCGCTCAAGCGCTCCCGCGTGCTGTTCAAGTACAAGGCCCTGCTCGAGGAGCACACCGACGAGATCGCACGCCTGATCGCCTCCGAACACGGCAAGGTGCTGTCGGACGCCCGCGGCGAGCTCACCCGCGGCATCGAAGTGGTCGAGTTCGCCTGCGGCATGCCCCATCTGCAAAAGGGCGAGCACTCGCTCAACGTCGGCACCGGGGTCGACAGCTTCTCGATGATGCAACCGCTCGGCGTCTGCGCCGGCATCACCCCGTTCAACTTCCCGGCCATGGTGCCGCTGTGGATGTTCCCGATCGCCATCGCCGCCGGCAACACCTTCGTGCTCAAGCCCTCGGAGAAGGACCCCTCGGCGACCCTGCGCATCGTCGAGCTGTTCACCGAGGCAGGCCTTCCCGACGGCGTACTCAACCTGATCAACGGTGACAAGGAAGCGGTCGATACCCTGCTCACCGATCCGCGCGTCCAGGCGGTCAGCTTCGTCGGCTCCACCCCGATCGCCGAATACGTCTACGCCACCGGCTCGCAGCACGGCAAGCGCGTGCAGGCCCTCGGCGGGGCCAAGAACCACATGGTGATCATGCCCGATGCCGACCTCGACCAGGCCGCCGATGCACTGATGGGCGCCGCCTACGGCAGCGCCGGCGAGCGATGCATGGCGATCTCGGTCGCCGTACCGGTCGGTGACGAGACCGCTTCGCTGCTGCGCGAGAAGCTGCTGTCGCGGCTCGACGGCCTGCGGGTCGGCCAGAGCATCGTCGAGGGCCCCGACCACGACATGGGACCGCTGGTGACCGGTCAGCACCTCGACAAGGTCCGCGCCTACATCGCCGCCGGGGTCGAGGAAGGCGCCGAGCTGGTCCGCGACGGTCGCGAGCTCGATGACCAGAGCGGTGGCTATTTCATCGGCGGTACGCTGTTCGATCAGGTCAAGCCCGGCATGCGGATCTACGACGAAGAGATCTTCGGACCGGTACTGGCGATCGCCCGGGCAGCGAGCTTCGATGAGGCGGTGGCGATGGTCAACGCCCACGAGTTCGGCAATGGCACCGCGATCTTCACCCGCGACGGAGACAGCGCGCGGCAGTACTGCGAGCAGATCCAGGTCGGGATGGTCGGGGTCAACGTGCCGATCCCGGTACCGATGGCCTTCCACAGTTTCGGTGGCTGGAAGCGTTCGATCTTCGGCGCGCTGCATGTCCACGGCCCGGACGGGGTGCGTTTCTACACCCGGATGAAGACGGTGACCGCGCGCTGGCCGTCAGGCCTCAGGGAGCGCACCAACCACTACAGCATGCCCACGCTCTGATCCATCGCCACCCACCCATGATGCCCGCAGCCTTCTGCGGGCATCATCCTTTCGAGCCTCCCGGCGCCGCTGTCTAGACGAACCTGATCGTGCGGATCACCGCACGTGGATAGCAACGCAAAAGGGAAAGGGAGCGCCATCGGGCGCCCCCTTTTCGCTGCTCCGACACCCGTCCAGCCCTGAATCCAGCCGGTCATTTTTCGGCAACCTTCCCACCCTCGAACTCAGCGTCCCGCGTAGCTGGCCTTGATGTCGCGGGCGAACCAAGCGTAGCAAAGCGCACCGACGATCCCACCGATGAACAGCGAGAAGTAGTGCAGGTCACCAAACTGAGGGCCGAAGTTGATTCCCAGGGCAACGATGGCGGCGGGGATCAACGCCTTGATCGCTCTCGGATTGACCCCGTTCTTGTACCAATAGGTCCCCTTGGGATCGGTGGAGAACAATCCATCGACGTCGATCAGGCCGCGGCGTACCCGGTAGAAATCGACCAGCAAAATGCCGTAGAGCGGACCGATGACCGCGGCGAGCGCGCCCACGGTGTAGTGGATGAGCTCGGGATTGTTGAAGAGCTTCCACGGCATCAGGAACACCGAGCCGACCGCGGCGATGAGGCCGCCGGTACGAAAGCTGATCAGCCTTGGCGCCACGTTGGCGAAATCGAACGCCGGCGCGACGAAGTTGGCGACGATGTTGATTCCCACCGTGGTGGTGACGAAGGTCAGCGCGCCGATCAGCGCCACATAGGTGTTGTCGAGCCGGGCCACGGTCTCGATCGGGTCATCGATCATCTCGCCGAACACCGGCAGAGTGGCCGAGACCATCATCACGGTAGTGGCGGCGAAGACCACGAAGTTGACCGGCAGTCCCCAGAAGTTGCCCTTTTTCACCGCCGCCATGCTACGGCAGTAGCGGCTGAAGTCACCGAAGTTGAGCGTCGGGCCAGCGAAGTACCCGGCGACGATCACCGCCGCGATGATCATCTGCCAGGCCTGCTGGCTGGGTGACAGCACCTGATCACTGAGCGTGAAGCTCACGTTGTCCCAACCAGCGTGGTAGAGCAGCCAACCGGCGAGCACGAACATCGCGATGTAGACCGCAGGACCGCTCCAGTCGATGAAGCGCCGGATCGCCTGCATGCCGTGCCAGAACACCATCGCCTGCAGCAGCCAAAGCAGCATGAAGCTCAGCCAACCCAGCGCGGAGAGCCCGAGGAACTGTCCATTGGCCAGCTCGCCCAGCGAGGGAAAGAAGCGCAGCAGCACGATGGTCAGGGCGTTGGAGGCGAGGAAGGTCTGGATCCCATACCAGACCAGTGCGATCAGTCCGCGGATCAGCGCCGGCACGTTGGCACCGAACACTCCGAAGGAGATCCGGCAGATCACCGGGAACGGCACCGCGGCCTGCTGCGATGGGCGCGCCATCAAATTGGCGAAGAATTGGACGATACAGATCCCGACCACCAGGGAGGTCATCACCTGCCAGCCGGCGAGACCAAGGGCGAAGAGACTGGCCGCGACCACGTAGCCGCCGACGCTGTGCACGTCGGAAAGCCAGAAGGCGAAGATGTTGTAGGCGCTCCAGTCCTGCTTCACCGGTCCCAGGTCAGCGTTGTAGAGACGCTCGCTGTAGCCAGGCTTAGGCATGGGGACTGCGGCATCGCCATCCAGGGCAGTGGCTGTTGCACCCATGGCAGTCGGCGCCTGCAGCCGGCTATCTGAAGGTTGGGGCATGTCGAGTTACCGAGGTTGATTGGAATTGAAAGGCCCGGCAGCGGACCAATGCCTTACATCCAATATCGTATACAATCATCGTGCCAACTCGAGGACACAGCGCGCGCGCCCCGGCAGCGGGCGCTCTCCTCACGCCTGAGCCCGCCTCTCTTACATCGAGAGGCTACCGATCGCGTTGCCATTGGCACTACGACAGTGCGATCGACTCGATTGGCGCACCAAACGTGAACATTTTTGTATACTATTTTCTCGGTTTTTGTTTCCTTCCCGCGCCGCCATCGCGGCCGGACTGGGATGGCATGAAGGTTGCCTAGCTAACCATCGGTAGGAATTCATCATCGATCGGAGACCCGAGCGCCGATCCAGCACCCGACATGGAGACGTCATGAGCGCGATGCGCCAGTTCCATCTCTTCAACGCCAGCATGACTGGTGCCGGCCGCCGCGACGACGCCATCTATCGCGCGTTATGGGAGGCGATCGTCGAGCACAAGCTGCCGCCCGGCGCCCGGCTGCCGGAGGACGCCCTGGCGAGCGCGTTCAAGATCAGTCGAACCGGCATCCGCCGGGTGTTGCAACGTCTCGCGCTCGAGCGCCTGGTGACGCTGGTGCCCAACCGCGGCGCGCAGATCAGCCACCCCTCTCCGACGGAGGCCCACGACGTCTTCGACGCCCGCAGGATGCTCGAAAGCAGCGCGATGATCTCAGTGGTCGAGCGTCACACCGCAAAGGACCTGGTGCGTCTTCGCCAGCTGACCGAGGCCGAGCGCCAGGCCCTGACGCAGCGCCGCCGCTCGGAGGCAATCCGGCTATCGGGGCAGTTCCATACGGGCCTGGTCGCCCTGACCGGCAACGAGTCGCTACTGGATTTCATCTCGCAGCTGGTTTCCCGCAGCTCGCTGATCATCGCGGTCTACGGCGACTCCCGGCACACCGGCTGCACCTGCAGCCACGATGAACTGCTCGCCCTGGTGGAGTCGCGCGATCCCGTGGCGGCGTCCCAGTGGATGAGCGCCCACCTGGAGGAGATCGTCAGCGGATTGGATTTCACCCAGGACACCGTGGCCGAGCCTGACTTCGAGCGGCTGTTCGCCGCTTCCTGATCCACGTCCGGCAGACCGCCAGGCCGGACGGAAGAGCTACACGAACCGAGAATCACGCGATGAGACTGCACGTCATCAACCCCAACACCAGCACCGCGATGAGCGAGAAGATCGCCATCGCGGCCGAGCGCGCCAGTCGCCAGGCGCAGATCGTCACCCTCACCTCGCGTCACGGCCCAGCCTCGCTCGAGAGCCACTTCGATGAAGCGCTCGCCGTGCCCGGGCTGCTCGAGCAGGTCGACCTGATCCAGCGCGAAGGTGGCAGCGACGGTATCCTGGTCGCCTGCTTCGGCGACCCGGGCGTTCTCGCCGCGCGCGAGCTCGCCGACGTGCCCGTGTTCGGCATCGCCGAGGCGGCGATGCGCACCGCAGCCGCCCTGGGCACCCGCTTCTCGGTGGTGACCACGCTTGGCCGAACGCTACCGATCATCGAACGGGTCGTGCGCGAAAGCGGCCTGGAGCGCGCCTGTTCCCGACTGCGCGCCTGCGAGATCCCGGTCGCCAGCCTGGAAGACACCGACGATGGAAGCCGCGGCCGACTGCTCGATGAGTGTCGCCGGGCGCTGGACGAGGACGGCATCGACACCCTGGTGCTGGGCTGCGCCGGCATGGCCGATCTCACCGACTGGATCAGTGCCGAGCTGCGAGTGCCGGTGATCGACGGCGTCGCCGCGGGGGTCCAGCTGCTCGAGGGACTTGCTCATCTAGGATTGCGCCCGGCCAAGCGTTTCGACCGTACCGCGCCGCCGGCCAAACCGATCCAGGGTGCCTTCGCCGCCCTCGCCCGCCGCTGATCCCACCCTGCCCGAGGAAATCCATCCATGGTCCAGCAGACGACGACCTATCCCCGCGACCTGCGCGGCTACGCAGGCAATCCGCCCGATCCGAAATGGCCGAATGGTGCCCGCATCGCGGTACAGTTCGTGCTCAACGTCGAGGAAGGCAGCGAGAACTGCGTGCTGCATGGCGATCGCCAGAGTGAAGTGTTCCTGTCCGAGATCGTCGGCGCCCAGGCCTTTCCCGATCGCCACATGAGCATGGAGTCGATCTACGAATACGGCTCCCGTGCCGGCGTCTGGCGCATTCTCGATGAATTCGAACGCCGCGGCCTGCCGCTCACCGCCTTCGGCGTCGCCATGGCACTGGAGCGCTGCCCGGAGATCACCCAGGCGCTGATCGAGCGCGATCACGAGATCGCAAGCCACGGCTGGCGCTGGCTGCACTATCAGGATGCCTCGGTAAATCTCGAGCGCGAGCACCTCGAGCGCGCAGTCGAGATCATCACCCGCCTCACAGGCTCGGCACCGCTCGGCTGGTACACCGGGCGAGACAGCCCCAATACCCGGCGCCTGGTGGTCGAGCACGGCGGCTTCCTCTACGACAGCGACTACTACGGCGACGACCTGCCACTGTGGACCGAGGTGGAGACCAGCGACGGCGCGCGCCAGGCGCACCTGATCGTGCCCTACACCCTCGACGCCAACGACATGCGCTTCTCAAGCCCCGGCGGCTTCAACAGCGGTGATCAGTTCTTCGCCTATCTGCGCGACACCTTCGACGTGCTCTATGCCGAAGGCGAAACCGCACCGAAAATGATGTCGATCGGCCTGCACGCCCGACTGGTCGGTCGTCCCGGGCGCTTTCGCGCACTGCAGCGTTTCCTCGATCATATCGAAGCCCATGACCGGGTCTGGGTCACCCGCAGGATCGACATCGCCCGCCACTGGATCGAACATCACCCCTATCAACCCGAGCGCTGAGACAGACTAACGCCGAAGGCCGAGCGAATGCCCGGCCCTGGGCGCGCTTTTTTCACCGCCTCGATCAAGACGCCGCACGGATCGGCTCGCAGTATCCTAACGCCTCATCCAGGTACCAAGATAACGGTATATTACCGACAATGACTGCCGTCCAGCACCCGCCCCGCTCGCAGCGCGCAGGTGTTGGAAGGCTCAATGCTCGAGCAGAGCGAGCAGGCTGCGGTCCCCACCCGGCGCGGCGATCAACGATACGCCCCAAGGCGCCCCCTGATCCTCGAGCCATGGCAAAGCGAGCACCGCGGCCCCCCACAGCCCGCCCAGCGCGGTCATTCCCATCAGCCGCTCGCGATAGCGCGCGAGTTCGACGCCGGCCAGGTCCAGCAGCGGCGATGCACCGGGGGTACTGGGCAGGCAGAGCGCGCGCTCACCGTCTTCGCTCCATTCGCGCAGCCGCTCGACGATTCGGGCCGCGGCCCGCTGTGCTTCGCTTTCAGCGCCGGCGTCGAGACCCGCACACCACTCGATGCGCGCCTGGATGTCATCGGCGAAGCGCGGCTGGGTCCGGGTGATCCACTCACCGTGGGTGCGCCAGATCTCGCGGCCCTGCAGTACCCTGAACGCCTCGCTGGCCCGGCCCATGGTATCGGCATCGAGCGGCCTTGCATCCAGGGCGAGGCCGAGTCGCTCGAACTGCGCGGACACCCGGGCGGCATCGAAATCCACCCCCTGTGGCACGAGTACCCGGACGGCGGAGAACTTTCGCAGCGGCTGCGACGGCAGCAGCACGTCACCGACCCGGGCGAGCAGCTCCGCTTGCCGACACATGAAGCCGACCGTGTCGAAGCGCGGCGCGAGCGCGACCAGGCCGTCGCTTTCGATCGCCCCCCAGCTGGGGCGCAGCCCGTACAGCCCGCAGTAGCTCGATGGCACCCGGATCGAACCGCCGGTATCGGTACCCAAGCCAATATCGGCCTCGCCCGCCGCCACCGCGACCGCCGACCCCGAGCTCGACCCACCGGGCAGCCGGTCGGGCGCGGCCGGGTTGACCGGCGTGCCGTAGTGAACGTTGGCACCGTTGAGACTGTAGGCGAGCTCGTCGGTCTGGGTCTTGCCGACCATCTCGGCACCGGCGTCGAGCAGCTTGCCCACTGCACTTGCGGTGTGCGTCGCCGCCGCATGGCTGGCGCGCCAGTCAGGGTTTCCCGCACCGGTGACGTACCCCTCGATCTCGAACAGGTCCTTGACCGCCAGGCGCTGGCCGCGCAGTGGTCCTTCGCTCGCGCCCTCGATCCTGGGACCATCGGTGACCCATACCGCGCTTTCGTCAGTCATCTTCACTTGCCTTCATCACTGGAAACGGCTCGCGCGCTCAGCGCGTCGAGGCGAGAAACTGCTTGAGCTCCGGCGTTTGCGGGTCGTCCAGCACTCGCTTGGCATCGCCCTGCTCATGGATCTTGCCCTGATGCATGAACACCACCCGGCTGCCCACCTCGCGGGCGAAGCGCATCTCGTGGGTGACCAGTACCAGGGTCATGCCATCGACGGCGAGCTTCTCGAGCACCCGGAGCACCTCGCCCACCAGTTCGGGGTCGAGGGCGGAGGTGATCTCATCGCAAAGCAGCACCTTCGGCGCCATCGCCAGGGCGCGGGCGATCGCTACCCGCTGCTGCTGTCCACCGGAGAGCTGCCCCGGCCAGGCGTCAAACTTCTCCCCCAGGCCAACCGACTCGAGCAGCGCCCGCGCACGGGGCTCTACCGCCTCGCGCGATTCACCCCTCACCACCATCGGCGCCAGCATCACGTTCTCGCCGACCCGGCGGTGAGGAAACAGATTGAAGCTCTGGAAGATCATGCCGACATGTTCGCTCAGCTGGCGGGCGCTCATCGCCTCGCCATCCAGGCGCTTGCCATTGATCTCGATACTGCCGCTGTCGTGCAGCTCGAGCTGGTTGAGGCAGCGCAGCAGCGTGCTTTTTCCCGAGCCGCTACGGCCGATGATGGATACCACCTCGCCCTCCTGGATGCGAAGGTCGATGCCTTTGAGCACCTGATTGGCGCCGAAGGACTTGTAGAGTGCGTCAACGCGAACCATGGACATCGAGGCGTTTCTCCAGATAGCGGGCATAGCGGGATAGAGGGTAGCAAAGGCAGAAATAGCAAAGCGCCAGCAGACCGAAGATGGTGAACGGCATGAAAGCTGCGTTGTTGAGCATCGTCGCGGTGCGGGTCAGTTCGGTGAAGCCGATCACCGAGGCCAGCGCAGTGCCTTTGATCACCTGGACCGAAAAACCGACCGTGGGGGCGATCGCAATTCTCACCGCCTGCCCCAGCACTACATGGCGTAGGGTCTGGAGCCGGCTCATGCCCAGCACCCGAGCCGCCTGCCACTGTCCGGCGGGAATCGCCTCGATCGAGCCGCGCCAGATATCGCAGACGAAGGCGCTGGTGAACAAGGTCAGCGCAATGGTTGCCGCGGTCCAGGCGGAAAGGTTGATCCCCAGTGCAGAGAGCCCGAAGAAGATGAGGAAAAGCTGCATCAGTAGCGGCGTGCCCTGGAACAGCTCGACGTAGCCGCGAACCAGCAGCTGCAACGCCTTGATCTGGGATGTCCGCCACCAGGTGAGCAGCGCGCCGACCAGGCCGCCGCCGACGAAGGCGATGATCGACAGCGCCAGCGTCCAGCGCATCGCCCTCAGCAGGTGACCAAGAATGTCCCATAGGGTGAAATCGATCATCGCTGTTCCCCTTGCAGAAAGCCGAACAGGCGCCGACCGATGTACTCGAAGCTCTGGCGCATCGCGATCGCGATCCCCAGGTAGCAGAACGTCGCGACGATGTAGGTCTCGAAGCTTCTGAAATTGCGAGACTGGATGAAGTTGGCGGCGTAGGTGAGCTCCTCCACCGAGATCTGGGAGATCACCGCCGAGCCGAGCATCACGATGATGCACTGGCTGGTCAGCGCCGGGTAAATCCGGCTCAACGCCGGCACCAGCACGACATGGCGATAGCACTGCAGCGGCGACATGCCGAGCACTCGCGCCGCCTCCCTCTGCCCTTTGGGCACCGCGCCAATCCCCGCGCGAATGATCTCGGTGGCATAGGCGGTGAGGTTGAGCGTCATCGCGATCAGCGCACAGCTGGTCGCCGAGAGGCGCAGATCGAGCGCCGGCAGCCCGAAGTAGATGAAGAACAGCTGGACGATGAAAGGCGTGTTGCGGATCAGCTCGACGTAGGTGCCGATCAGCACCGAGAGGACGCGCGGTCCTTCGAGCCGAAGCCAGGCGAACGGCACCGCGATGGCAAGGCCGAGCAGGGTCGCGATTACGGTCACCCACAAGGTGGTGACGATGCCCTCGACGAACACCTGCCAGTAGGGCAGCAGTGAGAGAAAATCGAGCATGTTGATTTAGGCCCTGTGACCGCTGGCATCAGGCCAGCGGCATGGAGAGGTCGATTTCGAAAGGGTCAAAGGCTGCGCATGCTCTCGGGCAGCGGCATGCCGAACCAACGCTCGGACATCGCATCGAAGGTGCCGTCGGCGAGCCCTGCGGCGATCAGGCTATCGACTTTTTCCTTCAGCGCCTGGTTGCCCTTGCTGATCCCGATGTAGCAAGGCGAATCCTGAAGCGTCAGCACCAGATGCGGCGTGCGCGCGCCGCCCCGGGTCGCGAGCGCGGCCGCGACGGGGCTGCCGGTGGCGACGTAATCGACCTGGCCAGAGGTGAAGGCGGAAAGCGTAGTGGCGTTATCCTCGTAGCGGCGCAGCGTGGTGCTCGATGGCGCCACCTCGGTGAGCTTGATCTCCTCGAGCGCACCACGGGTGGCACCGACGGTCTTGCCCGCAAGCGCCTCCGGGCCGCTCATCTCCGGCTCCTCGGTGGCGGAGAACACCCCATAGAAGAACGGCGCGTAGGCGCTGGAGAAGTCGATGGCCTGCTCCCGCTCCGGGGTCTTGCCGAGCGAAGAGATCACCAAATCGGCGCGGTCGCTGGTGAGATAGGGAATCCGGTTGGCGCTGGTCACCGGCACCAGCTCCAGTTCGACCCCGATCTGCTCGGCGAGATAGCGGGCGGTATCGATGTCGTAGCCTTGCGGTTCGAGATCGGCGCCGATCGAGCCGAAGGGCGGATAGTCCTGGGGTACCGCGACACGCAGAACGCCGCGCTCCTCGATCGTGGCGAGATCGGCGGCGCTGGCCTGAACCGCGCCGAAAGCGAGCAGAGCGCACGTGAGGGATGCACACCAGCGGCGAATGACGGCGAGGCGCGACGAGCGTTGAGGCAGGTTGAGAGTCATGAAGGTCTCCAGAGTGAGCGAAGCAGCGCGATCGAACATGAAACGATAGTTTTATTAATTTTGATTCTTGCAACGATCGTTAAGCAATCGACGTGCCAATCCCACCTCCTTCGCGACACCCCGCGCCTGCGGCGATCACATCGCGGCAGCACGCTGCGCTGAAGAGGACAACGCACCAAAAGACAGCCAACCCATCGATCATTCGCCCCTTACTGGTGCACCGATGAGCCAGCGCCCTCCTCGAGCTCATCGAGCTGCTCGTAGTAGTCACCGATCTCGGCGATACGCATCCTGCCGAGGCGAAGCTGTCGATGCAGCGCGCCATTCGCAAGCACGCAGACCAGGCTCATCGCCGCGGCGTAGCTGTCGAAGGCCGAGACGCTGTCGAGCGGCGCTTCGAGCCATACGTTGGCCTGCTCGGCATGGCGGCGCATGGTGGCATCGCCGACCAGCAGCACCGGCACTTGACGATGTGCGAGCGTATCGAGCAGCCTGGAAAAGCCTTTCAGCCGCCGGCGAAATCCGAACAGCACGACCAAGTCCCCGCTGCCGAGGCCGGCCAGCTCCTCACCGAGCGACTGCCCTGGCTGCGGAGCGAGATGCACGTCGGTCCGGCACTGAATCATCTGCTGGCGAAAATGCAGCGCGATCGGATAGCTATTGCGAAATCCCAGCACCAGTATCCGTCGTGCTCCGCAAAGCAGCGAGACCGCCGCTTCGAAGCGGCTCTCGGAGAGATGGTCGAGACAGCGCCGCAGGTTGTTCTGCTCGCGTTCGAAGTGGGAGACGAACCCTTGCGGCGCGCCCCCCTCGCCGCTACTGCTCGCCAGCGGCACGCCGAGACTGCGCAGCTCTCTTGCGTGATCCTTGACCTCACGGAAGCTGTCGAAGCCGAGGCGCTTGAACAGGCGGCTTACAGTTGCCTTGGAGACCCCGGTGAGCCGCGCCAGCTCGGCGGCGTTGTAGACGGCGAAATCGTCGAAATGATCGAGAATGAAGTCGGCCACCCGCTGCTCCTGGGGCGAGAGATCGGCATAGTGGCGGTCGATCCGCTGCCCGATATGAATGTTCATTCCAACCGTTCCTGAATTGAGCGCACGCTGCGCTGAAATTTGTAATTTGACGGACAGCCAAGCACTGACGCCGCCTTGCGCCTTCAGTGCGCCGCAAGGCGGGGAGAAGCCGCTTGCGCGGGAGAACACTTTATAGGAATTTGAGAATCCCGGCCGTTGAAACGAGCGTTGCAGTGCCTGATCGAACAATCAAGCGCTCCGCTCGCGCTGCCCGCGATAGCGCGGGAGCATGATAAAAGGCTTCACCGCTCTCGCCGGAGCCGATCCCCGCTCCGACGAAGGCTAGTACCGGAGACAGCGCAATGCTCCAGTTCAGACTCAACGGCGAAATCGTAGAAATCGCCGAAGTGGCACCCCATGAATCCGCTCTGGTGCTGCTGCGTGAAACGCTCAAGCGTTGCGGTACCAAGGAAGGCTGCGCCTCGGGCGACTGCGGCGCCTGCACCGTCGCGTTGCGCGATCCCGGCCGGGGCCCGGACGCCCGCTTCGAGTCGGTCAACGCCTGCATCCTGCCGGCCTGGCAGCTCGAGGGACTCGATGTGGTCACCGTCGAGGGCCTGGCCAAGGGCGAGGCGCTCCATCCAGTCCAGCGCGCGATGGTCGATCATCATGGCAGCCAGTGCGGTTTCTGCACGCCTGGCTTCATCATGTCGCTATTCACTCTCTACCACGATCCCGAGCCGCTGGACGACCACCGCCTCGCCGTGGCGCTTGGCGGCAACCTCTGCCGCTGTACAGGCTATCGGCCGATCCGGGCGGCGGCGCTGGCAATGCGCGAGACCGCCGGTGTGGTTCCCGACTGGATCGATCAAGTCCAACCCTTCACCAGTGATGCGAGCAACGATGCGCGCGCCTTTCATCGCCCGGCCACCCTGGCGGAGCTCGATGCGCTACTGAAGCGCCACCCCGATGCGCGGCTGGTCGCCGGCGGCACCGACCTGATGCTCGAGTCGACGATTCGGCTAGCTGACTTTCCCCAAGTCATCGACCTCACCCGGATCGATGCGCTGCAGACGATCGAGCAGCACGATGACGGCTGGTGGGTCGGCGCCGGCGTCACCTACACCCGGCTCGCACCGCTGCTGGAGCGCCACTATCCCGCCTTCGCGCGGCTGCTCGACCGGCTCGGCTCGCAGCAGGTACGCAATCGCGGCACCCTCGCCGGCAACGTCGCCAATGCCTCGCCGATCGGCGATACCCCGCCGGTGCTGCTCGCCCTCGACGCGCGGCTGAGGATCAGCGGCGACAATGGCGTACGGGAGATGGCGCTGAGCGACTTCTTCCTCGACTATCGCCGCACCGCCCTCGCCCCTGGCGAGTACATTCAGGCAATCTGGCTGCCACGCCTGAGCGATGGCGAACAGCTCAAGGTATGGAAGCTCTCCAAGCGCCGCGACGACGATATCTCGGCGGTGCTGATGGCGATACGCCTGCGGCTCGACGATGGCCATCTGCGCGGTGTCCGGGTCGCCTTCGGCGGCATGGCGGCCACGCCCAAACGGGCGCTCGAAACCGAAGCCGAGCTTGAAGACCACCCGCTCGACGAGGCCGCCGTCGCCGCCGCGCGCGCGGCAATCGCACGCGAGTTCACCCCGCTGAGCGACGCCCGTGCCAGCAGCGACTACCGTCTCACCGCGGCGGGCAATCTGCTCGAACGGCTTCGTCTGCAGCTCGCCGAGCCCCATGTCGCCACGGAGATCCACTGATGCGCAGCCTCATAGGTCTACCCGCTCGCCGGGCGGGCAGCGACAATGCCTCTCCGGCCCACGACAGCGCCGTCGGGCACGTCACCGGGCGAGCCTCCTACATCGATGACCTCACCGAGCCGAGCGGCCTCCTGCACCTCGCCATCGGCCTCTCCAGCCGCGCCAGCGCCGGGCTCGGGCGCCTTGCGCTGGATGCGGTTCGCCGTGCCCCGGGGGTGGTCGAGGTACTCACCGCGGCGGACATTCCCGGCCACAACGAAGTCGGCGCGGTCTACCCCGGCGACCCGCTGCTCGCCGAGGGTGAGGTGCGCTATGCCGGTCAGGCGCTGTTCGCGGTGGTCGCCACCAGCCTGCGCGCGGCGCGCCAGGCTGTCGCCCTGGCCTCGGTCGAGTACGTCGATCGCATCCCCTCCCTCGACCCGGTCGAGGCGGTTCGCCAGGGGCTCACCGTGCTGCCTGAGCACGTCCAGTGCCGGGCCACTCCCGCGCCGCTCGACCGCACCGGCGTGCTGGCCGACGACAACGGCACCTCGGAGCAGCGCCACGCAGGCCCCGAAGGGGATTGGCGCCAAGCGCTCGAGGCCGCGCCCCACCACGTCGAGGGCGAGCAGTTCATCGGTGGCCAGGAGCATTTCTATCTCGAGGGGCAGATCGCCCTCGCCGAGCCGTGGGACGACGACGGCCTGCGAATCCTCACCTCGAGCCAGCATCCGAGCGAAGTGCAGAAACTGGTCGCCGAGGTGTTGGGGCTGCCGCTGCATCGGATCGTCGCCGAGGTGCGCCGCATGGGCGGCGGCTTCGGTGGCAAGGAGAGCCAGGCGGCCGCGCTCGGCGCGCTGGCCGCGCTGGCGGCCTGGCGAACCGGGCGCGCGGTCAAGTTCCGCATGCCGCGCGAAACCGACATGCGCTTTACCGGCAAGCGCCATCCATTCCATAACCGCTACCGGATCGGCTTCGACGACGACGGCCTGATCCACGGCGCGGAGATCGAGCTGATCGGCGACTGCGGCCACTCACCGGATCTTTCCGAAGGTGTGGTCGACCGCGCGATGTTTCACGCCGACAACGCCTACTATCTCGGCAGCGCCAGGGTGACCGGCCACCGGGCGATGACCCACACCGCCTCCAACACCGCCTTTCGCGGCTTCGGCGGCCCCCAGGGGATGATGCCGATCGAGAACGCGCTGGACGACATCGCGCGCCGCCTCGGCCTCGACCCCCTAGACGTGCGCAAGCGCAATCTCTACGCGCCGGGCCGGGACGAGACCCACTACGGCCAGCGCATCGAGCAGCACCTGATCCAGTCGCTGGTCGAGCAGCTGGAGCGCGACAGCGACTACCGCACGCGCCGGCAGCAGATCCGCCAGTACAACGCGGCCAGCCCGGTGGTAAAACGTGGGCTGGCGCTGACCCCGGTCAAGTTCGGCATCTCGTTCACCGCCGCCCACCTCAACCAGGCGGGCGCCCTGGTGCGCATCTATACCGACGGCAGCGTCCTGGCCAACCACGGCGGCACCGAGATGGGACAGGGGCTGCATACCAAGGTATGCCAGGTGGTGGCGCGAGAACTCGGCCTTCCCCTCGAACTGGTGCGAATCAGTGCGACGCGTACCGACAAAGTGCCCAACACCTCGCCGACCGCTGCCTCCTCCGGCGCCGACCTGAACGCGATGGCGGCGCGCGAGGCGGCGCTGACCCTGCGATCTCGCCTCTACGCGTTCGCCGCCGAGCGGCATGCGCTCGCGCCCGACTCACTCGCGCTGGCCGACGGTGAGCTGCGCGCGACCACGCTCGAAGGGGAATCCTTCCGACTCGATTGGGCGGCACTGGTCCAGCAGGCCTACATGGCGAGGGTGGCGCTGTTCGCCGAGGGGCATTACTCCACCCCCAAGATCGGCTACGACAAGCGCGCCGCGCGCGGCCGGCCGTTCTACTACTTCGCCTACGGCGCCGCGGTGAGCGAGGTCGAGATCGATAGCCTCAGCGGTGAGTACCGGGTGGTGCGCGCCGACATCCTCCACGACGTCGGTGAGTCGCTCAATCCTGCGATCGACCTCGGGCAGGTGGAAGGCGGCTACATCCAGGGTCTCGGCTGGCTGACCAGCGAGGAGCTCAAGTGGAACGCCGAGGGGCAGCTGACCACCGTCAACCCTTCGACCTACAAGATTCCCGCGTTCGATGATGCGCCGATCGATTTCCGCGTCGCGCTGCTCGAGGGACATCCCAACTCGGAGGTGACGATCTATCGCTCCAAGGCGGTGGGCGAGCCGCCATTCATGCTCGCGATCTCGGCCTGGGCGGCACTGCGCGATGCGATCTCGAGCATCGGTGACTATCGGCTCAATCCCCGCCTCGACACCCCGGCGACCCCGGAGCGGGTGCTGTTCGCTTGTCAGGCGATGCGCGAGATCGATATGGCGAAGACGCCGCGCGTCGCCGCGCAGGTGCAGACGTGAGCGATACGCCGCTCGGCTGGAGCGACGCGCTGGCGCAGCTGCAGCGCGACGGCGAGCCGCACGTACTGGTCTCGCTGGTCGCCTGCGCGGGCTCCACTCCTCGTGAACCCGGGGCCAAGATGGTGGTGGCCCTGGAGCGTCACTACGATACCCTCGGCGGCGGGCGCTTCGAGCAGCAGCTGATCGAAAGCGCCCGCGCGCTGCTCGCTCGGGGCCAACCGGACATCCGGCTCGAACGATTCGCCCTCGGCGCTCGCGCCCAGCAATGCTGCGGGGGGCATCTGGCCGCGCTGCTCGAGTGCTATCCAGGCGCCGAGCTGCGCTTGGCACTGTTCGGGGCCGGTCATGTCGGTATCGCGCTGGAACGCCTGGTCCGCGAGCTGCCGTGGCGGCTGGATTGGTTCGACTCCCGCCGTGCGGCACGCGAGGCGGCGAGTCTCGATCATGGCCCGCGCACCCGGGTGCACCAGAGCTTCGACACCGAGGCAGCGGCACGGCTCGTGCCCGGCAGCCACTGCCTGGTGATGACCCACGATCACCTCGAGGACGAGCGGCTGATCGAGGCGCTGCTGGCGCGCGACGACCTGGCTTCGATCGGCCTCATCGGGTCGAAGACCAAATGGTCGCGCTTTCGCCATCGGCTGGCCACTCGCGGCTTCGACGACGCGCGGCTCGACCAAGTACGCTGCCCGATCGGCGCCGCCTGCGCCGGGCGCAAGCGCCCGGCCGAGATCGCCCTCGCGGTCGCCGCGGAACTGCTGGCGATGGCGCCCGCCCGCCCGATGCAAACCCGGCGCGGCCTGGATGGCGCCTCGCTCGAGCTGCTCGAGGCCAGCCCCCCACCAACAGATCAGGATACAGACCGATGACCATGCGGCGTGCGCTTCGCGGCCCCATCCTCCACTTTCTCGACGACCCGGGCGACGAAGACCGGCCGCGCGAGGGCAGCCTCGGCTATTTCGCCGACGGCCTGCTGGTGATCGAGAACGGGCGGATAGCGGCACTCGATGATGCCGAGACGCTGTTGCCGACCCTGCACGCCGACACCGTGCTGGAGCACTATCCCCAACGGCTGATCATGCCGGGCTTCATCGACGCCCATCTGCATTTCGCCCAGCTCGGAATCATCGCCTCCTATGGCCGACAGCTGCTCGACTGGTTGAACAACTACACCTTCCCCGAAGAGTCGCGCTTTCGCGATCGTGACTATGCCGACCGGATCGCCGAGGCGTTCATCGACGAACAGCTGCGCCACGGCACCACCTGCGCGATGGTCTTCGCCACCAGCCACGAGAACTCGGTCGAGGCGCTGTTCACCGCCGCCAAGCGCTACGACATGCGGCTGATGACCGGCAAGGTGCTGATGGACCGCAACGCCCCCGAGGCGCTGCGCGACGATCCGGTCAAGGGCATCGCCGACTCACGCCGGCTGCTCGAGCGCTGGCACGACAACGGCCGTCTCGAATACGTACTCTCGCCGCGCTTCGCGCCGACTTCGAGCCCCGAACAGCTGGCCGCCGCCGGGCGCTTCCTCGATGACTTCCCCGGCATTGCGATGCAGACCCACCTGAGCGAGAACCGCGCCGAGATCGAATGGGTCGCAAGCCTCTACCCCGAGGCCGACGACTATCTGGACGTCTACGCTCGCGCCGGACTGCTGAGGAGCCGCTGCTTCTTCGGCCACGCCATCCACATCGATGACAGCGTGCGCCGCCGCCTGCGCGAAGCCGACGCGGCGATCACCGTCTGCCCCAGCTCCAATTTGTTCCTCGGCAGCGGCCTGTTCGACTGGCGCGCGGCGCGCGCCCAGGGCGTCAACCTGGCCCTTGCCACCGACATCGGTGCCGGTACCAGCCTCTCCCAACTGCAGACGCTCCAGGATGCCTACAAGGTCTGCCAGCTCAACGGCTACCCGCTGCCGGTGTGGCAGGCGTTCTACCGCCTCACCCTCGGCAACGCCCGCACGCTGGGTATCGAGCGGCATGTGGGCAGCTTCGCACCCGGCAACGAGGCCGATGTGGTGATACTCGACACCGCCGGCACACCGCTGATGGCGCGCAAGCGAGAGAGCCGCGAGTCACGTCTCGACGAACTGCTGTTCGACCTGATGATGCTCGGCGACGACCGCTGCGTCGCCTGCACTTACGTGATGGGCGAGCCGCGCTACCGACGCGCTGATTGACCCGCCAGGGCGGGGTGGATCCCCAGGCACTGGCGGGACTGCGAAGCGCTGCGCGAGATATTCTCATCGTCGATCGTCACCGTCGGCCTCACCGCGATCCTGGCCAGCCTCTCGATCCCCGCCGCGCGCGGCTGGTCACAGCCCGCCGCACGCGGCGAACCGTCGCGAAGCGGCGGCTGAATGAGCGCCTCGACTTGAGCTTACCAACATTTGACCATGCCCCTTTCCCCAACCAGCATTCTCCAGACGCAAGCTCAGCTTCGAGCACGATTGAATGGAAGGTAGGCATACCGGGCCACGTATAGCCTTAGGTGCCATTCTAGGTGGCAGCGCATTTCATCGAGGATAGGCCTCTGTAGTTGTCACCACGATGACCGAACCGAAGAGTGGGTATAGATGAATCAGCCAACAACTGGTCTAACCAGCGACTGAGGACGTCGACGGCATCAGTCTGAGCCTGTTTCTGCACCCGGTGCTGACCTAGCGCCTTGACTTAAGAGTTTATTAAAAAGTCATGTACAAGGCCCCAAGAATTGTGTCAAAATGATACCAAATGATATCACTTGGTTAATTTTCCCTCCTCAGGCTCCTATGAAATTCAAGAAATCGATTTTAATAGCATCCTCCTCAATAATTTTAATGGCTGTTGGAGCCATGGGTGCAACTATTGGCCCAAAAGTATTCACTAAATTATCTTCAATAGATAATCTTTGGGATGACACTAGAAAAAGAAACTGGGATGACAGATTTGAAAGCATCATCACACCCGAACGAAATCAGCCAGCCTATATATTTAAATCTGCTGACGCTTCCTCTCGACCACTGATTGTAAGTCTACATACATGGTCAGGCGGATATGATCAAAACGATCCGCTTTCCATCCTTTCGGCTGAAAACAATTGGAACTATATTCATCCACATATGCAAGGGCCAAACAACAATTCTAATGCCTGTCTAAGTGACGATGTCATCGATGATATAAACGATGCCATATCGTATAGTTTAAACAATATGAATGTAGACATGGATAATATTATTGTCATAGGTGCGTCTGGTGGAGGATATGCAACCTTGGGAGCATATCTTAAAGAAAAAATACCAGCAAAAGCCTATATAGCCTGGGTTCCTATCAGCGACCTAGGAGCATGGTACTGGCAGTCTAAAGCAAATAATCGAAAATATGCCGATGATATATTCAATTGTACCAGGTCAGTTGAGACGTTGAATCAAGAAGAGGTGAAGGCAAGATCTCCTCTACGCTGGGAGCTTGAAAACAAAAGATACCCTTCGCTGATAATTTATGCTGGACTAAACGACGGCTACCAAGGCGCTGTACCCATATCACACTCGATTTTATTTTATAATAAGATGGTAAAGCATGAAGGCGGAGATTGGGAGCATTTAGTGAGCGCAGAGCAGACAGCAGATCTCTTAACAAGAGCTGCGTCTCCATCCTTCGATAAATTTCTCGGCGATAGAGGTGTTTTTTATGAGAGGGATTACAAGCATCTATCACTAAACATATTTGACGGCGGACATGAAATGCTCACCGAATATGCTGCCGAAGAGATACGGAGAATAGTAGAAAACTAAGCGAATAATCCTTGCCTTACTATGTGAGCAGCAATGAGGTCGATCGCGTAGAACAGCGATATGCTCATGTTGCATCTGATAACGCTCACGGGGCTGCGTCCAGATGGATGGACCAATCTGGACACAGTGGCGGAATCAGAGCAACAGCCTCTATCATCGGCAGGCAAGCTGATTCAACATAACATGTTGATCATTATATATAAATTATGCATCATTCTCTTCTAATAAAGATTAGTCTCAGCTGCCGCGATAGACGCTGTACGACCAAGGAGTGATCAAAAGCGGTACGTGGTAGGACTCGGTCGCGGCGAGCGTGACCTGTACCGGCACCCGGTCGAGAAACGGTGAAGAGACACCGCTGGCCTCGAAGTAGTCCTTGACCTCGAACTCCAGCTGGTAGGTGCCGCCTTCACCCTCTTCCAACAGCGGTGCGTCGAGGCGGCCGTCAGCGTTGGTGCGCAGCCGTGCGATGGGCTCAGGGTCTCCCACTCGCGTGAGCGTCACCAGGACACCCGCGGCCGGCTTGCCGTTGCGCTGGTCGAGGACATGGGTCGAAAGTCGGGTCATGCGGTTACTGCCTCCTGGCATTCATCGGGTGCTGTCATGCACCGTTGTAACGGGCTCTGGAAGGGAGCGCGAACCGGTCGAATCGAGCGGTGATCGCGATTGTCGATCGCCGATTGCATCATCACACCGCCGCTTTCGCGGCGCTTTTACGAGAGAATCGCCATGCATCAGACTTCGCCCGCCCCCTGGCCGCTGGCCGAACTGGAGCGACTGGAGCGAGACGAGTTCGTCGCCCGCCTGGGCGGCGTCTACGAGCATTCGTCGTGGGTCGCCGAGCTCGCCCACCGCGAGCGCCCCTTTGGTGACTTCGAGACCCTGGTGGAGAGGTTTCGCCACCAGGTCGCCGTCGCCTCGGTCGAGGCCAAGCGGGCGCTGGTTCTGGCCCACCCCGAGCTTGGCGGCCGCAGGCTTGAGTCGTTGACCCTGGACTCCCAGCGCGAACAGCGCGGTGCCGGTCTGAGCGAGGCGAGCAGCGCCAAGATCGAGCGAATGACCGAGCTCAACCGCGCCTATCGGGAGCGCCACGGTTTTCCCTTCATCATTGCAGTGGCCGGGCTCGACGCCGATCGGATCCTGGCGGAAATGGAGCGCCGCCTGCCGCGTGAATCCGACCAGGAGTTCACCGAGGCGCTGGCGCAGATCGACCGCATCGCACGGCTTCGGCTGAGCCAGCTGGTCGCATGAACGCACCGATCCGCCGCGCGCGGCGGATCGGTGCGAGCTCAGTCGCAGCGCCGCGCCAGTGCCAGTACCGAGGCCTCGAGCGCGTCGATGGCGCGAGCGACATCCTGCTGGCTCACCGCCTCGTCGGGATGATGGCTGATTCCGCCTGCGCAGCGCACGAAGAGCATTCCCACCTCGGTAAGCGCACCGACTGCCATGGCGTCGTGGCCTGCGCCGCTGAACAGACGCAGCGGCGCCGTGTCGCCGGTGGCGCGAATACCCTCGGCGACGATCTCCTGAAGCCGCGGGGAGCAGAGCTGAGCCGATGCCCGGTGGGTCTCCCGGCGACTCACCGACACTCCCCGGGCCTCACCGATCCGCGACAGGGTCTCATCGATCGCATGCCAGACGCGGTCACGAGTGGCATCCTCCTCTCCACGCAGGTCGATGGAAAAATCGACCCGGCCGGGAATCACATTGACCGCCCCCGGGGAGACAGTGAGCTGGCCCACGGTACCGACACAGCCGGCCGCCCGCGATAGCGTCTCGATCGACAACACTGCTTCGCTGGCGGCACACAGCGCATCGTGACGCAGCGCGAACGGGTTGGTACCCGCGTGCCCGGCCTGCCCCTCCAGGGTGACGGCGAAACGACGGGCACCCGCGATCGAGGTGACCACCCCGAGCGCGCGGTCACGCGCCTCCAGCACCGGCCCCTGCTCGATATGGACCTCCAGGTAGCCTATCAGCGATGCGGGATCCCGCGCCGCTTCGCCGACACGTGCGGGATCGAGGCCGAACGCTGAAAACGCCTGCTCGAGACTGATTCCCTTGGCGTCGGTCAGCTGCCACCAATCGGGGTCCCAGCTGCCCGCCAGCGCCCGGCTGCCGAGCAGTGTAGCGCCAAAGCGAGTGCCCTCCTCGTCGGCGAAGCCCGCGAGCTCCACGGCAAAGGGCAGCTGGCGCTTGTCGCGCTTGAGCCGGCCGATCACCGCGATCGCGACCAGCACGCCGAGAATGCCGTCGTAGCGGCCGGCATGGGGCACCGTGTCGAGGTGAGAAGCGAGCAGCAAGGCGGGCATGCCAGGACGGCGCCCCTCCAAACGGGCGCAGAGATTGCCGGCCGCATCCTGCCAGGTGCGCATACCCGCTGACTCGGCCCACTCGCCGACCAACTGGTTGGCCCGCGCATGTTCGCTTGAGAGATAGACCCGCTCGATACCGTCTTCGAGACTCGAGAGGGTCGCCAGACGATCGCAGCCGGCGAGTACCGCCTGGGCGTCGAGCATCATCCGTTTCGCTCCTGTTGGTAGATTTCCTGGGCAGCGCCCACGCCACCGCCGCCGGTGACCGGGACACCGGCCTGTCGAAGCACCTGCTCGAGGGCGGCAAGCGTGGTCAGCACGGTATCCTTGCGTGCGTTGTAGCCCATCGTACCGATACGCCAGATGCGCCCGTGGAGCGGGCCGAAAGAGGTGCCGATCTCGATCGCATAGTCACTGAGCAGCGCCCCGCGCAGCGCCTCTCCATCCACGCCATCCGGGATGTAGACCCCGACGACGTTGTTCATCTTGTGCTCGACATCGCCGAATACTTCGAGCCCGAGACCGATGACCCCTGCCAGCATCGCCGAACCATGCAGACGGTGGCGCTCGATCGCGCTCTGGATTCCCTCCTCGACCAGCAGCCGAGCGCATTCGCGCGCGCCGTACAGCATGGTGGTCGCCTCGGTATGGTGATTGAGGCGCTTCTCGCTCCAGTAGTCGAGGATCATCGCCAGGTCGAAGTAGTTGGAGCGGATACGCCGAGCGCAGCCCGCTGCTTCGCCCTCGCCGCGCAGCCCGGCCTCGACGCTGGCGCGCGAGCGGATCCGCTCGACGGCACGCGGGGAGAGCGAGATCGGAGAGCTGCCGGCCGGGCCAGCAAGGCACTTCTGGAGCCCAGCGGTCGCCGCATCGACACCCCAAGCGTCCATCTCGAAGGCATTGCCCCCGAGCGATGCGGTGACGTCCGTGTAGAAAAGTACGTCATGACGGCGGCAGATCTCGCCGATCTCGTCGAGTGGCTGGCACATGGTGGTCGAGGTATCGCCCTGGACCAGGGCGAGCACCTTAGGCCGGGTCTCGACGATCGCCCGCTCGATCGCCTCACTGGTGAAGACCGCGCCCCACTCCACCTCGCGCAGCACTACCTCGGCCTGGCAACGTTCGGCGATCTCGCGCAGCAGATGGCCGAATCGCCCGAACACCGGCACCAGCACCCGGTCACCCGGCTCGATCAGCGATATCAGCGCCGCTTCGATTCCCGCGCGCGACGTGCCATCGATGACCAGCGTCGCCTCATTGCCGGTGCGGAACACCTCGCGATAGAGCGCCATGGTCTCATTCATGTAGGCGGTCATCACCGGATCGTACTGACCCACCAGCTGGGCCGACATCGCCCTCAGCACGCGGGGGTCGGCATTGATCGGACCAGGCCCCATCAGCAGACGGTGAGGGGGATCTATCGGGCGAGTCAGCATCGGTCGAATGCTCCGGCAGAAGGGTCGATGAGGATGGACGCGACCCATTCGAAGCCGGCCGCGAAAAATACACAGGTTTCAGCAAATACTATAACGGAAACCTTCGTTTCAAAAGCATCCAGGAGATTTCCATTCCACCCATGAACGACGCCGGCGTCCAGTCTCCAAGGGACCCCAGCACGAAAAAGGCCACGGCATTGCCGTGGCCCGTAAGGGTGGAGCGAAAAGCGATATGACTTCAGTGGCTGGGCGTCTGCCCTCCAGCTGGCGTCTCGCCATCCCCACCGTTTTTCACTTGGTGGTTGGTATCCTTGCCGCGCTTCTTCGCCACCCAAACCTGAGCGTGGGCAATCATCGCATAGCAGGAAGGCACGAAGATGCTCGCCAGGATGGCGACCGACAGCATCCCACCCACCACCGTGGTCCCGATGTGATGGCTGCTGGTATCGCTCGCGCCACTGGCCAGCGCCAGGGGCAGTACGCCGAAGATGAACGCGAGCGAGGTCATCACGATCGGACGAAAACGCAGATGGGCGGCTTCGATCGCGGCCTGGGAAATGGTCAAGCCCCGGTCCTTTCGCTGCAGCTCGGCGAATTCGACGATCAGGATCGCGTTCTTCGCCGCCAGCCCCACGACCACCAGCAACCCTACCTCGACATAGACGCTGACATCGAGCCCCCGCAGGTAGACCGCCACTACCGCGCCGAAGAAGGCGAACGGCACCGCGGTGATGACCGCCAGCGGCGTGGTCCAGCTCTCGTACTGGGCGGCGAGGATCAAAAACACCATCAGCAGGCCGAAGATCACGGCCAGGAACGCGGCGTCTCCGGTGTTGACCTCCTGGTAGGTGGTGCCACTCCACTCCATCGTCCAACCGCTGCCGAGCGTCTCCTGCACCACCTGCTCCATCGCCTCGACCGCCTGGCCCGAGCTGTAGCCGGGAGCCGGACTACCCTGGAACTTGGCCGCCGAATAGACGTTGAAGCGAGTCACCACCGAGGGCGCGTTCTGCCGCTCGAGGGTGACGAACTCCGAGATCGGAATCCGGTCACCGGTGGTGCTGCTGCGCACGTAGATCCGGTTGAGGTCCTCGGGCGTGCTGCGGAAGTCATCCTCGTTTTGCAGGTAGACCTGGAAGTTGCGCCCCTGATAGGTGAAGTAGTTGACGAACGCGTTACCCAGCGTGCTCGACAGCGTGCTGTTCAGATCGGTGAGAGAAACACCGTAGCCGGTCGCTTTCTCCTGGTCGATGCTCGCACGGTACGAAGGCACGCTGACGTCGAAGGTAGTGAACACCTGGGCCAGCTCAGGACGCTGGTTGGCCGCCTGCATCACCTGTATCGACGCCTGGCTGAGCTCGTCGCTGGACGCGCCCTGCAGCGAGGTGAGGAAGCCCTCGAAGCCGCCGGTGGTCGAGAGACCCAGGATCGGCGGCATGTTGAACGCCATCGCGGTGCCACCAGGGGTACTCGCCCCGGCCTGCATCACCTGCCCGATCAACTGCTCGACCGCGACGTCACGCTGATCCCAAGGATTCAGACTGATGAACATGACCCCGCGCGCGGTGTTGACCGCCTGAGAGAGCATGTCGTAACCGGCGATCGCCGCCACCGAGCGGACGCCCGGCATCTCTTCGATCTTATCGCTCAGCGTGGCCATGTATTCCTGGGTGCGAGCCACCGAGGAGCCGTTGGGCAGGTTGATCGCGGTGATGAACACCCCTTGGTCGGTCTCCGGAATCAGCGTGGTCGGAGACTGCTCGTAGAGCCAGAACGAGAAGGCGGTGAGCGCGACCATGATCGCGATGGTGGCGAGCCAGAAGCGCACGAACAGGCGAACCATCCACAGATACACCTGGGTGATCTTCTCGAACACCCGGTCGAATATCTTGAACGGCGCCTTGAGCACCCGGGTCACCACGTTGTCGCGCTGATCGCTCTTGCGCTGCAGCAGGATCGACGACATCGACGGAGTGAAGGTCAGCGCGACCAGCGCGGAAATCGCTACCGATATCGCGATGGTGATCGCGAACTGCTGGTAGATCTGCCCGGTCAAGCCGCCGAGGAACCCCACCGGCACGAACACCGAAGCCATGATGAACGAGGTCGCGATGATCGGCCCGCCCACCTCACGCATCGCTTCGATGGTCGCATCGTGGATCGATATCTCATCGTCCTCTTCGATGATCCTCTCGATGTTCTCGACCACCAGTATCGCGTCGTCGACAACGATACCGATCGCCAGGATCATCCCGAACAGCGAGAGCAGGTTGATCGAGAAGTCGAGCAGGTACATCCCCGCGAAAGTGCCGACTACCGATATCGGTACTACCGACATCGCGATCACCGTGGTGCGCCAGTTCTGCAGGAACACGAACACGATCACCGCGACCAGGATCAGCGCTTCGATGAAGGTATGGGTCACCGACTCGATCGAGGCATTGATGAACAGCGTGGTGTCGTAGGGCACCTCATAGTTCAGTCCCGGCGGGAATCGCTGGGCGAGATCGGCCATCAACGTCTTGACGCGCTCCGCGGTCTGCACCGCGTTGGCACCGGGCTGCTGGTTGATGATGATCGGCGCCATGGCGGCGCCGTTGAGCCGCGCGTCGATACCGTAGAACGATGCGCCCAGCTCGATCCGGGCGACATCGCGCAGACGCAGGGACGAGCCGTCGGCGTTGGTGCGCAGCAGGATGTTGCGGAACTCTTCGGCCGAGGTGAGTCGACCGCCCGCCGAGATGGTGTAGGTATAGGCGCGCGGGTTCGACTGCGGCGCGGCGGCGAGACTGCCCGCTGGAATCTCGGTGTTCTGCGCCTGGATGGCCGCCGACACCTCACTTGGGGTGAAGTCGTACTGGGCCAGCTTGTCCGGATCCATCCACACCCGCATGGCGAACTCGCCACCGCCGAGCACCTCGGCTTCACCGACGCCTTCGATCTGGCGCAGCTCGTCGAGGATGTTCAGCGTGGCGTAGTTCTGCATGAAGATGTTGTTGTACTGATCCGAGGTCAGCGACACCAGCATCAGGATGTCGCTCGAGCTCAGCTCGACCTGCACCCCCTGGGACTGCACCGATTCGGGCAGCTGAGAGAGCGCGCGCTGCACGCGGTTGTTGACGTTGATGGTATTGACGTCGCCATCCGAACCGATGGCGAAGCTGATCCGCATTTGCATCACGCCGTTGTCGGAGCTGGTCGAGGTCATGTAGAGCATGTTCTCGACGCCGTTGATCTCCTGGGCGATCGGCGCGGCCACCGTCTCGGCGACGGTCTCGGCATTCGCCCCTGGGAACGTGGCCTGCACCGAAACCTCGGGCGGCACCACCTCCGGGTACTGGGCGATCGGCAGGATCCGCATCGCCATCAACCCGACCAGCGTAATGATGATCGAGATGACGGAGGCGAAGACCGGCCTATTGATGAAGAAGTTGGAAATATTCATCCGCGGTCCCGTTACTCGCTGTCTGCGTCGTCGGAGGACTCGTCCGCGCCCTGCTGGGCCGAGCGCTGGTCAGGGTTGCCATCGAATGGCTGCGGATCGATTCGATCACCGACGTTGAGGCCACCAGGATCGCTGACGACGACACGGTCACCGCGCTGCAGGCCTTCGCTGATGATCTGCCAATGACCGGCAACCTCGCCCGGCACCACGGAGCGCGAGGTGATCGAGTTGTTGTCGTCGAGAACGTACAGCTGCGGTCCCATCAAGCCCTGGGTGACCGCGATCTCGGGTACCGCGAAGACGTCGAAGCGCATCAGATCCTGGAGCCGGACGCGAACGAACTGTCCGGGCAGGAAGATGCCATCCGGGTTCGAGAAGCGTGCGCGCGCCTGGACGCTGCTGGTACCCTCGTCGACCCGTGCACCGATGAAGTCGAGGGTTCCATCGAGCTGGGCGGACTGGCCGACGGCGCTGGGCACCTCGAGGTTCGCCCGAACCGGCGGCGTGCCGCTGCGGCTCTGTTGCTGGCGCAGCTGCATCGCATCCGACTGGGGCAGCTGGAAGCGAACCTCGAGCGGATCGAGCGGCGTCACCGTGGCGAGTTCGGTGCCCGAACTGACCAGGTTACCGACGTTGACTTCGTTGAGACTGACCAGCCCGCTGACCGGCGCGCGGACGGTGGTGTAGTCGAGATCGATCTGGGCACTTTCGAGCGCGGCGCGCGCCTGTTCGACCGCGGCGCGAGAGGTCTCGAAGGTGTTGGACGCGGTGTCACGCTGCTGAGCACTGATCGCGCCGCGCTGGAACAGCTGCTGATAGCGCTGGTTGTCGCGCTGGGCATTGCTGAGGTCAGCCTGCGCACTGGCGAGGTTGGCACGCTGCTGGGCCACCGCGGCGGCGTAGGTGGCGCGTTCGATGGTGAACAGCGGATCTCCCTTCTCCACCAGCTGGCCCGGCTGGAAGTGCTGCTCCTCGAGCACGCCCTGAACCCGCGCCAGCACGCTCGCCGCGGTGTCGCTGCGGATCATCGCGGGATAGGACTTGTCGAGTTCGATGTTTCGCGAGGAGATCTGGTAGACCTGCGCCGGATGGGCGGGGGCCTCCTGCTGACCCTGCTGCTGTTGCTGATTGCCGTCGTTACCGCAGCCTGCGGTGGCGAGCGCGATGAACCCGGCCAATCCCCACGCCGTGCGCTTGGCTTTGATTATCTGGAGCATGATCCCTTCGCTTCTTGATGGAGTGTGCCCAACGGAAGAGTTCGCAGCATCACGGAAGCGGCGATGCCAGACCAAGGTAGCACTAAGTGGACGTCTACAGTGGTGAGAACTTGTGCACGAGATTTTAGATGCAATCATGTATGTATGTAAACCAAGTGCGCTATCATGAACGCAGTACATGCCCAGACGATGGAAGGACGATGGCAAGACGCACCAAGGCAGAGGCCGAAGCCACTCGATCGATACTGCTCGACGCAGCCGAGGAGATATTCTTCGAGAAAGGGGTCTCGACAACGTCGCTCGAACAGATCGCTCGCCGTGCGGGAATGACTCGCGGTGCAGTGTACTGGCATTTCGAGAACAAAGTATCACTGCTCGAAGCGCTGATCGACCGGGCCAAGCTCCCACTGCAGCAGATGCTCGACGACCTCACCGACGAAGGCCTTCGCGACCATCCGATCGAAGGGCTGAAGGCGGTGCTCAAGCTGGCGATGAGCCGCTGCGAAGAGCCCCGCTATCGACGCATATATACCATCATCGTCTATCGCTGCGAATTCTTCGACGAACTCTCATCCACCTGCCGTGAGAAGGACAGCGCCCGCGACACCCTGATGCTGATCCAGCGTCAGTTCGAGCGTGCCGACCGCGAAGGCCTGCTGGCCGAAGGCGTGCCGCCGGACACGGCGGCACGCTTGGTGCACCTGGCGATGATGGGGGCGGTCTACGACTGGCTGCGTGCACCCGACAGCTATTCGCTCAGCGATGAGGGAGCGCGTGTCATCGATCTCTTGTTCTCTCGGCTCACGGTCTGACTCCCTGCGCATCAGCCCGGATGATGAACGGCGAGCCAATTGCGCAGCTTGACCATTGCTCGCCGATGGAGCTGGCATACCCTCGACTCGCTGACGCCCAAGCGCTCGCCTATCTGGCGCAGGCTCATCCCGTGTAGATGATGAAGCGACAGCGCTTCGCGCTCGCGGGGATCTTCGAGTGCGACCAGCGCTTCGCGCAGCAGACGTTTGCGCTCCTCCTCCAATAGCCGCTCGTCCGGTCCAGCCGTCGCCCCTGCCGGCGGCTCGATCTCGCCACCGCCCTCCTCCTGGTAAGCCAGCAATTGACCGCACTGGGCATCGTTCAGGTGGCGCTGGTAGGCGGCCAGCGGAATCTCCATCACCTCAGCGATTTCGCGCTCACGCACCGCGCCGCCGTAGCGCTGCTCCAGGCTCAGGCTGACTCGCTCCGCCTCCCGCGCCTGGCGCCGCACGCTGCGCGGCAGCCAGTCCCGGGAGCGCAGCTCATCGAGCATCGCGCCCTGGATGCGGCGGCTGGCATAGGTCTCAAAGCACGCACCCAGGCTGTCGTCGTAGCGCCGCTCCGCTTCGAGCAGTCCGAGCATCCCGGCTTGGATGAGATCGTCTAGCTCGACACTGAGCGGCAAGCGCGCCTGGACCTGCAATCTGCGTGCGGCGCAACGCACCATCTGCAGCAGTCGCTGATGGTGCGCGATACGTCCATGAGAGGATGCGAGTACGGAGGATGAAGACGAGACGCTGGACATGAAGACTCCCAATGACCGGTGGATGTCATTGGGATTGTCGAATCGTCGATGACCCGACCAAGGGTCATGAATCGGTGCTTTTGCGTCGTTTCATCGACTCAAGCACCGAGACTCGCGATCAGCTACCGAGCGTCATCGGCAGCCAGTAGTAGACCGCCAGGGTGATCACGATCACCGACAGCAGGTTGAGCCACACCCCGGCGCCCGCCATATCCTTGATGTCCAGCTCACCCGAACTGAACACCGCAGTGTTCGGCGGGGTCGCCACCGGCAGCATGTAGCAGGACCCCGCGGCCAGCGCCACCGCGGCCATCAACGGCAAGGGATCCATGCCGATCGCAGCGCCCAGCCCAACGCACAGGGGCAGCACCAGGTTGGCCACCGCTGTGTTGGAGAGGATCTCGGTCATCGCCAGCACGATCACGGTCAAAAGCGCGATCACGATGAAGGCGGTGTAGTTCTCGAGCATCGCCAGCGACTCGCCGATCCAGTCATTGACCCCCGCCTGGCCGAAGCTCGCCGCCAGCGCCAGGCCTCCGCCGAACAGGATAAGCACGCCCCACGGCAGCCCACGCATGTCTTCCCATTCGAGGATACGCTCGCCCGGCCTGCGGCTCGGCAGTGCGAAAAGCGCCACCGTCGCGGCCATCGATACCGCCGCGTCATGGAGAAAACCCAGACCGATGAATGACTTGAACACCCAGAGGAAGGCGGTGGCGACGAACACCACGGCGACGATCTTCTCCTCCCGGCCCATCGGTCCGAGGCCACGGCGCTCCCGCTTGATGAACTCGACGCTGCCGGCGGCCTGGTGAGCGACCCGGAACTTGAGCCGAGTGAGATAGAAGTAGAGGAACACCAGCATGATCAATGCGACCGGTCCGGCGAAGGCAAGCCACTGGGCGAAGGTCACCTCGCGCCCGAGCTGGTCGCGGGCAAGCGCGGAGAGCACTGCGTTGGGCACCGCGGCGACCAGCGTGGCGAGGCCTCCGATCGTCGCCGTGTAGGCCACCGCGAGCAGCAAGCTCTTGGCGAAGCAGCTCAAGTCGCGCCCGACAAGGATCTCCTTGTCACGCATCTCCCTGATCAGCGCTAACGCCACCGGCAGCATCATCAGCGCGGTCGCCGCATTGGAGATGAACATGGTCAAAAGCGCAGTCGAGAGCATCACCCCGAACACGATACGGTGGCTGGCGGTGCCGATGGCATCGATGATCGACAGCGCTATGCGCCGATGCAGGTTCCATTTCTGGATCGCCAGTGCCAGCACGAAGCCGCCCATGTACATGAACACCACCGGGTTGCCATAGGCAGGCGCGACCACGTCGATCGGCGCGGCCTGCAGCAGCGGCATCAGAAACAGCGGGATCAACGCGGTGGCGGCCATCGGCAGCGCCTCGGTGACCCAGTAGACCGCGATCAGCGCGGTACAGGCGAGCACCCCGCGGCCGGCATGGCCAAGCTGCTCTTCGGGCAGCAGCCAATAGACCAGCAGTGCGAGCAGCGGTCCTCCCAGGAGGCCGAGCAGGCGGGTGCGGGTATAGGCGCCAGGCGGCGTCGCCGCTTCCCCACTGGCATGCTCCGCGCCACGGGTCGTCGAGGTATTCATCTCAATGATGGCTCCGCTTCTCAATGTCCAGGCCAGACGCTCGGACGAAAGGGGCGGTTTATACCTGAGGCGAACGAGCCGCTGCCAGCGATCCATCTACCACTTTCGGCGCAGTCACAAGCTCAGCTAAGGAACCGTTTTCAGCCACGACATCGTAAATCCGAGTCCACCCTCCGGCCTGCCCCGCTTTCAGCGGGAGACACGCGCCAAAAGCTTAAGTCGGATTTAAACCAATGCGCTCGAGCAAGCCTGATGCCGAGGTCCTCACAGAGCCGGCTCGGCATCGATGCCGGGCACGACTGGAAAGCCGGCTCATTGGTCCCAGCCCAGCGGCGCATCGGCTCTCCCACCCGCGCGGGGTCGATGCCAACCTCCGGCGCACGCCACTTGCCAGCGACTTTGCCGCCGCGCGCGGCTTGGCCGTACAATGGCCGGCCAATACGCCAAATCACAGCTCCGCCGCCGAATGCGCCGGGGCTCACGCCGAGGGAATACCGGGTAGATGCGTGCCAGCCAACTCTTGATCTCGACTCTGAAGGAAACACCCGCCGACGCCGAGGTGGTCAGCCACCAGCTGATGCTGCGCGCAGGGATGATCCGTCGCCTCGCCTCCGGCCTCTATACTTGGCTTCCGATCGGCTTGCGCACGCTGCGCAAGGTCGAGCGTATCGTGCGCGAGGAGATGGATCGCGCCGGCGCCCAAGAGCTACTGATGCCGGCGGTACAGCCGGGCGAGCTATGGCAGGAGTCGGGCCGCTGGACCCAGTACGGTCCGGAGCTGCTCAGGCTCAAGGACCGCCATCAGCGCGATTTCTGCGTCGGCCCGACCCACGAAGAGGTGATCACCGACCTGGTGCGTCGCGAGATCAACTCCTACAAGCAGCTGCCGGTCAACTTCTACCAGATCCAGACCAAATTCCGTGACGAGATACGCCCACGCTTCGGGGTGATGCGCTCGCGCGAGTTCATCATGAAGGACGCCTACTCGTTCCATAGCGACCAGGCGTCCCTAGAAGTCACCTATCAGGCGATGTACGACGCCTATACCCGGATATTCACCCGGCTCGGCCTCGATTTTCGCGCGGTGATCGCCGACAACGGTTCGATCGGTGGCGAAGGCTCCCACGAGTTCCACGTCCTCGCCCAGTCCGGGGAGGATGCCGTGGTGTTTTCGACCGGCTCCAGCTACGCCGCCAACATGGAGAAGGCCGAAGCCTACTTCGAGCAGAGTGAGCGCCCGGCACCGAGCGAGGAGCTGCGTCTGGTCGACACGCCGGACGCCAAGACCATCGCTGCACTGGTCGAGAAGCATGGCCTTGCGATCGAGAAGACGGTCAAGACACTGATCGTCAAGGGCAGCGAAGACGGCCTGGTGGCACTGCTGGTCCGTGGCGACCATGAGCTCAACGAGGTCAAGGCCGAGCACCAGCCCGAAGTCGCCACGCCCTTGACCATGGCCAGCGACGAGGAAGTACGCGCCGCGGTCGGCGCCGGCTTCGGCTCCCTCGGGCCGGTGGGGCTTGAACTACCGATCGTGATCGACCGAGAGGTCGCTTTGATGACCGACTTCGGCGCCGGCGCCAACCGCGATGGCAAGCACTACTTCGGGATCAACTGGGAGCGCGACCTGCCGCTGCCGCGGATCGCCGACCTGCGCAACGTCGTCGAGGGCGACCGCGCCCCGGATGGACAGGGCACGCTCAAGATCGTACGCGGTATCGAGGTCGGCCACGTGTTCCAGCTCGGCGACAAGTACTCCAAGGCGATGAACGCCACGGTGCTCGACGAGCAAGGCAAGGCGCGGACACTGACGATGGGTTGCTACGGCATTGGCGTCACCCGGGTGGTAGCCGCGGCGATCGAGCAGAACCACGACGAAGCGGGAATCATCTGGACCGATGCGCTGGCGCCGTTCGAGGTGGTACTGGTGCCGATGAACGCGCACAAATCCGAACGCGTACGCCAGGCCAGCGAGGCGCTCTACACCGATCTCGTCGCCGCCGGCTTCGACGTGCTGCTCGATGACCGAGACCTGCGCCCGGGCAACAAGTTCGCCGACCTCGAACTGATCGGCATCCCCCATCGGGTGGTGATCGGCGATCGCGGCCTCGACAATGGCGAGCTCGAATACAAGGGCCGTCGCGATACCGACGCCACCATGGTGGCGCAGGCGGGAATCATCGACTTCCTGCGCGAACGCCTGAATCGCTGAGCCCTTCGCGAGCCGCCCGCGAGGGCGGCTCGTTCCGTTTCGCCGCTGCGCGTCGCGACACCGCGGCCCGCCGAGACCGATCGATGCCCGTCACGCCTATGTCGCGCAGATCCTGGCGCCAAACGCTTGCGGTCTATCGCCGCCCCGAAGTGCTGACCATGCTGTTCCTCGGCTTTTCGGCCGGCCTTCCTTTCCTGCTGGTGTTCTCGACGCTCGGCGCGAGGCTGCGCATGTCGGGAGTCGAGGTGGCGACGATCGGCTACTTTTCGTGGATCGGCATCCTCTATTCGATCAAGTTCTTCTGGGCGCCGGTGGTCGACCGGCTGCCGCTGCCGCTGCTGTGCCGCCTGCTCGGCCACCGACGAGGCTGGATGCTCGCCGCCCAAGCGCTGATCCTGCTCGGCCTGGTCGGCATGGCACTGGTCGAGCCCGCACACCACCTGCTGCTGATCGCCTGGCTGGCGCTGATGGTCGCCTTCGGCGCGGCGACCCAGGACATCGTGGTCGATGCCTTCAGGATCGAATCGGCCGAGGAGAGCCTGCAGGCGGCGATGTCCTCGGTCTACATCATCGGCTATCGCGGCGGGCTGCTCGCCGCGGGAGCCGGCGCACTGGCGCTGGCCGGCAACTACTCCTGGTCGATCGCCTACCTGGGCATGGCGGGGCTCGCCGTGGTCGGCATGCTCACCGTACTGCTGCGCCCCGAGCCACCACGCCCGCCGCTGGCCGCGCAGCTTGCCCGTGAACCCAAGGTGCGCGCCTTCCTGCGTCGCACCCGTGGCTGGCCGCGCACGCTGAAGCGAGCCGGCGCCTGGTGCGTCGGCGCGATCATCTGCCCGTTCACCGACTTCTTCACTCGCTTCGGCTGGTACGCCCTGGCGCTACTGGTATTCATCGGCCTGTTTCGAATCAGCGACCTGTCGATGGCCGCGATGGCCAATCCGCTCTACGTCGATCTCGGCTTCTCGGCCCAGCGGATCGGCGAGGTGACCGGGCTCTTCGGCCTCGCCATGACCTTGCTCGGCGGCGTGCTCGGTGGCCTGCTCGCCGCCCGCTACGGAGTACGTCCGCTGCTGTGGATCGCAGCGGCCTTGGTCGCTGCGACCAATCTATTGTTTGCCCAGCTGGCGCTCTCCGGCGCCAATCTATGGATGCTGGTGGTGACCATCACCGGCGACAACCTGACCAACGGCATGGCCAGCGCGATTTTCATCGCCTTTCTTTCCGGGCTCACCTCTCGTGCCTATACCGCCACCCAGTACGCGCTGTTCTCCTCGATCATGACCCTGCCGGGCAAGTTCATCGGTGGCTTCTCAGGGGCGCTGGTCGAGGCGATCGGCTATCCGAGCTTCTTCGTCTACGTCTCGCTGCTCGGGCTCCCCGCGGTGGCACTCGCGGCCTGGATCGCGCGGGATCGAAGATTCAGCGAGCCTGCCTCGACGTCTTAGAGGCTATTTCGACGTGCTTTTTCGACTCGCCACTGGCCAAGGGCCAACGGCGAGTCGAAGCTCCGCATGATTTGGGTTTCGACGGCGGGCTCGGATAGCAAGGGTCAGCCACGCGGCTGGACGAACTGCCTGAGCCAGGCGATCGCCCCCGGTGTCTCCATCCAGCGCTCACGCAGCAGCACCCGGTACTGCCAGGCCTGCGCGCGCGATCCCGGGCGCGCCAGTGCCTGATCGAAGCTCTCGGGCCGGGGGCGCGACTGGAGCATCAGGTTGATCATGTGGCGGTTGGCCCGCTGCACTCGACGAATCAGCTCCGCCGCTTCGGCCTGCCGGCCCAGCCGGTAGAGCGCCAGCGCGCGCCCCAGATAGAGGCCAAGCCAATCGGCGCTTTCAGCGTCGCTGGTCTCGGTCAGCGCCAGCGCATCGAGATCGCGCCCTTCGCGCAGAAGCTGCTCTAGCACCAATTCCCGCAGCCCGAGATTATCCTCACCGTCGAGCTTGAGCAGCCGCTCGGCGATCCGCCGCGAACGCTGCCGGTCACCGCGCTCCATACCGACCACCAGCGACAGACCGAACAGATAGATCGCCTGGTTGTCGCCCTCCTCCCAGAGGAACTGCCGACCCTGCCTTTCGATCCCCCCGAGCCAGCTTTCCAGACGCTTGGCCAGCGGCGCGAAGAACGGCTCGACCATCCAGGGCAGGCTGCCGAAGCGGCTGGAGAGCGCCATCGCCAGCTCCTGCAGCACCAGCGGGGAGCTCAGCCATTCAGGATGCTCGCTGAGCGCCAGCAGCCAGTCCGAAGCGTTGTGCCACAGATCATTGATCCCGTCCTGCTCCGGATCAGCGGGGCCCAGCTGCGATGACCACGCCGTGTAGTAGGCGCCATCGAGCTTGCTTGGCAGGTACTCGAGCCGCCCGGCCTGGTTGGCCACCAGGGTCGGCGGCAGTGCCGAGGGCAGCCGCGCCAGCGTGCTCCTCAGTCGCGACAGCGGCAGCGCCAGCTCCTCATCCGAGCTGATCAGCTCCTCGGCAAGCGTCCCGGCCGGATCGACCGCGAGTTCGTGAACGAAGCCCAGCTCAGCCGGGTCCACATCGCTGCTGCGCAGCAGTCGCCGATACCAGAAATCAGCCCGCTGGCGCGCCTTCTCCTGCTGGCCTTCCTGCAATAGCAGCATGGTTTCGAGATAGGCCAGCACCGGCGCATCGGGAATCGTGCGCAGCGCGCGCATGAAGGCATCGCGCGCGCTTTCCAGGTCGTCGCTCTCGAGATGGGCAAGCACCAATCGCTCGAGCGCCGCGCCGCGCAGGAAGGCAGGCCCGTGGCCCAGGGCCGAGTCGATCAGCGCAGCCTGCTTGCGGTGAAAGCCACGCTCTTGATAGAGCTCGGCGAGACGCTCGAAAGCGTACTCGGACTGCACCGGTGCCGGAACGTTATCGGCGCGGGCGAAGAGCGCTTCGAGCAGCAGCTGGGCGCGTCCGAGCTGGCCGCTCTCGGCGGCGATCACCCCCGCCTCGAGCAGTGCCTGGTCCGGGGCCAGCTCGCGCTCGAGCGCGGCGCGCAGGCGAGGTCCGCGCCACTGGCACAGCGACAGCATCCACATCAAATGAGCGGGAACGCCTCCCGGAAACGCCACCGTCGCACAGCATCGGCGATAAGGGTGGCCACTGTCGCACCAACAGGGCTCGTCCAGCGCCGGAGGCGCCAGCGGCTCGCAGGCGAAGTCGAGGCGCAGCAGCGGGGTCTGGTTCCAAAGCGGCGGCGCCAGCGCCTGGGCCAGCGCAAGATCGCCGCCGAGCAGCTCGGCACCCTCGCGCCGGGCCCAGCGCATCAGGCTCGGATAGCGCTCGTCGCGGCGTACCGCACTCAGCGCGCCGGAGGCGTAGCCGAGCAGATGATCCACCCAGGCGGCAAGCATGGCACCCTCCCATCGGCTGTTGGATCGCGCCAAGCCCCACCTTCCTCCTCGCACCTAGAGGAGTCAAACCATGGCGGTAGCGGGCGCATTGGTCGCAATGGTAACGTGCGCGTCTGTTCATGCCGAGGCTTTACCGACTCGGCCCTGCCGTTGGACTCTCGCGATGTCACTGCCGTTCAAACGCACGCCACGCGCGCGCATGGCCGAGGATACGCCACGGGTGCGCCTGGAGCGCGAAGGGCGCGATCGCATTCGCCGGATCAGCCAGGCGGTGGAGAAGGTACCCTGGAGCTCGAGCCTGCTCAACCTGCTGTGGATCGGCGGTCCGGTGACCTTCATCGGTGCGATCGGCGGCTACTACATCGGCTATGGTCATCTGCCGACCGTGGGCAACCTGCTGTTCTTCATCTTCTTCGCGGTGGTCACCAGCGTCGCCGGGATCCTCACCACCATAGTCAACAACTACCGTCACACCGGACGCTACCGCAAGGTCGAACGTCAGATCACCCGGGTCATAGATGCCCTGCCCGAGCTGATCATGATGACCCGCGATCTCGAGGTCGAGCGGCTGGAGGGGGATGCCCGCCGGCGCGAGGCGGCAATGATGCTGCTGCGCAAGCAGGATCTCTCCTCCGACGGCATCGAACTCGCGGTGCGCGAGCTGATCGGGGACACCGAGAGCGCACGGGCGCTGGCCGACATCGACACTTACCGGCGCATCGGGCTCAAGTCACGGATCAACGACCTGATCGCTGCCCACTCCGGCCACATCGAGCCGCAGCTCACCGAGCTCGGCGAGCTGGCCCCCGAAGCCGCGGCACTGCTGCGCGAGCGCTTCTACGGCCGCACGCCGGATCTGGACAGCGGGGTGCCCCGCGGCGAGAACTTCATCGAGCGGGTGCTGGCTGCGATCGAGCAGGATGACGAGCTGCTGATGACGCTCGCCGACGTCGAGGAGATGCTGACCCTTGCCTTCGAGCTGATCAACGGCCGCGAGATCCCAATGCTGGTGTTCGAATACCGCGGCCGCTGGCGGCTGGCCCAGGCATTGGATGCCCTGGAGCAGGCCAGGGCCCGTTACCGGATCAGCCAAGCGCTCGGCCTCTCCCGGCTCAAGGCGCTGACGGTCTATCTCGCCGAAGCGTCCGACACCCTGGTCGAGGATGCCGCCTCGGGGCTGCGCGCCGAGGTGCTGCTCGAACGTTCCCGCGAGGCGATCGAGGATCTCGCGGCGCGCGTCACCAAACTCGCCGCTGAACCCCAAGCCGACCGCGCCGCGCTGCGCGAGCAGGCCGACGTGCTCGCCAATGCCATGCGCCTGTTCCGTCATATGCGCGACGGCTACGACGAGGTCGGTCGCCACCATGCCACGCTGCTACGTGCCAGCCAGCGCTGGGAGCGGATCTCCTCACGCAGCTCCGACCAGGAAACCCGCCTGCGCCTCGGCCCGGGGCGACGTGGACTGCGCATCCGCGAGAGTGTGATCGTCCTCGACGACCACGCAAAGACCCAGATCTGCGCCCAGCTCGCTCGCCTGATCAGGCAGTTGCACGCACGCCCCAGCCTGCGCGCACGGCTGCCCCACGAGACCCCGCAGGCGGCGTTGAGCGTCGATACCGACAGCGCCAAGCGCTTGGCGATCGAGATCGCGCTGGCGCTGGAGCCCCATATCCACCTCTCTCGCCCCGAGGTGCAGCGGGCGATCAACTCGACCAATGCCGCCGATTTCACCAGCCTCGAGCCCGGCTACTCGGCCGCCACCAAGGCCGCGCTGGGCGCCGCGATGGTCAAGGAGGTCGACGACGATCTGTCGCGCAGCGCCGAGTCGCTCGCGCTCGCGCTGGTGCGCCACTACCAGGTCGAACTCGAACCGGCGGCGATCGAGTTCCTCCATCGCCAGTACGGCGCCCGCCAGGGCACCCTGGAGATGCTCTCGAAGTACGAGCAGTCGAGCCGCAGCCCGGTCAGCTTCCTCAGCCACCGAATGCCGCCGATCGGCCGTACGCCGCGTCACTGGTACCGTGCGTTGGTCATGGCGCGTCAGGCGTTCGACCGCTGAAATGCCGGCGAGACGGGCGCACGCGCCGGCCGTATACTGTACATAAGCCCATATCATCGGATCCCGCCCTTCATGCGCCTGATCATCGCTGAGAAACCGAGCCTCGCCCGCGCCATCGCCGCCGCCTGCCCACAGTATCGCTTCGACAACCGTGAAGGCCATCTGGCGGCCCAGGGCCTGGTCATCAGTTGGTGCTTCGGCCATCTGCTCGAACAGGCACCCCCCGATGCCTATGACCCGCGCTACAAGCATTGGGCGCTCGACCACCTGCCGATCATTCCGGCTACCTGGCAGCTGATGCCGCGCCCCAAGAGCCGGGCCCAGCTCGCGGTGCTCAAGCGCTTGATCAAGAGTGCCAGCGAGGTCGTCCACGCCGGCGACCCCGACCGCGAGGGCCAGCTGCTGGTGCAGGAGACCCTCGACTACCTTGGCTGGCGCGGTCCGGTGAAACGGCTGCTGATCAACGACATGAACGAGTCCGCGGTGCGCAAGGCGCTCGGCGCGATGCGCGACAACGCCGAGTTCGACGCGCTGTTCGAAGCGGCCCAGAGCCGCTCTCGCGCCGACTGGCTCTATGGCATCAACCTGTCGCGCGCCTGGACGCTGATCGGCAAGCGCGCCGGCCACGACGGCGTGCTCTCGGTCGGCCGGGTGCAGACACCGGTCCTCGGCCTGATCGCCAGGCGCGATGCGGCGATCGAGGCCTTCGTGCCGGTGCCCTTTCATGTGCTGTGGGCCGATTTCCGCACCCAGGGAGGCGTCACCCGAGCCTGGTGGCAGCCGCTCGAGCGCGAGCGCCTGCAGGCCGAGAAGCGCATCGACGAAGAGGGCCGGCTGCTCGCCCGCGAGATCGCCGAGGACTTCGCCGCGACCCTGCCTGGGGCGGCGGCGCGTCTCGCCCAACTGGAACGCAAGCCCAAGCGCCAGCGCGCACCGATGCCCTACTCGCTGTCCACGCTGCAGGTCGACGCCGCACGTCGCCACAAGCTCTCGGCACAACAGGTGCTCGATGCGGCCCAGGCGCTCTACGAACGTCACCAGCTGATCACCTATCCACGCTCCGACTGCCGCCACCTGCCGGTCAACTTCCTCGACACCGCCGCAGCCACGCTCGATGCCGCCTGTCGCGGCGACGCCACCCTCGCCCAGTGGCTCGGCGGCGCCGACATGCGCCTGCGCGGCAAGGCGTTCGACGATGGCAAGATCACCGCCCACCATGCCCTGGCACCCACCGGACGCGCGCCGCAATGGAGCCGGCTATCGCCTGCGCAGACATCGGTCTATCGGCTGGTGGTGCGCAACGTCCTGGCTCAGTTCTATCCCGACCATGAGTATCTCGAGGTCAAGGCACTGTTCGAGGCGCCGCTCGATCACGCGCGGCCCGCAGAGCCGTTTCTCGCCCAGGGCCGCGAGATCAAGGTCGAAGGCTGGAAACCGCTGTTCACCGTCCAGGCGGAGAGCCCGCCGCTGCCCCCCCTGCGTCAAGGCGAGGCCGCCCAGGTGACCGACCACGGCATCGACGACCGGATGACCCAGCCACCGGCACCGTTCAACGATGCCAGCCTGCTCAACGCGATGACCCACGTTGCCCGCTACGTGGAGGATCCCGAGGTGCGCCGCACGCTGCGCGAGACCGATGGGCTCGGCACCGAAGCGACCCGCGCGGGAATCATCGAGACGCTGATCAAGCGCGCCCTGGTGGTACGCGCCCAAGGCGCGCTGCGCGCCACCCGGGCGGGCCGAGCGCTGGTCGATGCCCTGCCGGAGAGCGCGACGCGACCGGAGCGTACCGCGCTATGGGAGCAGGAGCTGAGCCTGATCTGCGAGGGTCGGCGCCGTTCGGCGCCGTTCATGGAGATGCTGATCACCGAGCTGCGCGAGTTGCTCGGCGAGGCCGACGTAGCCCGCATGCGCGCCGCGCTGGCGCAGAGCGCCACCCTCGCGCTCCCCGAGGCCAAGCAGCGACGTGGCGGCAAAGGCAGCGCCAAGAGCACCGGCAAGCACAAGCGCACCGCACCTCGCCGGCGGCGCGCCAGTGCCGCCAAGCCCGGCTGAACGCCTCGCGCTCGGCCGGGCAGGCGCGGCTACTGGGCCTGACTGACCCGCCAGATGGCGTTGCCGACGTCGTCGGCGACCAGCAATGAACGATCCGCCCCCTGGATCACCCCGACCGGGCGCCCCTGGGCACGATCCTGGTCATCGAGAAAGCCGCCCAGCACCTCGACCGGGTCACCGGCGGGCCGCCCTTCGGCGAAGGGTATGAACACTACCCGATAGCCACTGTGCGGCTTGCGGTTCCAGGAGCCGTGCTGGCCGATGAACATGCCTTGCTGGAAGCGCTCCGGCAGCGCGGGGTTGCGAGCGAAGGCCAACCCGAGCGAGGCCGTGTGCGGGCCGAGGGCATAGTCCGGCACCCGAGCGGTGGCGACCAGCTCGGGTTGCTGGGGCGAGACCCGCGCGTCGACGTGCTGGCCGAAGTAGCTGTACGGCCAGCCATAGAAGGCACCGTCGACCACCTCGGTGGCGTAATCGGGCACCAGGTCGCTGCCCAGCTCATCGCGCTCGTTGACTACCGTCCACAGGGCGCCGCTCTCAGGCTCCCAATCCATGCCATTGGGGTTGCGCAGGCCGGTGGCGAAGAGCCGCTTGTCGCCGCTCGCGATGTCGACTTCCCAGATCGCCGCGCGACCTTCTTCCTGGTCGAGGCCGTTCTCGCCCACGTTGCTGTTCGAGCCGACGGTGACGTAGAGGTGCTCGCCATCCGGGCTTGCGATCACGTTCTTGGTCCAGTGGTGATTGATCTCGCTGGGCAGCTCGGTCACCACTTCGGGCGTCGAATCGATCCGCGTGTCACCCTCTCGGTAGGGCACCCTCACCAGCGCATCCGCGTTGGCCACGTAGAGCCACTCCCCGACCAGCGCCATGCCGAAAGGCGAATGGAGCTCATCGAGCAGCACGTGGCGCTGCTCGGCGACGCCGTCGCCATCCCCATCGCGTAGCAGCGTTATCCGATCGGCGCTCTCGGCACCGGCGCCGGCCTTCGACTTGAAAAGCCCAGCGACCCAGTTCTTGAGACTCGAGACGCCGCTGTCGGCGGGGGCGTTGCTCTCGGCCACCAGCACGTCGCCATTGGGCAGCAGATAGAGCCAGCGGGGATGATCGAGCCCCTGTGCGTAGGCATTCACGGCGAGCCCCTCGGCCGCCGCGGGCAGCGCGCCGTCGGGCCAACCGATCGCCTCGGCGACGTTGAGGGTCGGGAACCATTCACGGCGCTCCTCGGGCAGAACCGGATTGGGACCGCTTCCCTCCTCGACCGTATGCCGGGCGGTATCGCCGCAGGCAGCGAGCGGTAGGACCAGCAACAGCATGATTCGGCGCATCGGACTCTCCTTGTCGACTGAACGATCCACCTTTCAGCGTAGTCGACTCATCCTGCTCGCGAGCGCCTGGTGCCCCTTTGGCCCCTGGCGGGAAAACAATAACGCCGGTGCATGACCGGCGTTCGTTTCGACGATGAAGAAGCCCTCGCCTCAGCCAGTGTTGCGCAGCCCCGCGGCGATCCCGGCCATGGTGACCATCAGCGCGCGCTCGAGCACCGGGGAGATGCTCTGCTCGGCATCGCGCGAGCGCCGCAGCAGCTCGGCCTGGAGACCATGCAGCGGGTCGATGTAGGGATTGCGTACCGCGATGGCCTGACGGATCAACGGCGAATGCTCGAGCAACACGCGCTGGCCGCTGATCTCGAGCAGTTGGTCGATCAGCCGGCCCAACCGCTCGCGCAGCGTAGCGCCAAGCACGCGCAGCTCAGGGGCATCGACCAGCCGCTGCTCGTAGTAGGCGGTGAGCGAGGCGTCGGACTTGGCCAGCAGCATCTCGAGCAGGTCGAGATAGGTGCCGAAGAACGGCCAGTCGCGACGCATCTCCTCGATCCGGCGACGCCCTTCGGGATCGGCGAGTCGCATGGCGAAGGCTTCGTCACTGCCGAGCCAGGCCGGCAGCATCAGCCGGGTCTGGGTCCAGGCGAAGATCCATGGAATCGCCCGCAGGGTCTCAACCCCGCCTTCCTGGCGGCGCTTGGCCGGACGTGAGCCGAGCGGCAGCCGCCCCAACGCGCCCTCGGGCGTCAGCGCGCGGAAGTAAGGAACGAAATCGGCATTCTCACGCACCACGCCGACGTAGACCCGGTGGGCGATCTCGGCCAGCCGGTCCATCTCCTCGCGCCACTCCGGTCGCGGCGCAGGCGGCGGTGCGAGCGTGGCCTCGAGCACCGCACCGACGTAGATCTCCATGTTGCGAGAGGCGATGTCGGGCTGGCCGAACTTGAAGCGGATCATCTCGCCTTGCTCGGTGACCCTGAGACTGCCACTTACCGAACCGGGCGGCTGGGAGAGGATCGCCGCGTGCACCGGCCCGCCGCCGCGGCCAACGGTGCCACCGCGGCCGTGGAACAGCGTCAGCGCCACCCCTTGGCGCTGGCAGATCCGCACCAGCGCCTCCTGGGCGCGATACTGCGCCCAGGCAGCGGCGAGCTGCCCGGCGTCCTTGGCCGAATCGGAATAGCCGATCATCACCTCCTGGCGATCGCCGATCAGCCGGCGGTAGACCGGAATATCGAGCAGCCGCTCGATCACCGGGCCCGAGCGGTCGAGGTCGTCGAGGGTTTCGAACAGCGGCGAGATCGGAAGCCTGGGGCCGCCGGCCTCCTTCATCAGCAAGGCCACGGTGAGCACGTCCGAGGCCTGCCCTGCCATCGAGATCACGTAGCTGCCCAAGGCTTCGGCACGCGACGCGGCGATCACCCGGAAGGTATCGAGCACCTCGCGAACCTGATCCGAGCCGTGCCAGTCGCGCGGCAGCAGCGGACGTTTGGACTCCAGCTCGCGGACCAGGAACTGCTGCCGACGCGCCTCGTCCCAGGTCGAGTAGTCTTCACCGAACAGCTCCTCGACCAGCTCCACCATCACCTGGGTGTGGCGTTCGGACTCCTGGCGGATATCGAGCTTGGTCAGGGTCACACCGAAGCAGGCGATCCGACGCAGGGTATCGAGCAGCGCACCGTTGGCGATGCTCTGCATGCCGCACTCGAGCAGCGAGCGATAGCAGAGCTTCAGCGGGACAAGCAGCTGTTCACCGGTCTCGATCAGCGCCACCTCGGTATTCGAGCGCTCGCCGTCGAGCCGCGCACGCAGCGCCTCGCGAGTAGCCTGCAGCCGCTTGATCAGCTGCTTGATCAGCGCGCGATAGGGTTCGTCGACATCACCGACCTCGGCCTTGAGCTCGTCGCTGGCCTGCCACATCGAGAGCTCCACCCGCAGCGCCTCGAGATCGCGCAGGTAGAGATCCGCCGCCATCCAGCGGGCGAGCAGCAGCACCTCTTCGGTGACTTTCGCGGTGACATTGGGGTTGCCGTCACGATCTCCCCCCATCCAGGAGGCGAAGCGCAAGGGTGATGCATCGAGCGGCAGCCGCTGTTCGCCGATCGCCAGCAAGCGCTGGTCGAGATCACGATAGAACTCGGGCAGCGCTTGCCACAGCGAGTTCTCGATCACAGCGAACCCCCAGCGCGCCTCATCGACGGGAGTCGGGCGCACCCGGCGAATCTCGTCGGTGTGCCAGGCCTGGCTGATCAGCTCGGCCAAGCGCTCGAGCAGCCGCTCGCGCCGCTCCGGGTAGCCCCGGGTGGCTTCGAGCTCAGCGAGGCAGTCGTCGATCATGTCGTACTTCTGGATCAAGGTGCGCCGCACCACTTCGGTGGGATGAGCGGTGAGCACCAGCTCGACGCGCATGGACGTGAGCGTCTCGCGCAGGGTGCCGGCGTCGACGCCGTCGTCGATGACCCGCTCGAAAAGCCGTCCCAGGTCCTCTGGTTGCAGGTTGGGCCGATAGTCCTCAACCCGCCGCACGCTGGCACGGTGGTGCTGTTCGGCGATGTTGGCGAAGTTGAGAAACTGGTTGAAGGCGCGAGTGACCGGCAGCAGGTCCTCGTCGGGCAGCGAGCCTAAGTAGTCGATCAGCGCCTTTGGGCTCTCGCCGCTGTCACTGCTATCACTGCTGTCGTTGCGACCCTGTTTGGCCAGAGCGCGGATGCGTTCGATGCGCTCGAGGAAAGGCTCGCCGAGATCCGAGGTGATGGTCCGCCCCAGGATATCGCCAAGAATGCGTACGTTCTCTCGCAACGATTCGTTGAGGTCATTGCCTTCTGTGGCGACGGGCAGGGTGTGACGCATCGACGGTCTCCATGGGTATCCTTTAGATTCCAAAGGAGCGTTGGGGGGCGAGACGACCGCCCGCCCGTTGCGCTCCATCGATGTAAGCTACCCGGGCGATACCGGAACAGCAAACATCGACAGCGCATGATTACGTAAACAAAGACAAAAAGGGGAATTTCATGCCCCGAATTCGGGGCTAAAAGGATAATACTTTAGTAATATAACCACCGAATTGGTGTGCTTCCGAATTAGTGTACTTCCCGACGCATCCGCTGCTTCACCTTCACTCCTCGCTCTTCACCGCCTGCCAATGGCGCTCCAGCGTATCAAGACCGTCACCCGGCCGGCAGCGCGCCTCGACGCCGCGAAAACGCCGTTCGAACTTGGCCCCTGCGCGCCTCAGCGCGCGCTCGGGATCGACGCCGAGCTTGCCTGCGAGCGTGGCGGTGGCGAAGAGCAGATCGCCGAGCTCGTCCTCTATCGCATCATGGTTCGAGGCGGCGATCGCCTCGCGCACCTCCGCAAGCTCCTCGTCGACTTTGTCGAGCGCCCCGGTATGGTCCGGCCAGTCGAAACCAAGCCTGGAGGCGCGGCGCGAGAGCTTGGCCGCCCGACTCAGCGCGGGCAGCGCCAGCGGGATGTCATCGAGCACGGAAGCGCTGGAGCGCTCGGCACGGGCATCGCGCTCCGAAGCCTTGCGCCGCTCCCACCTCTCTCCTATCTGGGCCTGGCTCAGCGTACGGGCGGGAAGATTCTCGCGACGAGAGTCGAGTCGTCCCTCGGGAAAGACGTGGGGGTGACGGACGATCATCTTGCGCACCAGGCCGTCGACCACATCCAGAAAATCGAAACGCCCCTCCTCGCGGGCGAACTGGGCGTAGTAGACCACCTGGAACAGCAGATCACCCAGCTCGAGCTTCAGCTCACCGAATGCACCGCGCTCGATCGCATCGACCACCTCGTAAGCCTCCTCGAGGGTATGCGGCGCGATGGTTTCCCAGCGCTGTTCGACATCCCAGGGACAGCCTTCCCGCTCGTCACGCAGCACCGCCATCAGCTCGAGTAGATCGTCGAGCCCATGGCGTTCGCTCCCCGCGCCCTCAACCCGCGACATTTTCCTGCTTTCCTCCCTGGCGCAGCCGACGCACGTCCATCACGTTGGCGAGCTGCTGAATACGATTGAATATCCGCCCGAGCAGCTCGAGCCCGGAGACTTCGAGGGTGATCCGTAGCCGCGCGAGATTGTCCTCCCGATCGGTCTGGGTATTCACCGCCAGCACGTTGGCCTTCTCGGTCGAGAGCACGCCGATCACGTCGCGCAGCAGCCCGGTACGATCCCAGGCCAGCACTTCGATATCGACCGCATAGACGCTCGCCTGGCTCGAGCCCCACTCGACGTGGACGATCCGGCTCGGCTCGTCGAGACGCAGCTGCAGGATGTTGGGGCAGTCCTCGCGGTGCACGGTGACGCCGCGGCCATGGGTGATGAAGCCAACGATCTGGTCGCCCGGCACCGGATGGCAGCAGTTGGCCATCTGGGTCTTGAGGTTGCCGACCCCAAGCACGGTGATCGCGTCCTGGGGCTCCTTGGCGCCACGCCGGGAGCGGGTCAGCAGGCGGTCGAGCTGCTCCTGGTCGTCGGTGTCGCCGAACAGCTGCTGGGCCTGCGAGAGCACCTGGCCGACGCGCAGGTCGCCGGCACCGATCGCCGCGTACATGTCGTCGGGAGTCGGGTAGTTGACCGCCTGGGCGAGGCGTTCGCGATCGAGGCCATCGAGATCGAGGCGGCGGAACTCGCGCTCGAGCAGCGCCTTGCCCTCCTCGAGGTTCTGGCCGCGCGCCTGCTGCTTGAACCAGGCCTGGATCTTGGCCCGGGCGCGCGAGGTCTTGGCGTAACCCAGGCCGGGATTGAGCCAGTCCCGGCTCGGCCCACCCTGGGTGGCGGTGAGGATCTCGACCTGCTGGCCAGTCTTGAGCCGGTAGGTGAGCGGCACGATCCTTCCATCGACCTTGGCGCCGCGGCAGCGATGGCCGATCTCGGTATGCACCCGGTAGGCGAAGTCGATCGGCGTCGACACCTTCGGCATGTCGATGACGTGGCCATCGGGGGTGAAGACGTAGATCCTGTCGGGGGCGATATCGACCTGGAGACCCTCGCTCAGGTCATTGATCTCACCGACCTCCTCTTGCCATTCGAGCACCTGGCGCAGCCAGGCGATCTTCTGCTCGTAGCCGGAGCTGCGCGAATCGACGTCGGTACCCTTGTAGCGCCAGTGGGCGCAAACGCCGAGCTCCGCATCCTCGTGCATGGCGAAGGTCCGGATCTGGATCTCGAGCACCTTGTGATCGGGACCGAGCACCGCGGTATGCAGCGACTGGTAGCCGTTGCGCTTGGGATTGGCGATGTAGTCGTCGAACTCGTTGGGGACGTGGTGCCAACGCGAATGGATCAGCCCCAGCACGGTGTAGCAGTCGGCCACCTCGGGCACCAGCACACGTACCGCGCGGACGTCATAGACCTGGGAGAAGTCTATCCGCTTGCGCTTCATCTTCCGCCAGATCGAGTAGATGTGCTTCGCCCGGCCGTCGACCTGGTAGCGCGCGATGCCCTGGGCCTCGAGCAGTCCGGTGATGGTCGACTTGACCTCGCCGATGTAGTGGTCCCGGTCGAGCCGCTTCTCGGCCAGCTGCTTGGCGATCGCCTTGTACTCGGCCTCGTGCAGATAGCGAAACGACAGGTCTTCGAGCTCCCACTTGATCTGGCCGATGCCGAGACGATGGGCGAGCGGTGCGTAGATATCGAACACCTCGCGCGCGACCCGCTGGCACTTCTCGCGCGAGTCGTTGCGCACTTGGCGCAGCATGGTGGTGCGCTCGGCGATCTTGATCAGGGCGACGCGCACGTCGTCGATCATGGTCACCAGCATCTTGCGCAGGTTCTCTTGCTGGTTGTGCTGGGAGAGCCCGCTCTGCGGCGCCTGGAGCTGGCTGATCGCGGCCATCTTGAGCACCCCGTCGATCAACCCCGCGACCTCGGTGCCGAACAGCCGCTCGACCTCATCCAGGCTGGTCAGCTCCTTGCGCACGCAGCGATAAAGAACCGCCGCGACCAGCGTCGGCTGGTCGAGATGCAGCTCGGACAGGATGTCGGCGATCTCGAGCCCTGCGCGGAAGTTGGAGCCCACCTCGCGCCACGCCGGGTAACGCTTGGCGGCATCACGGGTGATCTGCTCGGCGAACTCGCACGCACGGCGCAGCTCCGAGGGGTCGCTCAGCCGGACTTCCTGGTTGAGATGCTCGACCCACGCCGGAATATCGACTCGCCCGTCCGCCAGCAGCGGCTGATCCTCACGTACCTTGACCATGACCGATACCTCCAGCCTCCTGATGAGCTTCGATTATTGTCTGGATGGCCGCCGCCGCAGCGGGTCACCGACGCTCGAAAAGCGAAAGCGACTCGAGATGCGGCGTCTGGGGAAACATATCGACCAAGGCGATGCGCACGAGCCGGTAACCGCCCGCGACCAAAAGCGCCGCGTCGCGCGCCAGTGTCGCCGGGTCACAGGATACATAGAGTACTCGCTCAGGCCCGGCACTCGCGAGCGCCTTGCACACATTCTGCGCGCCGTCGCGAGGCGGATCGAGCAGCACCGCATCGACATCCTCTACCGCCGGGGCCTGGCCCAAGTCCATCGCCCGGGTGGATATCCCGAGCCCAAGCGTACGAGCGTTGGCGCTGACCCGCTCGACCATCGCCGCGCTGCCTTCGATAGCGGCGACCCGCACACCGGTCGCGGCGAACGGCAGGCCAAAGTTGCCGACCCCGGCGAACAGATCGAGCAGTCGTGCGCCAGCGGGCAATGCCAGCCAGTCGAGCGCGGCACCGACCAGCTGGCGGTTGACCGCGCCATTGACCTGGAGGAAGTCACCCGGCTGAAAACCCATCGCCAGGCTACGCCCCGCGACATCGAGCCGGTAGTGCAGCGTAGGCAGCGCCGAAGGCTCGCCACGATCGAAGATCAGCACCAGATCGTGGGCCTCGGCGAAGACGCGCCAGCGGCTTTCATCCGCCGCAACCGGTTTGAGCTGGCGCAGCTTGAGCGCGATGGCATCGTCACCCGCGATCAGTTCGATATGGCCGAGCTGGCGCGGCGCCTCGAGCCGTTGCAGGCATTCGCGCAGCGGGGCGAGCAAAACCTCGAGCCCGGGCAGCAGCACCGGACACTGCTCGATATCGAACAGACGCTCGCTCTGGCGCCGCCTGAACCCGAAGCGCAGCCGGCCCTCGCCATCGAGCTTGACCCCGAGCCGGGCCCTGCGTCGATAGCCGTAGGCCTCGCCGGCGAGCAGCTCCACCGCTGGGACGTCGAGCCGCGCCCGATGAAGGTGCTCGACCAGCACCCCGGACTTGTGCTCGCGCTGTGCGCTGATTTCCAGATGCTGCAGCGAACAGCCACCACACACCTCGAAATGGACGCAAGCCGGGACCACCCTGGCGGCACTGGGCCGCGCCACCTGCACCGGATGGGCCTCGTCGAAGCGCCGCCGCTGGCGATGCCGCCGCACGTCGACCCGCTCTCCCGGCAGGGCACGATCGATGAATATCGTCTTGCCTTGAGCGTCGCGGGCGATCCCCCGCCCATCGTGGGAAAGCCGCAGGACCTCGAGCGCGTCCAAACCCTCGCCAGCCTCCTGCCTCGCGACTTCGGCGGTTGGAGGCTTGGCGCCACGGCGCCCCTCCCCGGGGCTACGCGCGGGCCTGCGCTTGCCGAGCGCCACGCTCAGCGTCCCTCGCCAGCGCGGGCGAACAGCCCGGTGGAAAGGTAGCGATCACCGCGGTCGCAGACCACGAATACGATCACCGCGCCCTCGGTCTCTTCAGCGACCCGGAGCGCGCCCGCAAGCGCCCCACCGGAAGAAACTCCGGCGAAGATTCCCTCCTCGCGAGCGAGCCGGCGCATCTGCTCTTCGGCCTCCTGCTGGCTTATGTCGAGTATCCGATCGACCCGCGCCGGATCGAAGATCGATGGACGATAAGCCTCCGGCCAGCGGCGGATACCAGGAATACTGGCGCCATCGCTCGGTTGCAGGCCAATCACCTGGATCTCCTCGCGCTGTTCCTTCAGATAGCGCGAAACGCCCATGATCGTCCCGGTAGTGCCCATCGAGCTGACGAAGTGGGTGATCCGTCCCTCGGTCTGGCGCCAGATCTCGGGGCCGGTGCCGCGATAGTGGGCCAGCGGATTGTCCGGATTGCCGAACTGGTCGAGCGTCTTGCCCTGTCCTTCGGCGACCATGCGCGCAGCGAGATCGCGCGCGCCTTCCATGCCCGCCTCGCGATCCACCTCGATCAGCTCAGCGCCATAGGCGGCCATCGCCTGCTTGCGCTCCTCACTGGCGTTGGCCGGCATGATCAGTACCATGCGATAGCCCTTGATCGTCGCCGCCATCGCCAGCGCGATCCCGGTGTTGCCGGAGGTCGCCTCGATCAAGGTGTCGCCCGGCGCGATCTCGCCGCGCGTCTCGGCGCCTTCGATCAGCGACAGCGCCGCGCGGTCTTTCACCGAACCGGCCGGATTGTGGCCTTCGAGCTTGGCGAGGAGCAGATTGTCGCGCCCCGCGCCGATCCGCTTCAAGCGTACCAGCGGCGTGTTGCCGATCACTTCTTCGAGTGCTGGAAAGTGCATGGTGGTGTCCTTCTCAACCGGGCCACGGCGGCGACGGTCAGTGACCGCAGCCGCAGCCAGGCCCGTGATCGTGATCGTGATCGTGATCGTGATCGTGATGATGTTCGTGTTCGTCCAGCGCCAGCGCGAGCCCCGCCTCCTGGGCCGCAACCAGGGTCTGGGCCAGCCCCTCGAGGGCGGGACGCAGGCCGCGATCGAGCGCGCGCGGGAGCAGCCCCGCGCCTATCTCGACCGCCGAGACGCCGCCGATGGTCGCCGCCTCCTCGGCGCAGCGCGGGGTGGTGACCTTGCACAGGTGCACGAACAGATCCGCCTCGCAGGCGGCCTCGACCAGCGCCTCGAGCCGGCCTCGGGCTCGCTCGCGCGCCACGTTGCGAGCGCTCGACCAGGGCAGCGCATCGATACGCACCCCTTTGATGCCCGCCCGGGCGATGCTCTCGAGCCGGGCGGGGTCGGTATCCGCCGGCAGCCAAGCGAGCAGCTCGCAGGACTCCGCCTCTACCCAGCTGGCCAGCTCGGCCAGCACCGCCGGGTCGGGCACCTCACGCAGGCAAAGCTGGGCGGGACGCAGCTTCGCGGCGAAGGCCAGGGCCGCCTTATCGGTCACGGTGGCGAGCAACAGCCTCGAACGCACCAGCGGCGCAAGCGTCGCGAGCGCCGTGCGAGTGGCAGGGTCCGAATCCAGGCTTGCGCAGACGAAGTCGGCACCGCCGTCGAGCGCGTTCAGCGCGCTGTGCAGACAGCCGGCATGGTGCTCGGGCTCATCGCCCCGCCCCAGGTGAATCAGGGGGTCAAGATCGAAACCGAGCTGGATCCGCAAAGGATGCATGGCAGGTACCTGGATAATGATGAGGGTCGGCGCAACGCCGACGCTATTGGTCGAACAAGCTACCCCAATCAATCCGCCGGCATCGCTCGGCGCCGCTCCACCAGTGACTGGAGCAGTGCGCGCGAGCGCAGCGGCCGTGCGCCGAGCAGCGGTGCCAGCGCTTCGCGAAGCAGCCACTTGGCCGCACCGGCGAGACCCGGCGCCTCCCAGTCTCCGTGGGCGAGCAGCCGCAGCGTGCGGCCATCCACGCCCTGGTGTCCATCGGCAATCGGGCGGAAACGGCGAGCGGACGCATCATACCCATAGCGTAGCTGGGGCTCGAGTGGGCGATCGCCATCGATGCTCAAAAAAAGCGGCTCGGCGTCAAGGGCCTCGAGCAGCGTGATCTCGAGCCGACGCAGCCCGGGCGCACGCAGCCCAGGCGTCGGCAGTGCCTCGAGCAGCGCACCGTAGTGGGCGAACAGCGCCTCGACCGCGAACTCACGCGGCAGGCAGCGATAGAGCAGTTCATTGGCATAAAGCGCACAAAGCAGCCCCTCCCCCGCGAGCATCACCCCTGCGCGGGTGGACTCGATCAGGGTCAGCGTCTTCAGTTCGCGTTCTCCGCGCCAGGCGACGTGCAGCGGGGTGAACGGCTGCAGCGCACCGCGCGAGCGGCTCCCGGGACGCGCCACGCCGCGGGCGACGCCGCGCACCAGCCCGTGCTCGAAGGTCAGCAGGTCGACCAGCGCGCTGGTCTCCCGATAGGGGCGACGGTGCAAAAGGAAGGCAGGCTGCAGCGCCATCGTCTCGGCTCTCCACGACGCCTTCTAATCACTCTTCGAAATCGTAGCCTAAGCTCTTCAACGCGCGAGCGTCGTCGGACCAGCCACGTTTCACCTTGACCCATAGCTTGAGCATCACCTTGGCGCCGAAGGTGCGCTCCATATCGATACGCGCCTCGCTGCCGATCTGCTTGATCCGCTCGCCGCCCTCGCCGATCAGGATCTTCTTCTGGCCCTCACGCTCGACCAGCATCAGTGCGCTAATGTGCACCACCCGGCCTTCATCGCGAAACTCCTCGATCTCGACGGTCATCTGGTAGGGCAGCTCGTCGCCGAGCTGGCGCATCACCTTCTCGCGGACGAGCTCAGCGGCGATGAAGCGTTCGCTCTTGTCGGTGACCTGGTCACTCGGAAAATAGTGCGGGCCGACCGACAGATGACGGCCGACTTCTGCCTCCAGCGCGTCGACGCCGGTGCCGTTCTTGGCCGAGATCGGCAGGATCGCGGTGAATGCGCGCTTGCCGGCCACCTGCTCGAGCCAGGGCAGCAGCGTCGACTTGTCCTTGAGCCAGTCGACCTTGTTCACCGCGAGGATCACCGGCACCTCCAAAGGGGCGAGGCGGTCGAGGACGATCTGGTCCTCCTCGGTCCAACGGGTCCTGTCGATGATGAATACCACACAGTCGACCCCGCGCAGCGCCTGGGTCGCGGTCTGGTTCATGAACTGGTTGATCGCACGGTTGCGATCCTTGCCCATGATGTGCATGCCGGGCGTGTCGACGAAGACCGTCTGGGTATCCCCTTCGGTCTTGACCCCCATCACCTGGTGACGGGTGGTCTGGGGACGGCGCGAGGTGATCGAGATCTTCTGGCCGAGGATGCGGTTCATCAGCGTCGACTTGCCGACGTTGGGCCGGCCGACGATGGCGACGAAGCCGCAGCGCTGCTCGCCGGCTGCGTCGGCCTGGTTGGTGGTGTCGTCCATCACGACCTCCGTTTCTGCGGCTCGAGCAGCGCGATCGCGCGCTCGGCGGCCTCTTGCTCGGCATGACGCCGGCTCGGGCCGATCCCGCGGGTGGGTGCGTCCAGGCTTGCGACGTGGCAGTTCACGGTGAAGGTCTGCTCATGCGCCTCGCCCTCGATCGCCATCACTTCGTAGCGCGGCAGCGGAACCTGACGCGACTGGAGGAACTCCTGCAGCCGGGTCTTGGGATCCTTGAGCGTATCGTCGAGGCTGGTGGCCTCGAGGCGCTCGGCGTACCAGGCCAGCACGCAGCGCTTGACCGCCTCCATCCCGGCGTCGATGTAGATCGCACCGATCACCGCCTCCATCGCGTCGGCGAGGATCGACTCACGGCGGTGACCACCGCTTTTCATCTCTCCCGAACCGAGGCGCAAGTGCTCGCCGAGCGATACTTCCCGCGCCAGCTCGGCGAGCGTCTGGCCCTTGACCAAGCGAGCGCGCAGCCGTGACAGCTGCCCTTCGCGGGCCAGGGGAAAGCGCTGATAGAGCGCCTCGCCGATGATGAAGTTGACGATCGAGTCACCAAGGAACTCGATCCGTTCATTGTTGCGGCCGCCGAAGCTGCGATGGGTCAGAGCCAGTTCCAGATGACCGATGTCGTCGAAATGGTGGCCGATGCGCTTGGCGAACGCCTGCAGGGAGCTACTCACGGGTCGATTCGAATCTCTTGATGATAGTTGGGACGCACGATCGATGCGCTCAATGGATCATTCTCGCTGCCGAGAAGCTGGGCAGTCCACTGCCCCAATGCATCCACACCGCGAAGGCCCGGCCAACGACGTTGCCCTCGGGCACGAAGCCCCAATAGCGGCTATCGCTCGAATGGTCGCGGTTGTCGCCCATCACGAAATATTCGCCTTCGGGCACCCGGCCCTCGAAACCGCGGCCGGGGTCGCGCGGATTGTTGTAGATGCTGTGGGTGACGTCGCCCAGGGTCTCCAACCACAGCTCCTCGCCAGGGTTGGCCGGAACCTGGTTGGAGACGAAGTCCTTCTCGACCAGCTCGCCGTTGATGTAGAGGCGCTTGTCGACATAGCGGACGTGGTCGCCCGGCAACCCAACGACGCGCTTGATGAAGTTGACGCTGGGATCGGGCGGATAGCGGAACACCATCACATCGCCGCGCTGAGGCTCGCCGGTGGGGACTATCTTGGTGTTGATCACCGGCAGGCGCATCCCATAGCTGAACTTGCTCACCACGATGAAGTCACCGATGTCCAGGGTCGGCTCCATCGAGCCGGAGGGAATCTGGAACGGCTCGATCACGAACGAGCGCACCACCAACACCACCAGCAGTACCGGAAAGAACGAGCGTGAATACTCGACGTACCAGGGCTGGTGCGAGGCATCGTCGACCACGCCATTCGCGCGACGGCGGCGGCGCAGCCAGAGCACATCGCAAAGCCAGACCGCGCCGGTCACCAGCACGGCGATCACCAAAAGCAACGAAAAATCCATCTCGACAACGATTCCCGTCAGCGTGAGCGGCCCCGAGAGGCTCAGTCACTGGTCTTGAGAACGGCCAGGAAGGCATCCTGGGGGATTTCCACACGCCCCACCTGCTTCATGCGCTTCTTGCCCTCTTTCTGCTTCTCGAGCAGCTTCTTCTTACGCGATACGTCGCCACCGTAGCACTTCGCGGTGACGTTCTTGCGCAGCGCCTTGACCGTGGAGCGCGCGATCACGTGCCCACCGATCGCCGCCTGGATCGCGACATCGAACATCTGCCGCGGGATCAGCTCTTTCATCTTTTCGACCAGCACCCGACCGCGGGTCTGGGCATGGTCGCGGTGGATGATCACCGCCAGGGCGTCGACCCTATCACCATTGATCAGGACGTCGAGACGCACCAGCTTGGCCGCCTCGAAGCGCTCGAAGCTGTAGTCGAGCGAGGCATAGCCCTTGGAGATCGACTTCAGGCGATCGAAGAAGTCCATCACCACTTCGCTCATCGGCAGTTCGTAGGTGAGCTGCATCTGGTTGCCGAGCACCTGCAGGTCGAGCTGCACACCGCGACGATTGATGCACTCGGTGATCACGTTGCCGACGTATTCCTGCGGCACCAGGATGCTCGCCCTCGCGATCGGTTCGCGCATCTCGCTGACGCTCGCCATGTCCGGGAGCTTCGACGGGTTGGAGATGTAGAGGGTCTCGCCGGAATCCATCGCCAGTTCATAGACCACCGTCGGCGCAGTGGTCAGCAGGTCGAGGTTGTACTCGCGCTCGAGCCGCTCCTGGACGATCTCCATGTGCAGGGTGCCGAGGAAGCCGACACGGAAACCGAAACCGAGCGCATCGGAGTTCTCCGGCACATAGCCGAGCGAGGCATCGTTGAGCGCCAGCTTCTCGAGCGCGTCGCGGAAGTCCTCGTAGTCATCGGAGCTGATCGGGAACATCCCGGCGTAGACCTGGGGCTTGACCTTCTGGAAGCCCGGCAGGCGAGGCACCTGAGGCGTCTTGGCGAGGGTGATGGTGTCGCCCACCGGCGCGCCGTGGATGTCCTTGATTCCTGCGACCAGAAATCCCACCTCACCGGCGCGCAGCACGCCGGTCTCGGTGCGCTTGGGCGTGAAAATCCCCACCGCGGAGGCTTCCCAGTTGCGCCCGGTGGACTTCATCAGCACCTTGTCGCCTTTTTTCAGCGTGCCGTCGAACAGCCGGATCAACGAGACCACGCCGAGGTAATTATCGAACCAGGAGTCGATGATCAGCGCCTGCAGCGGTGCGTCCACATCGCCCTTCGGCGGCGGGATGTCACGCACCAGGCGCTCGAGCAGCCCCTCCATGCCCAGCCCGCTCTTGGCCGAGACGCGACAGGCGTCGGTGGCGTCCAGCCCAATGATCTCCTCGATCTGGTGCGAGACGGCCTCTGGGTCCGCCTGCGGCAGGTCCATCTTGTTCAGCACCGGCAGCACCTCGAGCCCTTGCTCGATCGCGGTATAGCAATTGGCGACGGACTGCGCCTCGACCCCTTGCGCGGCGTCGACCACCAGCAGCGCGCCCTCGCAGGCATAGAGCGAGCGCGACACTTCATAGGAAAAGTCGACGTGTCCCGGGGTGTCGATGAAATTGAGCTGATAGACCTGGCCATCCTCGGCCTGGTAGTCGAGGGTCACCGACTGCGCTTTGATGGTGATTCCACGCTCACGCTCGATGTCCATCGAGTCGAGCACCTGCTCCTTGAGTTCGCGGTCGCTCAGCCCTCCGCAGATCTGGATGATCCGGTCCGCCAGGGTGGACTTGCCGTGGTCGATGTGGGCGATGATCGAAAAGTTCCGAATATGGCTCAATATCGGACGGGTTGGGTCGTTTGCCATGAAGTGCTTCCGGGGTAGCTAGGTGCGCGCCGATAGAGCCCTTGACCGGGTGCTATGTGCTTGATGGCGCGCGGGGATGGGGCATTGTACCGATGCACGCACGGCAGTAACAGACAGCGTGCCTTTTCACCGCCCAACTGAGCCGTCGATGCTTCGACTCATCGTCCCCTTGCCCGAATACTGTACATAAACACAGGAAACAAAGAAAGGAACGTCTATACTTCTGCTTCGCTCTCCACCGCCATGCACTAAAGTACATGCCCATCTTTCGTGTCCGCAGCCATCATTTATGATCGGGATAATAAAATTCATTTACGCAGGAGCGCACAATGCACACCATCCGATTTGAGCACATTACTTATGATGACATTCCACATGTACAACGAGCAGATCTCTACCAGCTGCGGAAGATCACCTTCAAAGATCGCATGAAGTGGAAAGTCAATGTATTCGGGCAATATGAATTCGATCAATTCGACAACCATGATACTGTTTATCTAGTCGGGCGCATGGGAGAACAGCTTTTATGCAGTGTTCGCTTCATACCCACAGAAAAACCCTACATGCTTGATGGACCGTTCCGTGATTTTTTTAATCACCCACGGGTAGCCAAACCCACCATTGTCGAATCCAGCCGTTTTTTCGTTGACAAGGAAAGGGCTAGAATGCTCCCTAAGCAAAGCCCTCAACCCTCCCTATTTTTATTCCTTGCAATGATCAACTATGGCATCAATGAAAATCTTGAAAGTATTATTACAGTTGTAAGTAAGGCTATGCATCGAATACTAAAAAATAGCGGTTGGAATTTCGATGTAATGGAAATTGGTGCTTCCGAAAAAAATGACCCCGTCTATCTGTTAAATCTCAAGATCGACGGGGACTCACAAAAAAAATTATACAACAAGATACTCTCTACCTCTCTTACCCAAGGCTCCACACTAGACAAATGGCCCATGGAAATTGTTCTGAACCCAGAGGATAGCGAGATCATGAGCGCGAAGAAATCAACTGAAGCTCAATACTCTTGCTAATGGCATGCTTGGCGTTGGCGACTTCGAGTTTTGAAACAACCGACGCCATGTATTTCTTTATCGTGCGCTCTTTAAATCCCAAGATAATACCTATTTCATGGTAAGTTTTCCCCTGAGCGGCCCAGTGCACAACACTTTTTTCCCGATCGCTCAAATGATACTGGTCGATGGAGTTGACCCGTGGATCATCAGCAAAAAATGCATCACTCGCCACCTCATGCGCCTGAAGCAATAGCATTTGCAAATCTCCCGAACGCCGCAAGATATTCTGTTCGAAATCAGCCTTCTTCTCGGATCTGCATATACTCAACGCTCCCATTTCCCCAAGTCCGCCTCTGACCACGAAGGTGTAACCCGCATCTATCTTGAAACGACTCGACTGATGAAATACTTCGCCATCATACTCAATCAGATCCCGTCGCTCTCCCGCCTGCCAGGAAAAAGGCGTGACACGTGTGAATGCGTGGCGAATGACGGGATCATTCAGGTAATAATGACCATAAGTATAGATTTCAAGCCATTCTTTAGGATAAGTCGAAATGATAAAGGGGCGCCTTGAGAAGTTTCGATCCGTCAACAAATACGCGAAGTTGTCCATCTCAAACTCGCGCATCCGATGCTCAAGACGATGCCCCACTTCAGCCAGTGCCGGGTGGCTGCTGCTCAAGACACATGAACTGCCTTGACCAAAAATGCTCAGCATGTCGCCCCCTTACTTTTCAAGTGTTATACGTTCACAAATTCGGACCAAGCTCATACCAGACCGAGACAAGGAACCTAGTAGAGTGAATCAGTATGTATCATACCTAGGACATGGGGCGCAAAACCTCAACAAGCATAAGGTCAGAGAGGTTCCGTCAACTGGTAATGGTCAATCCGATAATACGAGAGGGGATGACGAGCATGCGGGCTGCACCGATGCAGCCCGCACGAGGGCTAGAGAATCATAAGAAGAATGCCGCCCTTACTCTCCACTGCCCATGCGCAACGCGGTAAACAGCTGGGCATCGCCGCGGGCGATACGCACCGCTACGGCGCGGTCGCGCGGCAGATCAGCGATGACCTCGCGCAGCTTGTCGACGGAGTCGATCGCTTGGCGATCGATGTCGATGATTACGTCACCGGGTTGAATCCCAGCCTGGGCGGCGGCGCCGTCGGGCACGACCTGCTGGACCAGTACGCCGTGCTCCACCCCCGCCTCTTCGAGCTGCTCAGGGTTCAGCGGCGATACCGCGATGCCGATGCCGCTCTGTTGAGCACTGCTTGAATCGCTCTGCGCCGTCTGCTCGCTATCCGGCCAGTCGCCCACCGTCACCTTCAAGCTGCGCTCAGAGCCATCGCGGAGAATGCCGAGCGTCACCTCACTGCCTGGCGTGGCGCGACCGATCTCGCGCGGTAACGCTTCGGAGCTCTCCACCTCGCGTCCGTCGACGCTCAGTACGATATCGCCGGGACGCAGCCCGCCCTGGGCCGCGGGGCCGCCGCTGGCGAGCTGGGAGATCAGCGCCCCGCGTGGCTCACCGAGCCCGAAGGAGTCGGCGAGATCACGCGACACCGGCTGGATCACCACGCCCAGCCATCCACGATGGACACGACCGTCCTGCCTGAGCTGGTCGGCGATGTCCATCGCTACGTTGATCGGGATCGCAAACGATAGCCCCATGAATCCACCACTGCGGGTGAATATCTGGGAATTGATCCCGACCACCTGCCCCTGCAGGTTGAACAGCGGCCCGCCGGAGTTACCCGGATTGATCGCGACATCGGTCTGGATGAAGGGAACATAGGCGTCGGAGGGCAAGGTGCGGTTGATCGCGCTGACGATACCGGCGGTGACCGAGTGATCGAAGCCGAACGGCGATCCGATCGCCGCCACCCACTCACCGGTCTGGAGTTCGTCGGAGTTGCCGATCGACAGCACCGGCAGATCGCTGGCATCGACCTTGATCAGCGCGACGTCCGTCTTGGGATCGGTACCGATCAGCTCTGCGTCCAGCTCGCGACGATCGTTGAGCCTGACCCTGATGGTATCGGCGTCCGCGACGACGTGCGCATTGGTGAGGATGTAGCCATCGTCGCTGATGATGAAGCCCGAGCCCAGCGAACGCAGCTCGCTTCGCGGGGTCGCGCCGCCACCGGGTCCACCGAACCCCGGCGGCAGCTGATCGCCGAAGAAGCGCCGGAATATCTCGGGAATCTGCTGGTCATTCATGCCGCCCCGGGGTGAAGAAGCCTCCCGAGTGGTCGAGATGTTGACCACCGCGGGCGCGGCCCGCTGGACCAAAACGGTGAAGTTGGGCAGCTGCTGAGTCGCCGCCGCGGGCGGGGAAGAGGTCCCGGCATCCTGGGCGAACGCTGGTTGCTGCATGGCGGCTACGGAGGCAAGCGCCACCACCATCAGGGACATCCGTCGCTTCACGACCTGCATCTTGGTTACTCCTGCTGTTTTTCGACTTGTTGACCGATACCGGCCCCAACAACCTTAAAATATTTTTAAGATCATCCGACCACATTGACTGCCAACGGTGGACGAGGTTCATTCGCGGCGAAAATTTGATCGCCCTCCCTGCGTTGAGTGCCCATCATCCGCAGGCGCCACCCCTTCGGCGACCTGCACCAGCACCGGATCGGGCACCTCGCCCACCACCACCACTTGGTAGCCGCTACCTTTCACGCCCAAATGGCGCACCATCGCCTTGGAGGCGCCAAGCGCATGCAGGCCCGCCGGCAGCGCCGCCGCGTCGAGCCAGGGTCCGACGAAGACGCTGAGACTCGAAAGCCCATCACCATAAAGCCTCGACTCCATTCGTTCCCCAGCGAGCTCCACCGCGGCTTGACCACGGGCGACGAAACCCTCGGGCAGCCAGGACACCCCTGTACCGCCGTCGACAGGCATCGCCGAGTTCACCGCCAGTCGGCCATCGAACGCCTCAAGCTGCTCGAGGCGCACCACCTGGAGGGTCTCCACCACTCGCCCAGCGAGATCGATGGTCAATCTCTTGAGCGGCAAGCCACTGTGCGAGTCGAGCCAGAAGCGCTGCGCGTATCTGAGCTCGTCCATGGGCACCGCATCGATCACAATGACCGGACGATCGGCGATTCGAGCGCGTCCGATGAGCTCGAAGCGGTAATGCTCGGCGAGCGCCGCCGCCGATACATCCGGAGCCGCCAACTGAAGGATGCTGGGCAGCCCGCCCTCCAACCGGCGCAGTCCGGGCTGCATCTCGCCGTCGAGCGCCTTGATCGCCGCGCGCTCACCCTCCTCGCCCACCCCATGCTCGAGCTCGAAGGCCTTCATTCCAGCCGCGCTCGCGCGCACCACCAGCATCCGATAGTTGAAGCAGCGAACCGCAAGCAGGGTACGGGCAAACGCCTCCTGTCCCGAGTGCCGATCCACATAGGCATCCTTCAGGCTCGAGCAGTCGAGGAAGACTTGGCCGGACGGCGACCGAACTTGCACGTCGCCGCGTGCCTGGAAGGAAAAGGACAACAGGAGGAAAAGAAAAGTGCCGGCAACCAGGGCGCCGCAACGGGCGCCCGAGATACGACCCGCCATCATTAGGGAGCGCTCGACATACCCTCGACGGGCCCGAGGAACCGGGCGGAGGGAGACCACTGGCCCTGCGGCTGGAAATCGGCCTGCTGGGCGTGCTGATCGAAGAAGCCTTGGAGCAGGCGAGCCTGCTGCTGCGTATCGATGCCCTGCTCTTCTCCATCGAAGACCGGGAACAGTCCACCGCTGCGCGCGCCCACCGGCACTACCCCGTCACGCGGCTGGAAGCCGGCAAAGCCGACCGGCGTGGCGCCGCCCTGGAGCTGGCCTGCGCCAGGAAAACCGCCGAAGCCTGAGCCGCTCTGCGCATTTTCCTCGTTGGAGGCGAAGCTTGGGATATCGGCAGGCGCCTGACCGACACCGCGATAGACCTGCACACCGGTGATCACCATCAGGCTCACTGCGGCGGCCACCGCGGCGCCTCCCATGAAGGAGAACGGCCCGGATCCGTGGCGTCGCACGGTGCCTTCCTCGCGTCCCTCGCGCACGGCGGCGGGGGGCTGCTGGGCGTCGATCCGCGCACGAATGGCGGCGGAAAGATCGACGGTGACGTCGATATCGCGTTCGCGCCGCATCACGCTGCGCGCAACGTGGTAGCGCCGCCATGCGTCACCCTCTTCGGGAGTCTTGGCGAGTGCCCTGAGAACGCGTCTGAGTTCGAGTTCGTCGCCTTCGCCGTCCATCACGGCGGAGAGTGACTCTCTGACCTTTTGATTCATTGCCACATCCTCATACTCGATGCTTTCACGGGTCCACGATCTGCAAAACTAGACATCGGAGACGGAGAAAAGTTTAGTTACATGCATTGATCATCAGTCGAATTCGCGCGCTGCGGTCTGATTCCCGCGGCTGAAATCCGGCTCGAGCATGTCCCGGATCCGATGGTCGATTGCCTCGCGAGCGCGGAATATTCGCGAGCGCACGGTGCCCACCGGGCACTGCATCACATTGGCGATATCCTCGTAGGCGAGGCCATCGAGCTCGCGCAGGGTAATGGCGGTACGCAGGTCCTCGGGCAGGTTCTCGATCGCCTCGAACACGGCCGCCTCGAGCTGGTCGCGGGCAATGGCGGCCTCCGGGGTCTCGATGTCGGCGAGCCGGCCACTCACATCGAGCACCTCGGCGTCGCTGATGTCCAGATCGCTGCCCGGCGGGCGCCTGCCCCGGGCCACCAGATGGTTCTTCGCCGTATTGATCGCGATCCGGTACATCCAGGTATAGAAGGCGCTTTCGTTGCGAAACTTGTCCAACGCCCGATACGCCTTGATGAAGGCTTCCTGCGCGACGTCGTACACCTCGGCCTGATCGTGCACGTAGCGCCCGATCAGGCCGATGATCTTGTGCTGGTACTTCTTGACCAGCAAGTCGAACGCCCGGCTGTCTCCCGCCTGAGCCCGCTCGACCAACTGCTGGTCGGTCACCTTGGTCGTCATCGACGTATCCCCTTGAATGCTACCGCCGGAGCCATACCCATGAGGCCTGCGCGATCATCGCGCTGGTGCCGTGCAGGCTCGAATGACAGGCCCTTTGAAGTTCACGGCACGACCCGGCTCCGGGTCGAAAAAAGATGAAAATGACGAAACGCTACCCTTGTTCCTAGCTTATACCAATGGACCCAACTCAGCCCGTCCGTTGGACCTCGGAGTGATCGCTGAGTTCCATGCTAAGATATCGCTCCGATGAATTCGCCCCAGCCGCCCCTTCCGCCGCTGCTTTTCGTCGCTACCTTAAGCTTCGAGCGTCGAGCCAACCCGTGACCGACGCTTCATCCCGTCGACAGGTCGAACATGTCAGAACAGCAAGTCAACAACCTCAACGTCCTCGCGCAGGACGTGTTGATCACTCCCGAAGCGCTCAAGCAGTCGCTGCCCCTTGGAGAGCGCGCCGAGCGCACCGTGATAGAGAGCCGCCGCACCATCCAGCGGATCCTCGACCGTGAGGACCCGCGCCTCCTGGTAGTGGTTGGTCCCTGCTCCATCCACGACGTAGAGGCGGCGCGCGAGTATGCCATGCGCCTGCGCGAACTCTCCTCCCGCGTCGGTGACGACCTCTTCCTGGTGATGCGCGCCTACTTCGAGAAACCACGCACCACGGTGGGCTGGAAAGGCCTGATCAACGACCCCTACATGGACGACAGCTTCGCCATCCAGGATGGCCTCACCATTGCCCGCCGGCTGCTGGTGGAGCTCTCCGAGCTCGGCGTACCGCTCGCCACCGAGGCGCTCGACCCAATCTCGCCGCAGTACCTGCAGGACTGCATCAGCTGGTCGGCGATCGGCGCCCGCACCACCGAATCGCAAACCCACCGCGAGATGGCCTCGGGGCTCTCAGGACCGGTCGGGTTCAAGAACGGCACCGATGGCAGCCTCGACGTCGCGGTCAATGCGCTCAAGTCGGTGGCCCACTCGCACAGCTTCCTCGGCATCGATCAGCGCGGCCAGGTCGCGGTGATCACCACCCGCGGCAACGCCTATGGCCATGCGGTGCTGCGCGGCGGCAACGGCAAGCCCAACTACGACAGCGTCAGCGTCTCGCTGGCAGAGCGCGAACTCGAAAGCGCGGGACTCAAGCCCAACCTGATGATCGACTGCTCGCACGCCAACTCGAACAAGGATCCGGAACTGCAGCCGCTGGTGATCGAGAACGTCGCCCAGCAGATCCTCGAGGGCAACCGGTCGATCATCGGCCTGATGATCGAATCCCATCTCCACTGGGGAGCGCAGAAGATCCCGGCTGACCGTAGCCAGCTCGCCTACGGCGTATCGGTCACCGACGCCTGCATCGATTGGGCAACCACCGAGGAACGTCTCAGCGAGCTCGCCGACCGGCTGCACGAGCCGCTGAAGCGGCGCATCGCAGGCTGATGAAAGCCCCGGCCCCCGGCCGTCATGCACACCGGGGGCTCAGTTCTGCTCGATACCATCGATTTCACGCCTGAACGGCGGCAGTGAGTCGAGCAGCGCCTTGCCATAGCGCTTGGTCAGCACCCGGCGATCGAGCAGCGTGATCCTCCCACTATCGACTTCCTTGCGAATCAGCCGACCGCAAGCCTGTACCAGCCTCACCGAGGCATCCGGTACGGTGATCCGCATGAAGGCGTTGCCACCTCGGCTTTCGATCCATTCGGCGAGCGTCGCGCCTACCGGATCGTCGGGCACCGCGAATGGCAGCCGGGTGATCACCACATGGGTGAGGTACTCACCCGGTAGGTCGATGCCTTCGGCGAAGCTGGCCAGGCCGAAGATGATGCTGCCCTTGCCTTCATCGATCCGCCTGCGGTGGCGCTCGAGCAGCTCGCGCCGGGGGATCTGGTCCTGGACCAGTATCGACCTGGCGCGCTCGCGACTCTCCTCGGCGTCGAACAGTGCCTGCTCCACCGCGCGCAGCTGGCGACGCGACGAGAACAGCACCAGCACCGCGCCCTGCTCCTCGAGCCCGGCGACGAAGTCGATGATCGAGCGCTCGTGCCGCTCGCGGCTGGCGGGATCGACCGCCTCGCGCGGCACCGAGAGCACCGCGCGGGAATAGTCGAACGGGCTCGGCAGACGCTGGTAGCGATACCGATTGGCAAGCCCCGCACGCTCCTGGGTGCGTTCGAAACCGCCCAGTGCGGTCAGGGTCGCCGAAGTCAGCACCGCACCAAAACAGCGTCCCCATAGATGCTGGGCGAGGGTCTGGGCGGCGCTGACCGGGGAGGCAGCATAGACCAGCTCTTCTCCCGCGCCTTCGCGCGCCGCTTCGAACTGCAGCCAGCGGGCCTGCGGAGGCTGGTCGGCTTCGACGTCGGCCACCGCGAACGCTTGCCACAGCGCATGCGCCTCGAGCGCGCGCCCGTGCAGCAGCGCGATCAGCGGCAGCCACTGTTCCGCCTGCTCGCGAGCGAGCCCGGTCGATTTGTCCGGATCGAGGCTCTCGCGCAGGATATCGAGAATTCCCTCCAACGCCCTTGCCAGCGAGGCGAAGGGCAGCACCAAGGCACCCGCCAGTTCGCGCAGCGCATCCGGCGCCCGGCCCATCTCGAAACGGTGCTGGCGCCGAACGCCATCGTGCAACTCCTGCGCCGGCAGCGCCGCCTCGAGACTACGCCCCAACCGCAGCGCCTCATCGAGACGCGGCTCGATCGCGTTCAGCGCCTCGGGCAGCGTGGCGAGCAGACGCTTGATCACCGGCTGCACCGCGAGCGCAGTGGTCAGGTCGGTCAGTGATTTCTTCAACAAATTCAGCCAGCGTCCCGCAGCATGCAGGGGCAGACGCTGATGGAAATGATCGAGCGCTTTATCCGGCAGGTGATGCGCCTCGTCGAAGACGTAGAAGCACTCCTTCGGCGCCGGCAGCACCATCCCACCACCAAGGGCGAGATCGGCGAGCACCAGGTCATGGTTGGAGACGATCACATCGGCTTCTTCGACACGTTTGCGAGCGCGGAAGAAGGCGCAGGCGGCGAAGTGACCGCAACGACGATTGGTGCACTGGCGATGATCGATGGTCAGCTGGCGCCAGTAACGATCCTCGATCGCCTCCGGCCAGCTGTCGCGATCACCCTCCCAGCGGCCGTTGGCGTAGGCACCGGCCAGCTCGGTGGCCAGCTCGTTGAGGCGCTCGTCGCCGCTGGCCAGCTGGCGCTCGAACAGCGAAAGCGTGGGATTGGCTTCCGCGCCATCGAGCACCTGCTCGAGCCGGCTGAGACACAGGTAGCGCCCACGCCCCTTGGCCAGGGCGAAATCGAATGAAATCCCGCTGTGCGCTTTGAGCGCGGGCAGGTCCTGGTGAAGCACCTGCTCCTGCAGCGCAACGGTGGCGGTGGAGATCACCAGCCGCTTGCCGCGCGCCTTGGCGATCGGCAGCGCGGCGAGCAGGTAGGCGAGCGTCTTGCCGGTGCCGGTGCCGGCCTCGAGCACACAGATGTGCTGGTTGCCGACCCGGCCTCCCTGCTCGTCGCGTTCGATCCCGCCGAGCGTGCGCGCGATCTCGGCGATCATCAGCTTCTGGCCATAGCGGGGCTTGAGCGCAAGCGCCTCGAGCACCCGCCGATAAGCCTCCTGGATCTCTTGCTTGAGCGCCGGTTCTAGCATCGATTCAGGCGCTCGCCACGCAGCCGGGCACGGCACGGTCTACCGAGTGGCCCAAGGCCTGCGCGCTCAGAGCAGCCCCTCGGGCGGATGCTCGCAAGGCAGTTTGTCCTTGATGAACGACTCGATCTCCGGCAGCGCGAAGGCATCCTCCTCGCCGACGAAACTGATCGATGTGCCCTTCGCGCCAGCGCGCCCGGTGCGTCCGATCCGATGGACGTAGTCCTCGGGATCCTCGGGCAAGGTGTAGTTGATCACATGGGAGACATCGGAGATGTGGATCCCGCGTCCGGCGACATCGGTCGCCACCAGCACCGCCACCTTGCCCTCGCGGAACTCCTCGAGGGTGCGAATGCGCTGCCTCTGCGGCACGTCGCCGGAAAGCATGGCCACGTTGATGCCGGCCTTGCGCAGGGTCTCGTCGAGCTCACGGACCACGTACTTCTGGTTGGCGAACACCATCACCCGGTCGAGCTCGTCCTGCTTGAGCAGGTTGGTCAAGAGCCTCACCTTGTCGCGGTCGCTGACCATGTAGACCCGCTGCTCGACGTTGGTCGCGGTCTGGCTCTCGGACGCGATCTCGACGTAGGCGGCATCGAAGGTCCACTGGCTGGCCAGATTGAGGATGTCCTGGGTGAAGGTCGCCGAGAACAGGAAGGTCTGGCGCTCTTCCTTCTTCGGCGTCGAGCGGATGATCCGCTTGACGTCGGGAATGAAGCCCATCGACAGCATCCGGTCGGCCTCGTCGAGCACCAGCACCTCGACCTGGGAAAGATCGACGTCACGCTTCTGGTGGAAGTCGAGCAGCCGTCCGGGCGTGGCGATCAGCACGTCGAGGGTCTTCTTCAACTGCTGCTGCTGCTTCTGGTACTCCATGCCGCCGACCGCGCTGACCACTTCAAGGTCGGTGTAGCGGGCAAGCTGGCGAGCATCCTTCTCGATCTGCAGCGCCAGTTCCCGGGTCGGGGCGACGATCAGCGCGCGCGGCGCGCCGGGCTTCTGGCCGTCCGGACGCTCCTCTTCGAGGAAATAGGTGAAGATCGAGATCAGAAACGCCGCAGTCTTGCCGGTACCGGTCTGCGCCTTGCCGACCACGTCGCCACCGAGCAGGGTGTGCTTGAGCGCTTCCCCCTGGATCGGGGTGCAGTACTGGAAGCTGAGATCGTTGATCGCCCGCATCAGCGGGGTGGGCAGATCGAAATCCTGGAATCGCCACTGCCCCGCCCGCGGCGGAACCGAGGCAAGGACAGCGGGGGCTGCACTCACTGGCGGCGCCGGCGGCGCGGCCGGCGTCTCGCTATCCTGCGAAACAGCAGCTCGCGGTGCCCGCTCGCGCTGCTGGCGACGGGCTTCTCCCGCTGCGTTCTGGCGGGGCTTGCGACGGCGGCGCTTGGGCTTGTGATTGTCGCTCTGGGTCGGCGGTGAGGTCTTTTCCGACTCGCTCATGGCATCTCGATCGGTTGATTGACAAAGGGCGGTCCACCTCCTCGGTCGGGAAGTGGAGACGCGAACTCCCGCGGCACAGCGGGCGACGGGGTGCGTGTCGCTCACACGCAGGGCGCTCAGTGTACCAGAGCCCACCCTGAGCGCACGATGTCGACCAATGCGACAGCGCATGCGCTGAATTGGTAGAATCCCATCAACCAACGCACAGCACTCGACGCCAAGGGCGTCTGTCAACCACCGGCCAGCGAGAGAGCTTGGATGACCCGCAGGAAAAAGACCCGTTCGATCGCCGATCGTGTAACGATCCGCACCGGACGCCGCAAGGACTACAAGAAGTGGCGTCACGAGAACCCCGACCAGGTCGTGTCCTCGCGTCGCTACCTGCAGAAGAAGCGCGACCAGCGCAAGCTCCAGGCGGCACGCAAGCTCGAGCGCCAGAAGGACGCACCGACGCTCGACGTTCACGGTGCCGCATCCAGCGACGAGGGGGAAGGTCGCTGACGATGAAGCTCGTATCATTCAACATCAATGGACTGCGTGCGCGCCCCCATCAGCTCGCCGCGCTGGTCGAGAAGCATGCCCCGGACGTGATCGGGCTACAGGAAACCAAGGTTCACGACGACGAGTTCCCGCTCGAATCCGTGCGTGCGCTGGGCTATCACGTCCACTATCACGGCCAGAAGGGCCACTATGGCGTGGCGATGCTGACCCGCCAGGCGCCGCTCGAGGTCCGCTACGGTCTCGACGGCGACACCGAGGACGCCCAGCGGCGGATGATCGCGGTGCGCCTTGAAAGCGAGTTCGGCGAGCTCACCGTCTACAACGGCTACTTCCCCCAGGGTGAGAACATCGCCCACCCCACCAAGTATCCGCACAAGCGCCGGTTCTACGCCCAGCTCAGCGAAACGCTGGACCGCCGTCACCAGCCCGGCGACGCCATCGCAGTGATGGGGGATTTCAACATCTCGCCCGAGGACCAGGACATCGGCATCGGCGAAGATGCTCGCAAGCGCTGGCTGCGCGAGGGCAAGACCAGCTTCCAGCCAGAGGAGCGGGGCTGGCTGTCGAAGCTCCATCAGTGGGGGCTGATCGACAGCTATCGCTGCTTGCATCCTCAGTCCAGCGACCGCTTCAGCTGGTTCGACTATCGCTCCAAGGGCTTCGAACGCGAGCCCAAGCGGGGGCTGCGCATCGATTTGATCATGCTGTCGGCGACGCTCGCCCCCCACGTCGTCGACGTCGGCATCGACTACCCTCTGCGCGGCATGGAAAGACCCTCCGACCACGCACCGGTCTGGACCGAACTGCGCCGTTGAAGCCAGCGGGAGGACGATGCCCGCACGGATCGTCCTCCGCCGAAGCCCATTTTCCCCCGCCGCCCTGCCCTCGCCTGAATCCCGATACCGACTCGCCGCCGCCCGCCGCCCTGGTTGCGCCATCGACCCGCTTGGGTTCATAGTCGATTCATCGCCGGTGTCGACCGGACGCCGTGACGATAACGACATAAACAGCGGATGAGAGTGGGATGCAGCCAGTCTTCGATGGCCACAACGATGTCTTGCTCAGACTTTGGCAGCTAGCCTGTCAGGGCGACGACCCGGTCGCCGCCTTCATCGATGGAACTCCCCAAGGCCAGCTCGACCTGCCCCGCGCGCGACGCGGCGGGCTGGTCGGTGGTCTTTGCGCGATCTACGTTCCTTCAGACCGTCACGACCTCGCCCCTTCCCGACCCGATGCCCGAGGCCACTACGCCAGCCCCCTCGCCGCCCCGGTGGAACGCCACCGCGCGCTCGACGTGGCGACCGCCTTCGTCGCGATCGCCAAGCGCATAGAACGTGCAGGCGGCTGGCGACTGTGCACCAGCGTCGAGCAGATCGAATCAGCGATCGAAGCCGGCAGCTTCGCCGCGGTGCTGCACATGGAGGGTTGCGAGCCGCTGGATGAAGGGCTGGAGACGTTGGAGCTGTTTCATGCCGCCGGGATGCGCTCGCTGGGGCCGGTATGGAGCCGCAACAATGCCTTCGGCCATGGCGTGCCGTTCGCCTTCCCGATGAGCCCGGATACAGGCCCCGGGCTTACCGATGCCGGTCGCCGGCTGGTGCGCGAGTGCGACCGGCTCGGCGTGATGATCGACCTCGCCCACATCACCGAGCGTGGCTTCTGGGACGTCGCCGAACTCAGCCAGGCACCGCTGGTGGCCAGCCATTCCAATCCCCACGCACTGGTCCCGGTGGCGCGCAACCTGACCGATCGCCAGCTAGACGCGATCCGCGAGCGCCGGGGGCTGGTCGGACTCAACTATGCCACCACCATGCTGCGCGCCGATGCCCGGGCCAATCCGGCCACTCCACTGGACGTGCTGCGCCACCATCTCGACTACCTGATCGAGCGGGTCGGGATCGACTGCGTGGCGCTGGGTTCGGACTTCGATGGCGCACCCATTCCAGCCGGGATCAAGGATGCCGCTGGACTGCCCAACCTGGTCGATACGCTCGCCACCGCCGGCTACGACGCCGCCATGCTCGAGGCGATCTGCCGCAGCAACTGGCTACGGGTGCTCGGTGAATGCTGGAAGAGGCGCTGCGACTGAAAGACGTTGGCGACAATCGTGACAACGAGTGATTCTACAACCACGACACAATCACAAGGATCATCGTAATGACCATCGACTGGGGACAACTGCGCCGGATCCAAGCCTGCCTCGTCATCGCCGCCACGCTCAGCATGCCCTTCGCCGGGCGCGCCTTGGCTGCGACACCGCCCGATACGCTGGTTCAAGCCTGGGCGATCGACGATATCATCGGGCTGGACCCCGCGGAGGCGTTCGAAATCAGCGCCGGTGAAATGCTCGGCAACAGCTACGACCGACTGGTACGCCTCGATATCGACGATCCCTCGCAGCTGGTCAACGACCTCGCCGAGGAGTGGAAAGTCTCCGAAGATGGCCGCACCTTCACCTTCACCCTGCGCGACGGCATGACCTTCGCCTCGGGCAATCCGATCACCGCCGACGACGTCGCCTGGTCGATCCAGCGCGCGGTGAAGCTCGACAAGAGCCCGGCATTCATCCTCACCCAGTTCGGCCTGACCCCGGAGAACGTGGAATCACGCGCACGCGCCACCGACGCGCGCACCTTCGTGTTCGAAACCGACCAAGCCTATGCGCCGAGCTTCGTGCTCAACTGCCTGACCGCCAACGTCGCCGCGGTGGTCGACCGCCAGCTGGTCGAAGCCGAAGCGCGTGACGGAGATTTCGGCAACGGCTGGCTGCGCACCCACTATGCCGGCTCAGGACCGATGACCATCCGTGACTGGCGGCCCAACGAGATCCTGGTGCTCGAACGCAACGAGCGCTATCACGGCGAACAGGCCAAGCTCACCCGGGTGATCTATCGCAACGTGCGAGAGAGCGCGACCCAACGGCTGATGCTGCAGTCCGGCGACATCGACGTCGCCCGCAACCTGCAGCCCAACGACCTCGATCAGATCGCCAACCTCGATACGGTGCGGGTGATCAGCGCACCCAAGGGCACCATCTACTACTTCAGCCTCAACCAGAAGCACCCGGAGTTGGCCAAGCCCGAGGTCCGCGAGGCGTTCAAGTACCTGGTCGACTACGACGGCATCCAGGCCTCACTGATCAAGGGCATCGGCGAGATCCACCAGAACTTCCTGCCCAAGGGCATGCTCGGCGCAAGCGAAGAGTCGCCTTACCATCTCGACGTCGACAAGGCCAGGTCGCTGCTCGCCGAAGCCGGGCTCGGCGACGGCTTCTCGATCACCATGGATGTGCGCAACACCCAGCCGGTCACCGGTATCGCCGAGTCGGTGCAGCAGACCATGGCCGAGGCGGGCGTGCGACTCGAGATCATCCCCGGCGACGGCGCGCAGACGCTGACCAAGTACCGCGCGCGCAGCCACGACATGTACATCGGCCAATGGGGCGTCGACTACTGGGATCCGCACACCAATGCCGACACCTTCGCCAGCAACCCGGACAACGCCGATGATTCCGGGGTCTCCACCTTGGCCTGGCGCAATTCCTGGGACATCCCCGAGCTGACCCAGGAATCCCGCGCCGCGGTGCTCGAATCCGATACCGATGCACGCATCGCGCTCTACGACGACCTCCAGCGCAAGGTTCGTGAGCAGGGTCCCTATGTGTTCCTGTTCCAGCAGACCGAAGTCGCCGCGGTCGCCAACGGCGTGCAGGGCTATCGCCTTGGGCCATCGTTCGACACCAACTACGTCTACAACGTCAGCAAGGAGTAGCGCATGGCTGGGCCGAACGCAGTGCTCCAGCCAGCGCTGAGCCGACCGCGGCGCGCGCGCGGCCGGCTCTTCGCGCTGGTGCGCTTCGTCGTGATGCTCGCCACCACGCTGCTCGGGCTGCTGGCGATGACCTTCTTCATTGGCCGGGTCATTCCGGTCGATCCGGTGCTGGCGGTAGTGGGCGATCGCGCCTCGGCCCAAGTCGTCGAGCGGACCCGGATCGAAATGGGGCTCGACCGCCCGCTGATCGAGCAGTTCGGCATTTACGTCGCCCGGGTGGCGCAGGGTGAGCTGGGCCAGTCGGTGCTGACCAGCCGGCCGGTGCTCGACGATATCTTCCGCGTGTTCCCGGCGACACTCGAGCTCGCCACCTACGGCACGCTGATCGGCGTACTGTTCGGCGTACCGCTGGGCGTACTGGCGGCGGTACGAAGAGGTGGCCTGATCGACCAGCTGGTGCGCGTCGTCGGCCTGCTCGGCTACTCGATCCCGATCTTCTGGCTCGGCCTGCTCGCGCTGCTGCTGTTCTATGCCAAGCTCGGTTGGGTCTCGGGGCCCGGCAGGATCGATGTGGTGTTCGAGTACACCTTCACACCCCTGACCGGGATCTACTCGCTCGACGCGCTGCTGCGCGGCGATTGGAGCGCTTTCGCCAACATCGTCTCGCACCTGGCACTGCCGTCGGCGCTGCTCGGCTACTTCTCGCTCGCGTACATCAGCCGGATGACACGCAGCTTCATGCTTCACGAGCTGTCCCAGGAGTACATCGTCGCCGCTCGCGCCAAGGGTCTCCCGGAGCGAACGATCATCTGGCGCCATGCGCTGCGCAACGCCGCCGTGCCGCTGGTCACGGTGATCGCGCTTTCCTATGCCGGGCTGCTGGAAGGTTCGGTGCTCACCGAGACGGTATTCTCCTGGCCGGGACTCGGACTCTACATCACCAACGCACTGGCGAACGCCGACATGAACGCGGTGCTCGGCGGAACGGTGGTGATCGGCGCGATCTTCATCGGCCTCAACCTGTTCTCCGACCTGCTCTACCGCACCCTGGATCCAAGGACTCGACGCCGATGAACGAACACGCGACGCCCGCCTTGGCGAATGCAACGGCCCAAGTACCTCGCTCGAGAGGCCAGGCCAGGCTTCACCGCTATAAAGCGCTATGGCTGAGTTTCGCCTCCAACCGGCTGGCACTGGTGGGGCTTTCGATCATTCTCGCTTTGATCGCGATCGCCCTGTTCGCCGATTTGATCGCACCCTACTCGCCCACCACCGGCGGCCTCGGCCAACGGCTGCTGCCACCGAGTGCCGCGCACTGGCTCGGTACCGACGACCAAGGCAGAGACATCCTCTCGCGGCTGATTCACGGCGCGCGTCCAACGCTGATGGTGGTATCGCTGGTGATGATCCTCGCCGCCCCGGTCGGCCTGCTGGTCGGCACCGTCGCGGGCTACGCGGGCGGCTGGGTGGATGCGGTGCTGATGCGGATCACCGATATCTTCCTCGCCTTTCCCAAACTGATCCTGGCGCTGGCCTTCGTCGCCGCGCTGGGTCCTGGTATCCAGAATGCGGTGATCGCCATCGCGATCACCTCCTGGCCACCCTATGCGCGTATCGCCCGTGCCGAGACGCTGAGCGTGCGCGACTGCGACTATGTCGCCGCGGTCCGGCTGATGGGCGCCTCGCCGCTGCGCATCGTGCTGCGCCACGTGATGCCGCTGTGCCTCGCCTCGCTGATCGTGCGGGTGACCCTCGACATGGCAGGCATCATCCTCACCGCTGCGGGGCTCGGCTTCCTCGGCCTCGGCGCACAGCCGCCAATGGCCGAATGGGGCGCGATGATCGCCTCGGGGCGCCGCTTCATCCTCGATCAATGGTGGGTGGCCGCAGCCCCCGGCGTCGCGATCCTGATCGTGAGCCTCGGCTTCAACCTGCTCGGCGACGGCCTGCGCGACGCGCTGGATCCCAGGGGGGAGCGCGAATGACACCGCTGCTCGAGGTCGAAAACCTGTCGATCCACTATCCCAGCCGCCGCGGCCTGATCACCGCCGTGCGCGACGTCTCCTTCACCCTCGGCCGTGAGCGTCTGGGCATCGTCGGCGAGTCAGGCTCGGGTAAATCCCAGACCAGCCGGGCGATCATGGGACTGACGCCGCCGCAGGCGAGAATCGAGGCGACGAAGCTACGCTTCGACGGCATCGACCTGCTCCAGGCAGCGGCATCGGATCGGCGCAAATTGCGCGGTGCGCGCATGGCAATGGTGATGCAGGACCCCAAGTATTCGCTCAACCCGGTCGCTCGGATCGGCCAGCAGATCGTCGAGGCACTGCACGCCCAGCGCAGGATCTCCCGCGCCGAGGCCAGGCGCAGAGCGCTCGGGATGCTCGAGGCGGTAAGCATTCGCGATCCCCAGCGAGTCTTCGACCTCTATCCCCACGAGGTCTCCGGCGGCATGGGCCAGCGGGCGATGATCGCCATGATGCTGGTCAACCAGCCCGAGCTCCTGATCGCAGACGAACCCACTTCCGCGCTGGACGTTACCGTGCAGCTCGACGTACTCAGGGTGATCGATGACCTGGTCACCCAGCGCGGCATGGGACTGGTGCTGATTTCCCACGACCTGCGCCTGGTCGCCTCCTTTTGCGACCGGGTGCTGGTGATGTACGCAGGCCAGGTGGTGGAGACCCTCGACTCGGCCAGACTGGATCAGGCTCGCCACCCTTACACCCTGGGCCTGCTCGACTGCGTGCCACAGCTGGACCGGCCACGGCATCCGCTGCCGACCCTCGAGCGACGCGCGGAGTGGCTGCAATGAGCAAGATGATCACAATCGACCGGCTCAGCGTTCGCTATGGCGACTTCACCGCGCTCGAAGACGTCTCTTTGGAGGTCGAAGCGGGCAGCGCTTACGGGCTGGTGGGAGAATCGGGCTCGGGCAAGTCGACGCTCTTGCGCGCCATCGTCGGCCTCGCGCCGATCGCCTCCGGCCACATCGAGATCCAGGGCGAACGCCTCTCAGCACGCCGGGTGCGTGCACAGCGCCGGCGGCTGCAGATGGTTTTCCAGGATCCCTACGCGTCGCTGCATCCTCACCATACCGTCGATCGCCTGCTCTCCGAGCCGCTCCAGATCCATCGTGTCGGCGACCAGGACCAGCGCGTCGCCAGCGTGCTCGCGGACGTCGGGCTGGGTGAGGCATTCCGATATCGCTATCCCCACCAGCTCTCCGGCGGCCAGCGCCAGCGCGTGGCGATCGCCCGAGCGCTGATTCTGGAACCCAGCATACTACTGCTCGACGAGCCTACCTCTGCGCTGGATGCCTCGGTGCAGGCCGAGGTGCTCAACCTGCTCGAACGCCTGCGCGCGGAACGCGGCCTCACCTACCTGATGGTCAGCCACGATCTCGCCGTGGTCGCCCACCTCTGCGAGCGGCTCAGCGTGATGCGGGACGGCCGGGAAGTGGAAAAACTCGATGTCCAGGCGCTGCGCCAGGGCAATGCCGAAAGCGACTACACCCGGCGACTGCTGATCGCGAGCCAAGGCTTCGTGCGCGAAACCCCCGCCCACACTGCCGCCACCCGCCCATGAACGACTACCCCGGCCATGGGCCGGGGTAGTCGAAGATACCAAGCGAACGATCGAGAGCGCCTGCCTGCGGCTCAACGTCCCTGCAGTCGGAACTCGATAGGCTGCTCGACGATGCCGGGGCGCGGCCGCGGCTGGAAACGCCACTTGGCGATCGCCTCCAGCGCCGCCTGCTCGAACAGCGAGCTGCTCGAACTCACCACGCTGATCGAACCGGGATCGACGCTGCCATCCTGGCGAATAGTGAAACGCACCACCACGCGCCCTTGCAACCCACGCGAAAGCGCGAGCCGGGGATAGTTGGGCTCGACCCGATTGGTCGCAGCCGGTGGCGACGCCAGTCTCTCAGGCGTATTGCCCTGGGCCGCAGCGGCGCGGTTCGCCTCGGCGCGAGCGGCCGCCTCGGCCTGGGCCCTTGCGGCGGCCTCGGCTTGCGCCCGAGCGGCGGCTTCAGCCTCTGCCCGGGCCGCGGCTTCCGCCTGCTGAGCCTGCCGCTGAGCTTCAGCCGCGCGAGCCTGCTCCTGCGCCCTGGCTTGCGCTTGCTGGCGAGCCTGTTCCTGCGCTTGGGCTCTTGCCTGCGCTTCCGCCAGGGCTTGAGCTTCCGCCTGGGCTTGGGCTTCTGCCTGGGCTTGGGCTTCTGCCTGGGCTTGAGCTTCCGCCTGAGCTTGGGCTTCCGCTTGGGCTTGAGCTTCCGCTTGGGCTTGAGCTTCCGCTTGGGCTTGAGCTTCCGCCTGGGCTTGAGCTTGAGCTTCCGCCTGGGCCTGGGCCTCGGCCTGCGCTTCGGCCTCGGCGATTGCGGGATCCTCCACCATCGTGGCATGGATCACGCCACCGCTCGGCGGCTCGACCACGATCTGGTTCTCCGCCGCGCCTTGCCAGAGCATCAGTGCGACGACGCTTGCATGAACCAGCAGCGCTCCGGCGATCGCAGGCGCGCCCCACCCATTGGCACCGCCGCGGTGCTCTGCGATATCACCAGCGCTCGCGCCCGGCACCCAATCGAGCGAAATTTCCTCGCTACGATCGACTGCCGGACTGATGCCGCTCACCAGTACCCCCGAATCCGGCAGCCGAGTGTCGATCACCATGCCGGAGGGGACTTCCGCGCCAAGAGGAGCGAGCAACAAGCGCGGCTGAGCGCGCTCTGCGTCGTCGAACTGGCCGAAGAAGAGACCGCCGCTCAGGGCTGGTTGCTGGTAACGGGACATTCTCGTGCCTTTAGTTGCCAGAGCCTGGCTCGGAGACCAATCCTACGTTGGGAACTCCGGCGCTCTGGAGGGTCGCCATCAGGGTGATGACCTGGCCATAGGAGACGTTGCGATCACCACGCACCATCACGGGTGTCTGAGGCTGTTCGGCGAGCACGCTCTGCACCTGGGCACCGAGGCTCTCCAGGGATACCGGAGTGTTGTCCCCGTCACGGCTCATGTAGTACTCGCCGTTGCTGTCGACCGAGACGATCAGCGGCGGCGTATCGCTGTCGATCGGCTCGGCGCTGGCCTGCGGCAGCTCGACTTCCACACCCTGGTTCATCATTGGCGCGGTAATCATGAAGATCACCAGCAGCACCAGCATGACGTCGATGAATGGAACGACGTTGATCTCGCTGGAAAGCTTGCGCTTGCCGCGCCGGCTGAAGGGTCCATACATGGCGGCTACTCCTCAGGCGGCTTCTTTGCGCACTCGACCGCTGTGCAGATTGCGATAGAGGATCGAATAGAACTCCTCGGCGAAATCCTCGTAGCGGCCAAGCAGACGCTCGGAGGTCGAGGTGAAGCGGTTGTATGCGATGACCGCGGGAATCGCCGCGAACAGCCCCATCGCGGTCGCTACCAGCGCCTCGGCGATCCAGGGAGCGACGGTTGCGAGCGTCGCCTGCTGGGCGTAGGAGAGCGACTGGAACGACCCCATGATCCCCCAGACGGTACCGAACAGGCCGATGTACGGGCTGGAGGAGGAGATCGACGCGAGAATCGGCAGGTGCTGACCGAGACGCGCCTCTTCGCGCGAGAGCGCCACGCGCATCGAGCGTTCGACCCCGGCGAGCACCGATGCGTCGTCACGGGATTTCGGCAGCAGCCGGTTGAACTCACGAAACCCTGCGCGGAACAGATGCGCCGCACCCTCGGGCTGCTCCGGCACTTCACGGTAGAGCTCGTTGAGATCGACCCCGGACCAGAAACGCGTTTCGAACGACTCGAACTCGCGATGGGCGCGACGAATGGCAGCGCCGCGACGGAAGATCAGCACCCAGGAGACGATCGAGAACAGGGTCAGGATCGCCATCACCACTTGCACCACCCCGCTGGCCTGCATGATCAGCGAGATGATCGACATCGAGTGCTCTACCGGTACCGTTTCATTCATGGTCAATCTCTGTAATGTACGTTCGACGTAACGGGCGCAAGATAATCTAAATGCTAACAATTATCAAACGACCCAGAGAGGTAATCCTAGCGCGTCGAAGGGAGAGTTCCCACGGCGGACGCAGCCAGGCACCGGCGCCGAGCGACGCCGCGCAACAGTGTAGCACGGCCACTCTCGAGACCAAGTGCCGGGCCGGATGCCCGCCCACCGTTCGAGCGGTGCGAGCCAAAAGCACCGAAGAATCGACGCGATGCGGCCGGGCCGCTCAGTCCCCGGTCGCCACCGGGCGGCCGGGAGTGCGGCTCCACTCGCTCCAAGAGCCTGGATATAGCCTGGGCAACGGCAACCCGGCGATCGCGTGGGCAAGAATCAGCTGGCAGGCGCTCACCCCCGAGCCGCAGTAGCCGATCACATCTTCGCCTTCGGGCAGCAGTGCGCGCAGCGCAGCGGCGTCTCGCCAGCGCCCCGCCGCGTCCAGCGTCGCGCTGCTCGGCAGGCTGCGTGCGCGGGGAATGTGCCCAGCGATCGGGTCGAGCGGTTCGACCTCGCCGCGAAAGCGCTCGAGCGCCCGGGCATCCAGCAGCACCGCTTCACCGCTGGCGACCTCATCGGCGCTGGCGATCATCGAGTCATCGAAGGACGGCTGCCACTGGCTGGCCGCCGCCGCCGCATCGGGCTCGCCATGATCGACGGGCAGGCCCGCCTGGCACCAGGCCTGCCAACCGCCATCGAGCAGATGAACGTTACGATGCCCGGCCCAGCGCAGCATCCACCATGCCCGAGCGGCAGCGATCTGGCCTCCAGTGTCGTCGTAGACGACGACTCTTCGGCCCGGCTCCACGACGTGAGCGCGAAGCGTCTCGGCGAAGCGTTCAGCGCTCGGCAGCGGATGACGCCCACCGGCGCCGTCCTCGCGCATCGGTGCCGATAGGTCACGGTCGAGATCGAGGTGATCAGCACCGGGCAGGCGGGCCTCGAGCCAAGCGGCGCGCCCGGAGCCGGTGTCGTTGAGCCTCGCCCGGCAGTCGAACAGCAGCGGCGGCGGGGACTCGTTGAGCCAGGCCTCGAGGGTGGCGACATCGACCAGCGGTGAATGCATGGAAGCTCCTCTTGGTTTGCCATCATTCCCGATAATGCGCTCGCCACGCCCTCTCGCCAAGGCTCAGCCAGGCTCGATCGGCGCGCGGGCGGCGAGCAGGCGCCGCTTGCCGGCGGTCGAGAAGCGTACCTCCAGAATGCAGCGCTCACCCTCCCCTTCGACCAGCTCTATCTCGCCGCGTCCGAAGGTGGCGTGCTCGATCCAATCACCGGGTCGCCAGCCTGCCGGCAGCGACGGGCGATCGCCCTGGCGCAGCGGCAGCGTATGACCGAAAGCACAGAGATAGCGTTCCACCAGCGCAGGGTCAGCCACCGCGACCGGAGTGTCCGCCCCCGCCGCCATCGCCTCGGCGACCGCAGCGCAGGCCTCCCAGCCGCTCTCGGCGAGGAACCGGCTCGGGCGACGCTCACCGCCGTCGTTGAACAGCGCCAAGCGCTCCTGGGCCCTGGTGACCGCGACGTAGAACAGCCGGCGCTCCTCTTCCAGCCCCGATGGACTCAACGGCATTTCACGCCCATAGAGCGGGCAATCCTCCTCATTGAGCCCCCACACCGCGACCAGCGGCCACTCGAGCCCCTTGGCACCGTGGATGGTCGAGATCACCACGCCGTCGGTACGCGCCTCCACCGGATTCTTCAACAGCGCGACGAAGGCGGCGGTATCGTCGGCGAGCTCTCCGGCCTGTTCGAGCAGCACGTCGAGCAGGCGCACGTCCTCCTCGCCTTTCTCCCTGCGCGCGGCGGCGCGACGCAGCAGCTTCTCCGCGTCGAGGGTTTCGATCACCTTGGCGAGCAGCCGGGCTGGCGACCACTGGGCCAGCCGCGGCAGTTCGCACAAAAGCGACCAGCGCTTTTTCAGGTTGCGCCGCTGGATCGGTTTGAGCCCCTCCAGCAGCGCATCCTCGCGGGCCAGCCATCGCTGCGACTCGGCCAGTCGATGGCAGATCCGCTCGAGGCGCTCTCGAGCGACGAAGGTGGCCGGCTGGGAGAACAGCAACATCAGATGCGCAGGATCGGCGAGAAGCCGCGGCTGCAGCGCAAGCTCGAGGTAGCCGGCGAGCGCACGGACCAGCGGCAGGCGGAAGACGAAGCGATCCTCACGGCCGAGCTGGAAGGGAATGCCCGCACGCAGCAGCCGCAGCTGCACCGGCACGCTCAGCGTCCAGCTGCGCACCAGCACCGCCGCCTGGTCGAGCGGACGACCCAGGTCGCGCCACGCTTCGAGCGTCTCGATCAGCGCCCTCGCCCCGCTTCGGGCCTCGATCGTCGTCTGCGGCGTGCCCGGTGCGGCAAGCGTGAGTTGGTCGGGCCGGCGGCGATTGGCGGCGATCGCATGGTTGGCGAGCAGCGCCAGCGCGTGGCCGTGGCGAAAGGTGTAGGAGAGCGGATAGTCGGTCGGTTTGCCGAAGCAGCGGTCGAAGCGCTCGAGCATCGCATCGACCCTGGCACCGCGCCATTCGTAGATGCACTGGTTGGCATCGCCCACCGCCATCACCTCGCCATGGGGGGCGGCGAGCAGCGCCAGCAGGCGCAGCTGCGCCTCGTTGATGTCCTGGTATTCATCGACGATCACATGGTCGAGGAAGCCCTGGATCCGCAAGCGCAGCGATGGATCGCGCGCTAGCGCCCGCAGCGGGTGATGCAGCAGATCGGCGTAGGTCATCAGCCCCTGCGCCTCGAGCAGTGACTCATGCATTCGATAGGCGGTGGGGAAATGGCGCGTCTCGGCCCCGAAGTCGTCGCTCTCGACCATCTGCTCCGGCGCTACCAGCTCGCCCTTGACCCGCTCGCAGAAATGACCGAACGCCTCGAGCCGCTCGGGTTCGAGCGCCTCCTCGCCGAGCTCGGGATACTCCTCGAGGGTACGTACCATCGCTTGGCGGGCGAGCCGCTCGCGCTGCCACTCCGCTTCGATCAACCGCCGTGCCGGCAGCACCCCCCAGCGGGTCAGCGAGCCGCAAAGGCGATGCCCGATCGAGTGGAAAGTGCGCACCCGGGGCAGCCGCTGTCCCGGTGCGGCGAGGCTCTGGAGACGGGTGGCGAACTCGTCGCGGGCCGCACGGTTGAACATCAATACCAGCATCCGCTCGGGGTCGGCACCATCGTCGAGCAGCGCCATGACCCTGGCGGCCAGGGTCGAGGTCTTGCCGGCCCCCGCCACCGCAGCGACACGCGCATGTCCCTGGCGGTGGGCGACCACCGCGCGCTGCTCTTCGCTCAGCCGCTCGAGCAGCGCCCTGCGCGTGGCGCTGAGGCTCACTATGGAGCGTTCAGCGCACACGCGAGAACAGTTGATAGAAGTTGGCGCTGGTCTGCATCCTCACCTCGTCGAGACTGATACCGCGCACCTCGGCAATGGTCTTCGCCACTTCGACCACGTGACGCGGCTCGTTGGGGCTACCGCGATGAGGCACCGGCGCAAGCCAGGGGCTGTCGGTCTCGATCAGCAGCCGATCGAGCGGGAGGCGGCGCGCCAGCTCGCGGACGTTCTCCGCACGATGGAAGGTAACGATGCCTGAAAGCGAGACGTAGAAACCGAGCCGGATCGCCTCTCGGGCGATGCCGATATCATCGGTGAAGCAGTGCAGCACGCCCCCTACGTCTGGGCTTGCGTGCGCGCGGATCAAGGCCAGCGTCTCTTCCCCGGCGGCGCGGGTATGCACGCTGACCGGCAGTTCCGCCTCGGTGGCCGCGATCAGGTGATTGCGAAAGCGCAGGCGCTGGGTCTCGAACGGCACCGCCGCCTCGGTATCGGCGAAGTCCAGGCCGATCTCACCCACCGCGACCGGCGCGAAGCGCTCGATACAGGCGCGGATCTCATCGAGGCTCGGCTCCTGCTCGAGTGCTTTGAGGGGATGCACGCCGGCGGCGATCTCGACGCAGCGATGCCTGCGGGCGATCTCGACCAGCCCGGGCAGGTCGTCCAGGTCGGTCGCCATGGCGAGAATCCGGCCGACGCCCGCCTCGACGGCTGCGTCGATCGCCGCGTCGAGGCTACCCTGGTAGCGCGCGAGATCGAGCCGGTCGAGATGACAGTGGGAGTCGACGAAGTGCGGCTGGGCCATCGGTGCCGCGGACGCAGTGAAGCTTCGAGTCATGGCGTTCTCATGGTTGGATTCGACATCGCACCAGGGCTTACGAGCGCAGCAGCGCCGCCCAGCGGATCAGCCAGGCCTCGAGGACCAGCCGGGGATTGGGATTGCTGCCCTGGGCGATCAGCCGGCGCTGTTCACGCGCGTAGTCGAGCAGGCGGAACCAATCGCGCACCCGGGCGTTCTTCACCGCCTGGCGATAAAGCGACAGCAGATCGGGATTGCGCAGCGACTCGACGTTGCCGGAAAGCCCCAGGCGAATGAGGTCTTCGAGCCAGCTGATACCGTAGCCAAGGATCGTACCGAGCTGCTGGCGGTCGAGGCGCGCAGCCTCGGCCACCGGCTCCGCGCCCCGCACCAGCGCATCGAAGAGCTCGGTGAGTCGCTGACGCAGCTTGCGCGCCTCGCTCTCTCCCTGCGCCACGGCGGCCAGCGGCATGCCACCGGCAACCCGCCACCAGAATCGCGCATCATCTTCGCCGGCCAGCCGCTCGACCAGCCACGGCAGGCATTCATCGAAGCTCGGCGCAGTGAAGCTCCAGCGCTGGCAGCGGCTGAGCACCGTCGGCATCACCCGCGAGGGCATATCCGAGAGCAGCAGGAACAGGGTACGGGGGCCGGGCTCCTCGAGCCTCTTGAGCAGCGCATTGGCCGCTCCGATGGTCATCGCCTCGGCGCCGTTGAGGCGTACGATCCGATAGCCGCCCTGCTGCGCGGTCTGGGCAAGGAAGTCGTTGATCCCCCGTACCGTGTCGATGCGGATCAGCCGCCCCTGGTCGGCCGGTGCCACGGTGAGCAGGTCAGGGTGGTGACCGGCAAGGCGCATCGAGCATCCATGGCAACGCCCGCAGGCGACCGCTCCCATGGTCGCCTGGTGCGGTGCGGCGCACAAAAGCCGCGCGATGACCAGCTCGGCGAAGTGGCCCTTGCCGAGCCCGGCGGGCCCGGCGAGCAGCAGCGCATGGGGCAGCCGCTCGCGCTCGATCAGCTCGACCAGCCGATGCCAGTCGTCACGCTGCCAGGACAGCGGTCGATCCACCTCGCGCTCGCTCATATCGTCCCCCACTGCGCCAGGCGCCGGTCGAGCGCCGCGGCGATCGCGGCCTGGACCTGCGCCAGCGCAGGGGCGGCATCGATCAATTCGAAACGTTGCGGTGCCGCCTCGTAGCGGTGGCGATAGCCTTCACGCACGGCGCAAAAGAACGCAGGCGCCTGCGTCTCGAATCGATCGAGCGTGGCGCCGCGGGCGATCATCCGAGCGAGCGCGGCCTCCACCGGCATGTCGAGCAGCAGCGTAAGATCGGGTTCGAGGCCGCGCTGAACCAGGCGTTCGAGCATCTCGATCGCTCCCCGATCGATACCCCGGCCGGCGCCCTGGTATGCGTAGGTGGCATCGGTGAAGCGATCGCAGACTACGAAAGCTCCGCGGTCGAGCGCGGGGAGGATGGTCATCGCCAGGTGCTGGGCGCGAGCGGCGAACATCAGCAAAAGCTCCGCGGTCTGATCGAGCGGTTCGTCCGCCGCGGGGTCGAGCAGCAGGGTGCGGATACGTTCGGCGCGTGGGCTACCACCGGGTTCACGGGTGCGCACCACCTCCAGGCCGCGGCCGCGCAGATGCTCGACGACGAAATCGACGTTGGTGCTCTTGCCGACCCCCTCACCGCCCTCGAGGGTGATGAAGCGCCCCCTGGCACTATCGTCGCTCGGGTTCATCGCGCTGCTCCTCAAGGTGTCTGTTCGCCTGCGCTCTCGGTCACGCCCGCACCGCTGCCCAAAGGCGGTGCATCACCCTCCTGCGCCGCGCCGCGGCGGTCGCGTATGTAGCGCTGCACCGCCGCGTTGTGCTCGGCGAGGGTACGGGAGAACCGATGCCGACCGTTGCCCATCGCAACGAAGTAGTAGGTATCCCCGGGCGCCGGATCCAATGCCGCCTCGATCGACGCCCGGCCTGGCAACGCGATCGGGGTCGGCGGCAGCCCGTCGATACGGTAGGTGTTGTAGGGATTATCGGCAGCCAGATCGCGTCTTGTAAGCCCCTGGCCGCTGGCCATGCCGAGCCCGTAGACGACGGTCGGGTCGGTCTGCAGGCGCATGCCGCGCTCGAGTCGACGCACGAAGACCCCGGCGATCTCTCTTCGCTCCTCCGGTGCGCCGGTCTCCTGCTCGATCAACGATGCCATGATCAGCGCCTGATAGGGATCGTCGTAAGGCAGCCCTTCGACGCGCGATGCCCAGGCGCGCTCGAGTTCGCGGCTCATCAGCCGGTAGGCCTGGCTGAAGAGCTCGAGGTCGCTGTCGCCCTTTCGATAGCGATAGGTCGCGGGGAAGAACCGCCCTTCAGGGTGCTCGCCGGCGTATCCCAGGGCCTCCATCAGCGCCTCGTCATCGAGACCGGCGCTCTGGTGCTCGAGTTTCGGCGCCGCGTCGAGCAGGCCTCTCATCTGAGCAAAGGTTCGCCCCTCGGGGATGGTCACGGTGTAGGTGACCACATCGTTGCTCGAAAGCTTGGCCAGCAGTTCGCGCCCGCTCATGCCCGGCTCGAGCATGAACTCCCCTACCCTCAGCCCGGTCAGTCGCTCGGGCTCGACCAGCCCGAGCAGCTTGAACGGCCACTGCTCGGCGATCACCCCGAGGGATTCGAGCCGGGCCAGCGTCGCCCGGGCACCGTCGCCCGGGCGCACTTCGTAGATTTCGGGCTGCGACAGCGTGATCGGTGCATCGAGCTGGTGGCGCCAGTAGTAGTACCCGCCGGTAAGCACGACGGCGAGCACCAGCAACAGAAGAAAAAACGATTTGAGCAAACGCATGACGATGATATCGGACCCGTAATGATGTCGCGGCGCTCAGCGATGATACCCGAGCAGTTGATGGGCGCTGCGCTGCAGCGCGAGATGGGCATCGGCCAATGGCGGTTCGAACGGCTCCCGCTGGATGGGGAAGTGCAGCCGGCGCAGCGGCCACAGCCCCTGCACCGAGTTGATCAGGCACAGTGCCCGGGCGCGCGCCAGCTCGTCGAGATGCAGCGGCGCGATCTCGAGCAGGCCTGCCTCGAGCAGCGCCGCACGTAGCGTGCCCGCGACGCCGCACTGCTCGAGCGGCGGCGTGAACCAGCGGCGTCCATCGTGCCAGCAAAGGTTCATCGCCGTCGCCTCGGTCAGCCATCCTTGCTGATCGGCGAGCAGACCCTCGGCGATCTTCTCCTCGCGCCACTCCGCCCGGGCAAGCACGTTCTCCAGCCGGTTGAGGTGCTTGATGCCGGCCAGCGCCGGCTGACGGGACAGGCGCAGCCGGCAGAGCCCCACCTCGACGCCCGCGCTCCAGCGCGCGGTATCAGGGGCGAACGCCGTCGAGCGCCAGCGCAGCCTGACCTTCGGCTGCGCCGGCGGCAAATAGCCGCGGCCGCCGCTGCCGCGGGTGACGATCAGTTTGGTCACCTTGAGACCAGGGGCGCCGGCGAAGGCGGCCTCCAGCGCATCGCGATCGGGAGCCCGCATGCCAAGCACTTCGCAACCGCGTATCAGCCGGGCATGGTGGGCCTGCCAGAGGGTCGGGCGATGATCGCGCACCAGCACGGTTTCGAACACGCCGTCACCATAGGCCAGCCCGCGATCGTCGAAGGGCAGCATCGCTTCGCTCCTCGCTCGATTCGCCCCGCCGGGCTCGCTCATGCCTGCCTCATCCCCAAGGCCTCACACCCGGCCGAACAGCAGTGAGCCGTTGGTGCCGCCGAAGCCGAATGAGTTGGAGAGCGCGTGGTCGATATGCATCTCGCGGGCGACGTGGGGTACGTAATCGAGGTTGCAGCCCTCGTCGGGCTCGTCGAGGTTGATCGTCGGCGGCGCGATCTGGTCACGCAGCGCGAGCACGCAGAAGATCGCCTCGACCGCGCCGGCGGCGCCGAGCAGATGGCCGATCATCGACTTGGTCGAGCTCACCGCGACCTGCTTGGAGGCCTCGCCCATCACCCGTTCGACCGCCTGACTCTCGGCGACGTCGCCGGCCATGGTCGAAGTGCCGTGGGCGTTGATGTACTGCAACGACTCCGGCGCTATGCCTGAATCACGAATCGCATTGCGCATCGCCATCTCGGCACCGGTGCCGTTCGGCGAGGTGATGTGATAGGCGTCGTCGCTCATGCCGAAGCCCTTGAGTTCGGCATAGATGGTCGCGCCGCGAGCGACGGCATGTTCGTACTCCTCGAGCACCATCACCCCGGCGCCATCGGAGAGTACGAAGCCATCGCGACCGCGATCCCACGGGCGGCTGGCGGCCTGCGGATCGTCGTTGCGGGTGGAGAGCGCGCGGGCCGCGGAAAAGCCGCCGATGCCGAGCGGCGAGGAGGCCATCTCGGAGCCGCCGCAGACCATCACGTCGGCGTCGCCGTAGGCGATGGTGCGTGCGGAGTAGCCGATGTTATGGGTGCCAGTGGTACAGGCGGTGGTGATCGCGATGTTAGGCCCGGTGAAGCCGTACTGGATCGCCAGGTTGCCCGCCACCATGTTGATGATCGAGCCAGGGACGAAGAACGGCGAGACGCGACGCGCGCCGCCATTGATCAGCGCCGTATGGTTGTTCTCGATCATCGGCAGGCCACCGATCCCCGAACCGATGGCGACGCCGATACGATGTGCGTTGTCTTCGCTGCAGACTATCCTCGAGTCGGCGATCGCCTGTGCAGCGGCGGCGAGCCCGTACTGGATGAACAGATCGACCTTGCGCGCTTCCTTCGGATTGAGATAGGGCGTCGGGTCGAAGTCCTTGATCGAGCCACAGAACCGGGTATTGAAAGTGGAAGCATCGAAGTGCTCGATCGGACCAATGCCGCTCTTGCCCTTCAAGATGTTCGACCAGCTCTCATCGACGGTGTTGCCGACCGGGGTCAGCATACCGAGTCCGGTCACTACGACTCTCCTGCGAGGCATCATCACTCCTCCAAACCTTGCTCTAACGCGGCGCAAGCGCCGCTCTCTGATTGTGCCGCGACCTGGATGCGACGATTCAAGTCGCGCTGCGGGAGCGGGAACGGCACTGCCAACTGCACGCCGCCCTCTCTACCCGATGACACCCTCGGGGAGAGCGTAATCGAAGCGGAGATTATAGCGTCAAATGCACCTCGTTCGAACGCCGATTCGGCCCCTCGCACTCCAACCACGCAATCCAGGCGGCCAAAGCCCCGGCGGGTGGGTATCCAAAGCAAGCTCAGGTCATCTCGCCCGAGGCTTTGGATATGAAAAAACCGCTCCGATGGAGCGGTTTTTCCTGCGTACAAGACGCGCGGCGGTCATCGATAACACGACGCGAACGCCAACCCGAGGCGTCGCGTCATACGCTCACTGGTGAGCGTTGATGTAGTCGATCGCTTCTTGCACGGTAGTGATTTTCTCGGCTTCTTCGTCGGGAATTTCAGTATCGAATTCCTCTTCCAGAGCCATTACCAGCTCAACGGTGTCGAGCGAGTCAGCACCCAGGTCTTCAGTGAAAGAAGAGCTGTTCTGAATCTCTTCTTCCTTGACGTTCAGGCGCTCGGCCACGACCTTCTTGACGCGCTCTTCAATGGTACTCATGTTGTCTGTGCTCCTAATAGTACGGATTCCGCCGGTTCAAGACTGACGGTAGTTTATAGACCGCTCCAGAGTGACGCAACAACGCCACCGGGGGCGATCAACGCATGTTCATGCCACCGTTGACGTGCAGAGTTTCACCGGTGACATAAGCGGCGGCATCGCTGGCCAGAAAGCCGACAGCGGCAGCGATTTCTTCCGGCTTGCCCAGGCGGGCGAGCGGAATCTGCCCAAGCAGCGCGTCACGCTGCGCTTCGGGCAAGACCTCGGTCATGTCGCTGGCGATGAAGCCGGGAGCGACACAGTTGACGGTAATGTTGCGCGAGGCTACTTCGCGAGCAAGCGCGCGGCTGAACCCTTCCATCCCGGCCTTCGCCGCGGCGTAGTTGGCCTGCCCCAGGTTGCCGAAGGTCGCGACCACCGAACTTACGTTGATGATACGGCCGTAGCGCGCACGGGTCATCCCGCGAAGACAAGCCTTGGAGAGCCGGTAGACCGACTTCAAGTTGGTGTCCAGCACCTCGTCCCACTGCTCCTCGCTCATCCGCATGAGCAGATTGTCGCGAGTGATCCCGGCGTTGTTGACCAGTACTAGCGGGACACCGAAGCGCTCGGTGATGTCGCTGACCAGCGCCGTGACCGCGGCGGCGTCATTGACTTCGAGCGTTGCCCCTTGCCCCTCGACGCCATGCTCGGCGAGATCGGCACTGATCCTTTCGGCACCGGCGTCGCTGGTCGCGGTACCGATCACGAAGAACCCCTGGCTCCCCAGCTGGCGGGCCACCGCACGCCCGATCCCACGACTAGCGCCGGTCACCAGCGCCACCTTCTTTTCACTCGCCATATCCAGTCACTCGCTCTCTTCGTTCTCTTCGCGCGCAAGCTCCAGCGCGCTCGTCAGGGACTCAGGGTCATTCACCGCGAGCCCCTTGATCCGCCGGTCGATGCGCTTGTTGAGACCTGTCAGCACCTTACCGGGACCACACTCGATGAACACCCGCGAGCCTTGCTCAACCAGCGCCTCGACGCAGGAGGACCAGCGCACCGGCCGATAGAGCTGCTCGACCAGTCGCGCCACCAGCACTTCCACGTCATCGTGGCTCTGCGCATCCACGTTCTGTATCACCGGATAGCGTGGCGGCTTGACCTCGAGCTCGGCAAGCGCGGCACCGAGCCGCAGCGCCGCAGGGCGCATCAGTTCGCAGTGAGACGGCACCGATACCGGCAACGGCAGCGCCCGCTTGGCGCCCGCCTGCTGGCACGCCGCGATGGCACGTTCGACAGCCGCCCGATGCCCGGCGATCACCACCTGCCCCGGTGAGTTGTAGTTCACCGCCGCGACGATATCGCCCTGCGAGGCCTCACGGCAAGCCACTTCTACCTGAGCGTCGTCCAGACCGAGAATCGCCGCCATCGCGCCGACCCCTTCGGGCACCGCCGCCTGCATCGCCTCCCCACGCAGGCGCACCAGACGCACACCGTCGGCGAAACCAAGCGTGCCGGCGCAGACCATCGCACTGTACTCGCCGAGACTGTGCCCCGCCATCAGCGTCGGGCGGGGGCCTTCGAGCTCCTGCCAGACCCGCCAGATCGCAACGCTTGCGGTAAGCAGGGCCGGCTGGGTCACCGCCGTGGCGTTGAGCGCCTCGGGGCTGCCTTCCTGAACGGTGTGCCAAAGATCGAAACCCAGGGCACTGGAGGCTTCTTCGAACGTGCTGCGCACCACGCTGTAGCGCTCGGCGAGCTCCCGCAGCATACCGAGATGCTGGGAGCCCTGACCGGGGAAGACGAAAGCGAGGTTAGCGGTCATCTGGAAGTACCTATCTGTATGCGATCGAATGATCTGGACCCAAGGGATTAGCGCCTCGGATCACAGCCTGGAATGAGGCGGTCACTTCGCCAGCCCCTCGGCGAGCCTGGCGGGCAGGCGCCCCGAGACCTCGGTCACGGCCCTCGAGATCGCGTACGAGAAGCCGAGCGCATCGGCTCCCCCGTGACTCTTGACCACGGTCGCGGAGAGGCCGAGCAGACTGGCACCATTGTAGCGCACCGGATCGATCTCACGACGAAAGCGCGACAGCGCCGGACGGGCGAGAAAGCTCACCAGTCGAGTGCGCCAGTTCGCCTCGAAGGTCACCTGCAGCTTGCGCCCGAGCATCTTGGCAAGCCCCTCGCTGGTCTTCAGCGCCACATTACCGACGAACCCGTCGCAAACGATCACGTCGATGCTGCCCGCATAGATGCCATCTCCCTCGACGAAGCCCTGGTAGTCGAAGCGCGGCGCATCGAGCGCGCGCAGCAACGCATCGGTCTCGCGCACCAAGCGGCTACCCTTGCGGGTCTCCGAGCCGATGTTGAGCAGCGCCACCCTGGGCCGCTCGATGCCATCGACCACGCTGACCATCTCGGCCCCCATGCGAGCGAACTGCAGCAGGTGGCGCGGCTGGCAATCGACATTGGCGCCGAGATCGAGCACGTAGCAGGGCCGCTCGCCGATGGTGGGGATCGCCGAACTGATCGCCGGGCGAACGATACCTTCCAGCATGCCGAGGCAGTGACGCGCCACCGCCATCAGCGCACCGGTGTCCCCGGCGCTGACGCAGCCCATGGCTTCGCCGCGCTCGACCGCACGAATCGAGGCATGGAGACTTGAGGCATCGTGATCACTGAGATAGCGCCCGCGCAGGGCATGGGAGGGAAGTTCCGCGGAGGAAAAGCTGCGCTCGACGTAGCGAAGCGAAATCCGCTCTCGCAGCGGCGCCATGGCGCGCGGCAAGGCATCGAAGGCTTCATCGAGAGAGGCTCGACTACCGAAAAGCAAAAGCGACAGCGAAGCATCGCGCTTGAGCGCCTCGAAGCAGCCCCTGACGATGACGCGGGGACCGAAGTCCCCGCCCATCGCATCGATGGCGATACGCACCGCCCGCAAGCGCTGGAATCAGCCGTGCCGCGGCCGGTCGACGCCGCGCTCAGGCGTCGACGTCGACGACCTTGCGGCCACGATAGAAGCCGTCGGGAGAGACGTGGTGACGGCGATGGGTAGTGCCGGTCTCTTTGTCCTGGGCCAGCGCCGGAGCGCTGAGGGCATCGTGGGCACGACGCATGCCGCGCTTGGAGCGGGTCTTGCGATTCTGTTGAACGGCCATGTTGAATCTCCTACGGGTAGTGTCCGAGCGCAGGGCGCCCGGAGAATCAAGGTTTGTCCTTCAGCGAACGCAGCACGCTGAATGGGTTGGTCCTGTCGTCCTCGACGGCTTTGCCGCTCTGCAGCTGGTCGCGCGAGACGCCGCAATCGGCATCATCGTGATAGACCACCTGCGGGAGGCTGAGGAGCAGTTCGTCCTCGACCACCGGCAGCAGCTGAAGCTGTTCGTTTTCGACCAGCACCGGCTCATAACGCTTCGGCAGCTCCGCCGCGAGGGCGTCGCTCGAGACCATCGCGAGCAGGAAGTCGCTTTCGACCTCGACCTCCATCGGCTGCAGGCAACGCTGGCAGTGCATCGTCACCCGCGCTTCGAGCCTGCCATCGATATGACGCTGGCGCTGAGCGTCGACATCGAAGGCGAGGCGCACCCGGCAGTCGCCTTGCTGCTCGCCGAGCGCATCAACCAAACGCGGCATCGAAGCGAGCGGGATCAGGCCTTCCAGTCGCTCGGCGTTGGCGGCCAGCCGGTAGGGCTCGACGGTGTGGGGAATTCGCATGGTTGACATAGGCGCGCAATAATAGGGACTGTCCAGGCGCCTGTCAAAGCGCGCCGCGCACCATATCTACCGATCACCCCGCCATGGAAGCCCCGCTTGAACGACACACCGCCGCCGATGCTGATTCTCGCCAGCTCCTCGCCCTATCGCCGAGCGCTGCTCGACCGCCTGGGAATGGACTATCACTGCGTCTCACCGGAGATCGACGAAACCCCCGGAGAGCATGAATCCGCCGAAGCGCTGGCGGCAAGACTGGCGCTTGAGAAAGCCTGGAAGGTAGCCCGGGAGCACCCGCAAGCGCTGGTGATCGGCTCGGACCAGGTCTGCGCCTTCAACGGACTCACCCTGGGCAAGCCTGGCAGCGAGGCCGCCGCCCGCGAGCAGCTACGCGGCTTTTCCGGCCAGCGGGTGAGCTTCCATACCGGGCTTGCGCTGGCCGATGGACGCAGCGGCACGCACCAGAGCGCGGTGGAGCGCTTCGACGTGGTGTTCAGAGGCCTGAGCGCGGATGAGATCGAGCGCTACGTCGCGCGCGAACGGCCGCTGGACTGCGCAGGCGCCTTTCGCATGGAGGGGCTGGGCATCGCACTGTTCGAGCGTTTCGAGGGCGATGATCCGAATACGCTGATCGGCCTGCCCCTGATTCGACTCTGCGCAATGCTGCGCCGGGCGGGCCTGGACCCGCTCGGCGCCAGGTGAGGCTCAGCGCAGCTGATAACGCAGAGGCGAGCGTGAGGTTTCGAGCTCGAGACCGAGGAAGCTCGCCGCCACGACACCAAGGCGCTGGGCCACTCTTTCCAACGGATCGACCTTGGGGGTGTAGTCGACGTAGGCAGTGGCGTCACCGACCTGGGCCCGGATCACCTGATCGAAGCTCTGCAACTCATCGACCAGCCCCAGCGACATCGCCTGCTCACCGCTCCAGACCAGGCCACTGAACAGCTCCGGGTCGTCCGCCAGACGATCCCCGCGCCCTGCCTTCACCGCGTCGACGAACTGACGATGCGTGGTATCGAGCACCTGCTGCCAGAACGCCTGCTGCCGGGGCGTCACCGGCCTGAATGGATCGAGCAGGTCCTTGTTCTCGCCGGCGGTGAACACGCGACGTTCGATGCCCAGCTTATCGATCGCCCCCTCCAGCCCGAAGCCGGCGTGGATCACCCCGATCGAGCCGACCAGGCTCGAGGGCGAGGCGTAGATCCGCTCGGCCGCCGAGGCGACGTAGTAGGCGCCGCTGGCGCCAAGATCCTCGATCACCGCATAGATCGGCTTGTCTCCGGCATCGCGCAAGCGCATCACTTCGGCGTAGATTCGCTGCGCCTGCACCGGGGTGCCGCCAGGGCTATTGATGTGCAGCACCACCGCCTGGGCCGAGCTGGTCCAAGCGGCGTCGAGCCCTTCTATGATGCGCTCGGCACTGGCCTCGCTATCATCGGAGATCACGCCGTCGATCTCGACCACCCCGACGTGGGGACCGACCACGCCGGCGTCGCCGTCGTAGCGCATCACCGCCCAAATGATGCCGGCGAAGATGACCAACCAGATCACCAGCTTGACCAAGCGGAAGAAG